>CAZJVZ010000028.1:0-13850 GCA_964549795.1 uncultured Candidatus Bathyarchaeia archaeon
CCTCATCGCAGTACTCGCGATGAGAAGACGCAAACCCACAACAACAAAACCCAAGTAGTAAGATAGGTGCCAAGATGGCACCTACCCTCCTTTCTTTTTCATTTCCCGCGTGAGTCTACAGAAGACGCTGATCGGCTGTTTCTGTGCTATTCCCAAAGGGTTAGGACAGCCAGAACCAAGAACAAGGCCAAAGCCGCACAGAATGGGACTAAGGCTTTCTTTGAAGCATCCTTGTGCCTTGTTGTAGGAAGTTCCTCTTTTGCACGGAAAAGCAACTGGCGAAACTCGTAGGCGCCAATCGACCCGGAGAACTCAACCACTCCTCCCAAGATAGCCAATACAGCCACCTCCAGCAGCAAGAGATCCCCGAGAACATGGATGGGGGGGATTCCCATCAACGAAAGTAGCTCTGAGATGGCTAGGTCGGCAATCAGTACGCCTGCCGCAACTAGCAATCCTTTTCGGATCGACCCCAAATACGTGAGCAAGTTCCAACACTGGCATGGTGAAGATGCCTGCTAATAACAGTCTCACGCAATACATCGACAAGCCGTCGAGAAGCAAGAAGGCAGCGGAAAAGGCAGCCCCGAAGCCGTGTCGGGTTGTATTCGATGCTGGCCACAGTCACATTGCTGGCGGCGATCATATGGGTTGGGCCGTATCTGTGGTTGCAGCCCAGAGTAGAGGCGCTGCCGGAAATCGTCCCATTCTCTCCCGAAGATTGGATGAGCTTTGTACCCAAATCGGCGGAGTTCGTGGCATATGTCAACTACCGTGGGGCCTTCGAAGCCTCCGGCAACTACAGTCTCTTTGGAGTGGGACCGCTCGTGGAGATCTATGCTCCCCAATTTGTCATCTACCCGGCGTCCGTCGAATACGAGGTATCAATCACTCTTCCCAGTGAAGGCTCCCAGGAAGCATCGCCAACAGTAACGGTGCTGAGAATCGATTCTAATGACCTGAGGACTCTGGACCAGGCTCTGCAGTCATCCGCCCTGGTTCGTAGGGCGGAGCATAATGGTCACGCGATCTACACTCTCCTGTTCCGTCGCCGGGAACTGGAGGCCCAACTCCAACTTGGAAACATTGCGATTGAGGGAGAACACCTGATCTTGACCCAGGCACCGGGGAATGTCCAATCTATCGCGAAGATCCTCGACACCGCTGGCTACGAACCAGGCCAGTTCTTCTCGCGGCAGTCGGCCCGGACGGCCTTGTATGCGTCAGGTGGAACGAAGGGCCCATACCTTGCTCTCTTTGTGGCTACCTTTCCGACCCAGATCGAAGGAGCAAATATCGCGATGAAGAGCGTGAGCGCTGATTCGCAGACCGTCACCTCACAGATCGCTTTCTCTTTTGACAGTCAGGAGGTCGCAAAGACCCGGTATGGCGATGTGAAGAGACTCTACTCGGGCGGAAAGGACTACTGGATTATGGGACCATTTGACGTGGTCGTTTTCGAGGAAGACGCGGCCAGACTTGCCGACCAGTTGAGAGGACTCTAGAAGCTGACCATGCGATTGAGCTGGGGCTTGACGAAAGCCTCGCTATTCTGGCTGAGGCGATCCCGCGAAGTTCTCTTCCTTCAACATGCAAGCAAGACGATTGATGTCTTCCGAGAGTTCCCTATCTGCGTCCAATCTCTGCACGAACCTCCTCACAGCCATGTAGGCGCTTCTGTTCGCCGAACTCAGGTTCTCAGCTCCTCTGGTCTCCACCGCTTGGGCAGCGCAAATGAATTCGATTGCAAGTATGAAGCGAACGTTGTCAATTATGCGCATGAGTTTCAGAGCTGCGGCAGGGCCCATGCTAACGAAGTCCTCGAAGCCAGCTGAGGTTGGTATGGAGTCGACACTTGCCGGATGAGACAAGATCTTGTTCTCTGATGCCAATGCGGCCGCAGAACATTGGGCCGTCATCAGGCCCGAACTCAGGCCCGGCTTTGAACCGGGTGATGCCAAGAATGGAGGCAGACCTGAGCTCATGTTCGGATCAAGAAGACGGGCGGTCCTTCTTTCTGCAATGTTGCCCACCGTTGTGAGCGCGATACACAACAAATCAAGCACGAGTGCGATTGGCTGGCCGTGGAAGTTGCCTCCGGACAAGACGACTCGCTCGCCAGCGAATATCAGCGGATTGTCGTTCGCGGAATTCAACTCCACTTCAACCACTCTGGATGCGTGCTCGAGCGAGTCCCGAACGGCGCCCATGACCTGCGGCACGCACCTGAGCGAATATGGATCCTGCCTGTGAAGCCCCTTCAGAACTCGCTCCTCTCCCGAACCAACCAGCCTGCTATCATGAAGCAGCTGCATCATTCGACGAGCGCTTGCAATCTGACCAGGGTGAGGCCTAGCTTGGTGCAGCCTGTCATCGAACGCCTCGACAAGACCTCCCAAGACTTCTAGCGAGAGAGCGGCTGATCTCTCAGCGCAGTCAATGAGATTCCTCGCGTCGTGAATCATGAGTGCACCAATTGCGGTCATCATCTGAGTTCCATTTATCAGCGCGAGGCCTTCCTTCGCTGAAAGCTGGACGGGCTTGATCGAGGCTGCTTTCAAAGCCTCGGAGCTTCTTAGAACGTTCCCGCCGTACTCAGTGTGTCCCTCCCCTATCATGGCGAGTGCAAGGTGTGCAAGGGGGGCCAAGTCCCCGCTTGCGCCAACGGAACCTCTTTCCGGAACGATCGGGTGGACTCGTGCGTTGATCATGGCAATCAAGGTCTCGAGGGTCGGAAGGCGTATGCCCGAGAGTCCTTTCGCAAGGGTGTTTGCCCTGAGTACCATTATTGCACGAGTGACGTCCGTCGGCAAGGGAGGGCCGATCCCGGTCGAATGGCTCCGAATGAGGTTGAGCTGGAGCCTGTCCAAGTCTTCCGGTGGAATTGTTGTATTACTGAGTGCGCCGAACCCCGTGTTGATACCGTAGATGATTCTGGATTTTGTCAGTTCTTCGAGGACCTTGCGCGACTCTGCGACTCTATTTCGCGCATTCTCCTGCAGCTCGATGTGGTCGTATCGTCGCGACACCCTCACAACATCGTCAATCGTGAGCGTTCTCCCGTCCAGAACGACCGTCATTCTCGAATCATCTCACGACTATCGCATCAAACAGGGTCTAAAGGTATCGGTACCCTATGCGTCTAGTCAGAAGGGCATTTGGTGATGCCTAGAGGAACCTTCTCCTAAGCGCCTGGCGTTCCGCATCCATAATCAGCTCAAACAGTCTGTCCGTCGCTTGTTTTTCCTTGCGCAGGATTCTCCTGGCATCTGCCGGGGTCAGCCTTCGTCCAGCTTGGACGAGAATGGCGTTTCTCCCGCATTTCTCGACGACAGTGGCGGATTCTGATGCTTGTTCAACGATTCGTTTCTCTGCCTTTGTGAGAGGTCTCCCCTCTCTCTTCATGAGTTGATCCAGCTCTTCCGTGCCGCAGGAGAGCGCCCCAATCGACTTGGAACTACATCTCGGGCACTTGATCGGTGCGGGCAGACGGCTCATCCTAACGATCTCAGCGTATTTCCAGCACGACACACACACGAGCGTCCTGGATTCGTTGAGTATCCTTGCGCGGGCAGAATCGATCAGAATTCGCCTCATCTTGTCCGAGGGTATCAGGTCGGTCTTCATACTGATACGCTCGATTCCTAGCCTGGCGATCGGACTGAGTTCTCCCGATCCCGAAATGACAACCAGCTTAATGTCTCCATCACGTATCGCAGAGAGAACCCTACCTGCGTTCAGGAGATCTAGATCCTTCCTCAGGGTTTCATTCATGGTTTCTTCAGAGATGACTGTGCCCTCAAACGTTTTCATGAGGCGTCGAAGACGCACGCTACCAAGGTCCGCCCATCTCGAGATTGCTCCGAACCGTTTCGCAACGTGAACCATCCTGCGCTTGAAGATCCCTGTCTTCGAAGAAGCCGCTCTTGCCAGGTAATCGATGTTCATATCCCCAAGCTTTCGGACAACGCTCGCTACTCGCTCTGCATCAGCTACCCCGGCAGATTGGATCACAATTCGGTATGCGTCCTGTTGCACTCCTACAGTAGATCCCGCTTCCTCCGATAGGACATGTCCGATCAGCCTTGCGAGTGTTCGATTGACCAACAAGCCGAAGTGGCAAGAGAGCACCACGTACTCGTCCCAGTCTTCGATGGTGACAAGCTTGTCGCTTGGGACGTCCAGCCCCATGGCAGCCTGGTCGAAGGTTTCTGACAAGGCTCTTTGCATCGTGTCAGCGGTGCACGGGTATTTCGCCGACAGTTCTGAGACAATGTTCTCCTTTTTCCTGCCATTCCTGAGCGATTCAACTGCATGCCTGCGAATCTCTCCGACCTCTATCCCTATTTCGTACGGCACCGGTATCTCTTCGCCTATCCAGCTCGGGATTGCTCCTGTGGGGTCAGTTATCCCTCGAACATAGATCGTTTCCCCTCTGACACTCTCCATCTTCCAAGGGCTACCTCTGACGATGAACTTCGTTCCAGGTGTCCCGTATTCTGCGACGAAGGCCTCATCCAGTACTCCGACTGGCGAGTTCCCCGACCTGTCAACGACAAGGTACTGCTTTTCATCCGGGATCATTGAGAGTTTCCCAAAGTAGTAGGTGTAGATGTCTTTCAATCGGCGCGGACGGAGGATGATTTGGTCTTGTGGAGAGAACCAACAGAGCCTCGGGAACCTCGAATGCATGTATCCTACCACTCGAGTAAGGTCGGATTCATTCAGGTCCTTGTAAGGCCCGGCATTGGTGAAAATGTCAAGTATCTCTCGGATATACCAGCGGCTCTTTTGGATCAGTAGGCCAACGATCTGATGTGATAGTACATCGAGTGGCTTCTCAGGGATCTGAACTGCTTCAAGCGTCTCTTGCATTGCCCGGCGTGCTATGGCAAGTGCTTCGAGAGCGTCGTCCGAATCCATCGCGATGACTATGCCTTCGGCCACGCGCCCAACGCTGTGGCCGCTTCTTCCGATCCGCTGAATCAGTCTGGTCACTTGGCGCGGGCTCATGTACTGAATGACGAAGTCGACTCTCCCGACATCTATTCCCAGCTCTAGCGAGGAGGTTGCCACGAGCCCTCTCAGTTCCCCATTCTTGAGCCCCTGTTCAGCTGAGATGCGTGATGGCTTGGCCAATGATCCGTGATGGATTGACACTGGAAAGTCGATGTCCCAGACCTTGAAGCGGCTTGTGAGGACCTCCGCTGCCGCGCGCGTATTGGTGAAGAGTATGACTGAACGGTGGTCCTCAATGATACCGCGCATGAGCTTCAGACGTGCTGCAACTTCAGGGTGCGTGTAGAGTCTGCTCGCAAGACGAGAACTCTCTGCATCTGGCTCCGGCAGCTCTACAGTCACTCTCAATCTGCGGCCTATGGGGACCCGCACTATGGCAACAGGTCTCTTGGCGCCCGCAAGGAATTCTGCCACCTTTTCGGGAGTTCCGATCGTTGCGGACAGGCCGACTATCTGGAAATCGCGTGCGGTGATCCATCTGAGCCGCTCAAGTGCCAGCGCTAGTTGGCTTCCTCTCTTGTCCTCTGCAAGTTCATGGACCTCGTCAATTATCACGTAGCCTACCTTGCGGAGGTTCCTTCGCATTATCCGCCCAGGCATGATTGCCTGCAGGGTCTCAGGAGTCAGAATCAGCATGTCCGGCGGGTTCTTCGATTGCATTCCTCGTTCCTTCGTGTCAGTGTCACCATGCCGGACTGCGACTCTCACGTCAAGGCGATGACACCACCACTCCAACCTCTGAAGCAGATCACGGTTCAGCGCACGAAGAGGGGAAATATACAACATGGCAATTCCTGGCTCGTCGGTCTTCGAAGTCATGAAGCGGCTGAGGATCGGGAGCACAGCTGCCTCAGTCTTGCCTGAAGCAGTCGGCGAGATGAGCAGGACGTTCTCGCCGGCCATGATCTTAGGGATAGCTTGCGCCTGGGGTTCTGTTGGTGCAGCGAAGCCGCGTTCGCGGACTGCTTCGAGAACCGGTCTCGCAAGTAGCGAGAACGCATTGTCTTCCGAAGGTTCCATATGAACGCGGCCTCGAATTGGAATAGGAAGCGCACGATAAAAGCAGACAGTGTTGCATTCTCCCCACATCACGCGGGTTCGGCCCGACGTTATCTCAAACGTTTAAGAGAGTTCTGCATTCATCAAGCTCAATGTCTATGTTGGATGATGCAAGATGCCTCTGCGACAGCCCATTGTGGCCGTGCTTGGTCACGTAGATCACGGGAAGACGACCCTCCTTGACGAGATCAGAGGCACGTCTGTTGCTGCCCGCGAGCCAGGGCAGATCACTCAATGGATAGGCGCGAGCCTTCTGCCCTCCTCAGTGATAAAAGAGACCTGCGGCCCGCTTCTTGAGCAATTCAAGATCAAGATCGAAGTGCCAGGGCTACTCTTCATCGACACGCCTGGCCACGAAACGTTCTCCAACCTAAGACGCAGGGGCGGATCTGCAGCAGACATTGCCGTACTCGTTATCGATGTTTCCAAGGGCGTCGAACCGCAGACAACAGAGTCACTTGGCATACTGAAAGGGCGCAGGACACCGTTTGTGGTTGCCGCAAACAAGATTGACTTGATCAAAGGATGGAAATCAACGACGGACACCCCGTTCACGATATCGTTCAAGCAACAAGATCCAGAGATCCAAACTGAATTGAACAATAGGATCTACACGATAATGGGGGCCCTGTCGAGACTCGGGTTCAGATCAGATCGATTTGACAGGATCACTGACTTCACAAAGGATGTCGCGATAATCCCCACGTGCGCTCGGACTGGAGAAGGGGTTCCGGAACTACTCGCGATTGTTGCTGGCCTGACGCAGGCCTACATGCATGACAAGCTCGAAACCAGGAGCGGACCTGCTCTAGGCACCGTTCTTGAAGTCAAGGAAGAACCGGGGCTGGGCATGACTGTGAACGCGATCATCTACGACGGCGTCCTCAAAGTGAACGACACAATCGTACTTGGAGGAAGGGAGGGCCCCATCTCCACCAAGGTCCGCGCTCTCCTTCTTCCGAAACCCTTGGACGAGATCCGGGACCCTAGAGACAAGTTTCTCAGCGCTGAGCGAATAGTCGCTGCCGCCGGCGTCAAGATCGCAGCCCCGAATCTTGACCTGGCTCTTGCTGGTTCCGCGCTCTACGGGGTCCCACACGGAAAGAACGTGAAAGAGTACTCTCGCATGATAGACGAAGAGGTGGAGAAACTCAGGATACAGACTGATCGGAACGGTGTCGTCCTCAAGACTGATACGCTCGGATCGTTGGAGGCTATCACCAACGCGCTGTCAAACTATGGTATCCCGCTGAGGCTTGCCGATGTTGGCGATGTCTCGAAACGTGACATCGCCGAGGCCGAGGCGGTCTGGGTGGACGATAGACTGTTGGCTGCGGTATTGGCGTTCAATGTTAGAGTGCTTCCTGACGCTGAGGAAGAGGCGAGTACCGCAGGGATCAAGATCTTCAAGGCCGACATAATCTACCACCTCATCGATGACTACGTCAGATGGTCTGAAGAACAACGTGCCGCAGGCATGAAAGCGGAGCTTGATAGCCTTGTCAGGCCTGGATCAATGAGAGTCCTGCCAGGATTCGTCTTTCGGAGAAGCAAACCAGCCGTGGTTGGTGTCGAGGTCTTGGTTGGCAGGATTCGGCCCAAGTACCCCCTCATGGACGACAACGGGCGAAAGATCGGCGAGATCCTCCAGATCCAGGACAAAGGGAAGGATCTGCAGGAGGCCACGAAAGGAATGCAAGTTGCAGCTTCGATTGATAAGGCAACAGTTGGCCGCAACGTTACCGAGGGGCAGAACCTGACAGTGGACATTCCCGAGAAACATGTGAAGATTCTGCGATCTCGCTACGGCACCGAGCTTACTCCAGAAGAAGACGCCTTAATCAAGAGCCTAGTCGAGTTGAAACGACGACAGAACCCAATCTGGGGTCTCTGAGATTGTCCCTAGAATCGTCGTCGTCCTAGGCCTGACTTGCTGACGGTCGTCCTTGGACGCCTGCGGAAATCGTCCGCTGAGGCAATGACTCGTATCTACGGCAGAATCCACTATCCGCGCTCTTTCTTGCCGTGGTACGCTGTCCATTTCAGTTTGCGCGGATCCCTCTTGTAGATGAGGAGGCTCTTCCGGCACCTCGAGGAGCAGAAATGCAGTATTGTTCCGTCGTTTCTGATGTACATCATTCCAGTTGATGGTGGGAAAGGCTTGCCGCAGAAAGAGCATTTGTTCGTCCTGGGCAATATGTGGCACTACCTGATCTTCTTGGCTTCGCGCTCGGTCTCCCTGAGTGTAAGAACGTCTCCAACTCGGATTGGGCCCTTAATGTTCCGTGTTATGATTCGGCCCTTGTCTTTCCCTTCGAGGAGTCTGACCCGAACCTGGATGACTTCACCCGTGACGCCGGTCCTGCCTATGACCTGCGTCACCTCAGCAGGTACCGATTCCTCTCTTGATCTCTCACGTGCTGCGGACATCTCTAGGCTTTGGCCCCACTGCCGGTCCTAAGGCGTTCAGCTGAAGCGGTTACGTCCTTCAGAGTGTTGGCTCCTTCTCCCGCCTCTAATACGGAGACGGCCGCGCATCCGACATCGATACCGGCCGAGCGACCCAAGTCAAGTTTGCTTGGGACGAAAAGGTACGGGATCTTCCTCTCCTCGCAGAGAATAGGGAGGTGAGCAACAACCTGAGGGGGCTCAACGTCCTCAGCAATGAGCACAAGTTTAGCGATTCCGCGCTCGATAGCCTTCGTGGATTCGTTCGTTCCTTTCCTTATCTTGCCGGAATCCTTTGCGACCTGGACTACTTGATATGCCTTGTCGATGGTCTCCTTTGAGGCCTCGAACTTGACGTAGGACGGTTTTGGCATTCGCTTCTCCTGCACATCTGCCAGCGGCTAGTCTAAGCAAATGACCTACTTTTATCAATGTTTCTATGAGACAATCGCCCATCAGGGTTGACACTAGTGTCAACTGCTGCTCGGTCTCTGCTAGACAACAATCTTAAGCGCTCGTCGAAACTATCCTCAGCAACTCGGACTTGGGTTCCCGATGATTTCGGAGACCGAGATGCTTCACATAATCAACGAGATCCACCAGTATGATGCTATCTTGGTGGAACTGAGGGATGGAACGATTTTCGGCATCGCAAAGGGAAGCGAGTCCATGCCCGAGTATTTACGAACCAGAGCAGTTGTGAAGACCTCAAGAGACAGACGAGCGCTACTGCGAGCCGTTGGGGCATTTCGATCAGATGTGCACGTGGATTCGATAACCCTGGAGACTCTGATGAATGGCCTCCGCGGAATGAAGGCGCGACATGTGTGGTTAGAGAGGAGAACGCCGCCCAGCCACGAGATGGCCTTCCTGAGTCTGAAGGAGCTGGGAATCTTTCTGCGAAGACAAGACGCATAGAACTGCAGCGTGTTTTCCGACAAAGCTGCAACCTTATTAAACGCCTCACTTTGCCTATGTACGATTCCGCTCCGGCTTGGTGCGTATCATGGCGAAGTTCAAGGTAATCGTGTCTGACCCGCAGACAAGGAAGGCAACGGTAGCGGAGCTAGAAGGATCCAGGGCCCAAGCGCTGGTCGGGAGAGGCATCGGCGATGTCGTAGACGGCTCTCAGCTCGGGCTTGCTGGCAGCAGGGTCATGATCACTGGTGGCTGCGACAAGGACGGCATCCCGATGCGCGCGGATGTTCACGGAGGAGCAAAGAAGTACGTCGTCCTTTCCGGAGGGGTCGGATTCAGGCCCAAGAGGGAGGGAGAAAGGAGACGGAAGCTAGTTCGCGGTCGAATGATAACTGATGAGACATATCAGGTCAACACCGTTATCTTCACCGGCGAAGAGAAACCTGTCGAGGAGCCTGAGCCGGTCAAGGAACCTGAAACAAAGCCGCTTCAGCCTCGAGAGAAGGTTGTCGAAGCCAAAGTGAAGAAGGCGAAGCCCGCGAAGAAACCTGTCAAGAAGGTACGCAAGAAGAAGTGACGGTGATTTCGCTCGATGGAATTCAAGGTAAGCAGCGAGTCGTATAATCCTCTACTCAAGCGCAAAGAGATCAGCCTCCAGATTGATCACAAGGGAGAGGGAACTCCGCAGCGGTTCGATATAAGAAAACGGATGGCGTCCAAACTTGGCGCCAAGATCGAGAACGTGTTTGTCGTGGGAGTGCGCACATCGACTGGCATCCAGAAGACGGTCTGCCAATTGCAGATCTACGATGCCCCGTCCTTGGCATCGTCAACTGTTCCCAAGCACGTTGTCATACGCAACTTGTCTCCTGAGGAACGCGCCAAGGCAGAAGAGGCAAAATCGGCCAAGGCAGAGAAGAAGGCAACCAAGCCTGCAGAGAAGGAGAGCAAGGCTGCTGAGAAGGAAGCCAAGCCTGCAGAGAAACCGGAGCCCAAGCCCACAACGAAGGCTGGAACAGAAGCGTCCAAGCCTGCCAAGTAGCTAGTGCACGGACATGAGTGAGAAGCAGACAGAAAAGAGAGAGCGAGAAGCTCGAACCAGCAAGCTGTACGAACTCGACCCCGCGAAGGGACAAGCAAGACTCAAGAACAAGAAATGCCCAAGATGCGGCAACTTCATGGCGCACCACAAGGAGCCCATCGACCGCTGGACATGTGGCTCATGCAGTTTCACTGACTATGTTGAGAAGAAGAGTCCTCCTTAGCTCGCTTCGGTCATTCTTCCCAAGAAGAGACGAGCTCTTTTTCTAGCTTCAGCGTTCACTTCGATAAGCACCAGCCCTTCATTCGGCTGACCGTAGATGACAAGAGACCCCGGTGGCGCCGTCGCCATCGCGACAAGGGTGAGCAAGTCCTCTTCCCCGTCAACAATCATGAGTGCGTCCCCGTTTTCTATCGCGTCATCGACTGCCGCCCAGGCATCGGAGCCAATTGTTCCCGGCTCGTTTCGGACTCGGTACGTTCTCTTCTGAACGGTGGTCAGTGACTTAACGCGGGTTCTTTTCTCCTTGTTGTCGATAATCAGGACGTCTCTACGAATGTCCAGCTTCACGGCATTTCTTGAGACTGCATCGCCGACGAAGATGACGCGGGGAGGGTTCTTGCGTGACACTAGCCGCGCGATCTCTCTGTACGCCGCGGGGGCGTCCCCTGTCAACAGAGTGCCTAGCGGCTTCTTGAGGGAAGACCTGAGTCCCTTAGTCAAGACGAGCTTGTGCAACGCTTCTGACCAACAGGGTGGAAGTCCCTGGTCTATCGTACCCGCACCGCATATCGGCCGGGCGCTTTGATCCTCATCTTCTTCGCTATTTCTGATTTGTCAGGATCTACGACTATGACGAGCCCGGTCCAATCATCGCTGAGATTGGTGGACTTGCAGTTCGGGCAGACCGATCCGCTGCTGATATACCTGCAGTTCTTGCAGGCTTTCTCAGTCAAGCCGGCTTCTCCTCTTTTGATCCTCGTGCACGACGCATATCCTGTTCAACCCATTCCAGCTTGCCTAGAAAGGGCTGGCGCATTGTGATACCGATCTTTCCGCCCGTCCCGCCACGTGGGAAGCTCACTGCAATTATGCGGCCTCTCACGAAGTCGCCCTTCGCGATCTTCCTCTGACTTTCTTTTCCAACCAGGACTCCGTGCTTCTCATCGTATGATATGTAGTCGTCCATGATCTGTGACACATGGAGCAGGGCATCTTCCGGTCCGATCCTTACGAAGGCTCCGAAGTCTGTGACCTCCACCACTTCTCCTTCGACGACTTCATGCATTTCCGGGTAGAAGCTGAGAAGCTTGAAGGTTACTCGATGGTATGTCGAGCCGTCTCCTGGCAGTATCTTCCCGACTGGATCTACAGTAACATCAACCACAAACACAGCGTATCCTAGCTGCTCATCAACGATGTTTTCGTACTTCAGTTTGACTTGATCCGTGGCCGCTTTGTCAATTGGATTTCCGAAACTCTTGGGCGGGATTCTAACTATGTCCTCAACCGTCAAGACTCTAAACAAGACTATCGCCGATTCTTATCATGATACTAGTCCGTATCTACCAGTAGCTTGCCTCAATGCCTTCTAGCTCCAACTTAGCCTTTTCCCTGAGGAAAATCACGGGCCTGTGGATGGCTCGGAGCTTCTTTCGGATCGTCGAGTCCGCGGTGGCAACGATTGTGTCCGGAAGCTTCGCGATCTCAATGAGTATCGTGTCAGCGTCCAGCGACGCTTCGGAGGGGAGACAACGCACTTTCGACTTCTCGGCCAGTTCCAGGGCGACTCTCGCATCCCTCCCAGGTGCGCCGCGATTCTGTGCCAAGCCTTTCAGTTCCTCCAGCACTGCAGATGGAAGTATGAACTGGACTCTGCGTTGAAGGAGGTTCTCCGCTTCTGACAGCACGTCGATGTGGAATTTGGCTGAGAGCATGAGGAAGCTTGTGTCTAGGTAGACAGACGGTGCCACATGTTATCCCTTTAATGTGCCGAAGCCGATGAGACGCCAGCTGTCACCGATGCGTCTGCTCACGGCGATCTTGAAGCCAGGTATAGGGCAGACAGGTTTCTTGAGGGTTATGTCCACTACGTCTTCTCTCGCTGAAGTAACGACGCCTGACGTAACTGCGGTTCCCACGTTCAGGACGAGTGGCTCGTTTGTACGGATCTTGTCCACGGGAACGAGCTGTTCGGTTCCGACAGCTCTCTCAAAAAGCATGACCTCGGCGGTGAGCCTATCAAGGACCGGGGGAAGCTCTCCCGCCTTTCCTACCACGCTGCCGACGAGGCCGTCGGATTTCGTAAGAGATGGGTCCAAGGCTGTTCCGACTCCAACAAGACCGCCGCTTCGGGCCTCTGTCACGGGCCCTTTGGAGGCGCTCAGGCTCGTCACCTTCGAAACCAGAGGCTCGTAGTGGGTTTTGCCCCCCGATTCGACGGCGAGGCCGGGTCTTATCTCTATCTCATCATTGGCTCTGAAAGTGCCTTGAATGACGGACCCGCCAAGGACCCCGCCACGGAGTTCCTCGATCCCCGTCCCAGGCTTGTTGATGTCAAAGGATCTGAGGACATACATACGTGGAGATGCAGCTGGATCTCTCTTCGGCGTGGGGATCCTCTTCTCCATCTCATAGAGAACGACATCAGTGTTTGCGCCATGCTGGGCCGAAACGGGAATGACCGGCGCATCGGCTGCGATCGTGTCCTTGGTGAAGGAGGTTATCTCCGCACAGTTCTCGATGGCTCGCGCTCTGTCCACGAGGTCGATCTTGTTCTGCACGACTATCAGGCGCTGTATTCCGACCATCTGTGCTGCGAGTAGATGCTCTCGGTCCTGAGCTTGCGGGAACTTGACGTTGGCAGCAACAACAAAGAGGGCACCGTCCATGAGCGCTGCACCTGAGAGCATCGTGACCATGAGACTATGATGACCGGGACAGTCGACGAAGCTTACGCCTCGCTTGAACTTCGTTTCGGAACGGCAGTGAGGACACTGTGGGCCAGTTGAGTAGTTGTGTGGGGGCTTGCACTTGAGACATCTGTAGATGAAGACATCTGCATACCCGATCCTGATGGTGATGCCGCGTCTCAGTTCTTCTGAATGCCGCCCAGTCCAGACGCCCGTCAGAGACTGCACTAGTGTGCTCTTGCCGTTGTCCACGTGGCCCAGGGTCCCGATATTGACCTCTGGCTGTAGGGCGGTGGCTTCACCATCTTCCCCTCTGAGATCGGTCTCTTGAGCGCTCATAGTCTCTCGTCGTTCCGACGTTTGCGGTCCTGATTTGGTGCCAGACATATAATGATGTCTGCAGCCAGGTGCGGCTTGCTCATGATGCTTCGTGCATCTACTGTCTGGTCAGC
>CAZJVZ010000029.1:0-13754 GCA_964549795.1 uncultured Candidatus Bathyarchaeia archaeon
GGCTGGATATGGGAGATATCCAATCTCGGTTCTGGAGTACAAACAGTTCTGTGGTAGAGCGGGGCGGCCCAAATACGACGAGTATGGAGAAGCCGTGCTTATCGCCCGAACCGAGGACGAACGAGAAGCGCTTTTTGAGAACTACGTAATCGCTGAACCTGAACGTCTTTGGTCAAAGCTCGGGGTCGAGAAGGTTCTGCGGCCACATGTTCTCTCGACAATCGCGACTGGCTTTGCGCACACTGAGGAAGGGCTACGCGACTTCTTCTCAAGCACCTTCTATGCCTACCAGTACGGTCCAAGAGCGATAGGCTCGCGCATGGGTGACATACTGATGTACCTGGGGAAGGAAGAGATGATCGAATACGACGGCCAGGAATTGAGGGCAACAAGGTTCGGGCAGAGGGTCTCAGAGCTCTATATCGATCCGGTCTCTGCCGTCATAATCAAGGATGGGCTCTACAGAAGAGCCGCAGACCTCAAGGACTTCAGTTTCCTACACCTCATCGCACGGACCCCCGACATTGCGCCGAGGATCTACCCCAGACGTGGCGAAGATGAGAAACTCGCAGCCATGGCAGCTGATAGAGCAGAACAGTTCATGTGTGAGACCCCAGATGAGCTTGCAGGGTCGTTCGACCCTGGCTACGAGGATTTCCTTGCAGAAGTGAAAACCGCCGCTGTTCTTCTCGATTGGATCCAAGAAACCTCAGAGGACACGATACTGAACACACACAGGGTCGAACCAGGTGACATCATGAGGCTAGTGCAGATCTCTACTTGGCTTCTATACTCCGCTTATGAGCTTGCTGAACTCTTCGGACACAAGGACCTTCGCAAGCCTCTAGGTCACTTGAGGTTGAGAGTCGAGAAGGGAGCCATGGCGGACGTGATGCCGCTTCTAAGCCTACAGGGAGTGGGCAGAGTCAGAGCTCGTGCCTTGCACAACGCGGGATTCAAGACGATAGAAGACATACGGAAAGCTTCCCCATCAGATCTGACTGCGATCCCTCTCATCGGGACCAAGTTGGCCAAGAAGATCATGGAACAAGCGGGTGGACTAATCAAGTCCGAGGAATGGCAGGAACTCAGCTCAACACGTGAAGAAACCGAACAGAGCCTCCTGACGGAGTACTAGGAGATTGCGCTAGGAAGTCAGCCCTCTCATGCGCCGTTCCTGCTTAGTATTCTCGATCGCGAGGCGAATTAGATCTCCAGTCTTTCCTAGGTAGTTGCGTGCGTCGAAAACCGATTCCAGGTCGCTATCCTTCAGCCGCCTCGTGATCTCCATGTTCTCTCGAACGAGAGCCCTGAACTGCTTCTTCCGAGTGGCGCTCTCAATGGCAATTGATCTCACCAACTTGAACGCCCTAGGCCTCTCCATTCCTTTCCTGACGAGCGCAGTCACGAGTGCCTCGGACAACTCCATGCCTCCTGTCAGGTCAAGATTCCCTGCCATGCGGTCGGCCGAAACGACGAGATCGGATAGGACTCGATTGATGCTCAGAAGCATGTGATCGACAAGTATGAATGCCTCCGGGATCGTGAAGCGCTCTGTTGCAGACTGGGTTAGGTCTCGCTCGTGCCATGTCACCACTGATTCGAGAGAAGGTTGGACAAGGCTTCGCACGATCTTGGCGAGGCTGGAGATGTTCTCCGATGTCTTCGGGTTCATCTTATGCGGCATCGCGGAGCTGCCGATCTGAACCTTGAGATCGAAGGGTTCTTGCACCTCACCGATCTCAGTGCGTTGTAGATTCCGGACTTCGGTTGAGAATTTGTCGATTGAGCTCGCGAGGTTCGCCAAATCACAGACGAGTTCGGCGTACCTGTCACGCTGGACTATCTGAGTCGTCACTTCGGGGCTCCCGAGTCCCAGATCCTTCATCACAGAACTCTGTATCTCGAGTGCGTGATCTCCCAAGCCTGCCATAGTGCCAACTGCTCCTGTCAGTTTGCCCACAACAACGCGAGGGGTGCATTCACGTAGACGCGAAATGTGTCTCGAGATCTCGCGTAGCCAAACCGCGAACTTGAGGCCGAGGGTGATCGGCAGTGCGTGCTGACCGTGAGTTCTGCCAACGCAGACAGTTTTCGCATACTTCTGTGTTTGCGAGAGGAGTGTGTGCTCAAGCTGGTCCAACCGTTTCCTCACCAACTCCAGGGCGTCTCTCACTTGCAGTGCTGTCGCTGAGTCCAATATGTCGCTAGAAGTCACGCCTAGGTGCACGAATCGTCCGCTCTCTCCGCAAGCCTCGGACAAGGCTTCGACAATAGCGACTGTCTCGTGCCTTGTCCTGGCTTCGATCTGTCTTACGCGATCAAGACGTACACTCTTGGTGGACGCTTTCCTTGAGATAGTTGCGGCATCCTTTGTCGGGATGTCTCCTACCTTTGCCTGCGCTCGTGCGAGAGCGCCCTCAACATCGAGCATGCACTGCAGTCTATTCTCCTCGTCGAAGATGCGCCTCATTTCAGGTGAACCGTAGCGGCCGGAATCGATGGGCAGAATCGTTGTTGAACACCGCCTTGGGGACAGACATATCAAAACCGTGTAGGTATAAAGGCCCTGCCAACGCGAGGTCGGCCATTGGGTGCAGTTGCCGCGGTATTCTCGAAGTCACGAGTTGATGCGCCTCGCCTAGTCGCAAAGATGCTGTGTGCGATGCCGCATCGAGCGCAGGACACGGCGGGCGTGGCCTGGGGCGAGCGCCTAGAGTCGGAGCCCTCGCCCGACCTTCTTAGCGTGTCATCATCCACACAACACACGGCAGTCGGGTACGGTTTCACAAGGATATTGCCAGACGACGGCCCACGGCCGGTCCGACTGGAGGATGGATGGTTCTGCCTCGACGGGAGAATAGTGGCCGACCGCATGATGGTCGGAGGAGCAAAGGCAGCTCGCTGCCTCCAAGACAGACTCACGCCGGTCGAGCTGCCCTCAATTCAATTCGAGATAGACGGGGCATACTCGATCTGTTGCTGCAGGAACAATGAGTTGCTCGTCACAAGAGATCCGCTTGGCTTGAAGCCGCTCTTCATTGCGAGTCGCGACGGCTTGGTTGCTGTCGCATCTGACCGCAAAGCCTTGCATTCCATTGGAATGAGTGAGATCGCGAGTTTCTTGCCCGGAGCTTCTCTGATAGCAAACCAAGAAGGAACAATCCTCAAGCCGCCGGCAAAGAGCCCGGCAAGGCGACAGGCCGCAGAGGTAGGCACAAACGATCTCCTACAATTGCTCGTGGAGTCGGTCTCGATTCATACTGCAGGGCTCAACTCAGTTGCTGTAGGCTTTTCCGGAGGGCTCGACAGCGCGATCATCGCCAAGATCGCGAAGGGCGCAGGAATAGACACCTTACTGGTAACGATTGGAGTTGGTCGCACAGGGGAGATTGTCCAAGCCGAATCGGCGGCAAGAGCGGTTGGCTTGCCAATCGTTGTGCGAGAACTCTCGAGGGAAGATGTGGAGCAGTCTGTTGATCGTGTGCTCTGGCTTGTTGAGGACCCAAGCCCAATGAAGGTAAGCATCGCCGTCGCAGTGTACTGGACTGCGCGAATCGCCGCCGAAAGTGGGAGGCCCGTGATTCTCCTCGGTCAGGGAAGCGACGAGCTGTTCGGCGGATACAAGAGATTCGCCACAATCCTGGGCGAGCATGGGGCGAAGGCCTGCAAGGACGCCATTTCTCAGAGCATCAGTCAAGCTTACGAAGTCAACTACCAGAGAGATCAGCAGGCCGTATCATCTCTCAGAGTCGAGCTCAGACTGCCGTTCGCAACAAGAAGAATGATAGAACTTGGTCTACGGGTGCCGCTGAAAATGAAAGTGCGGTCACCTTCTGATGGACTCCGCAAATGGATTCTCCGCGATGTAGCCACCAAGCTTGGCATGCCCCCTGAGATCGCTCTTAGGCCCAAGAAGGCGATCCAGCATGCCTCTGGAGTTGAGAAAGTGATTCGCGACGTCGCGAAAAGACGTCAGTTGTCCCCCTCAGCGTACCTGGAAGAAAGGTTTCAGGCGATCAAGGAATCAGCCGCAAACTAGGCATTCTGGGCAAGACCTGCAAAGTATTATGAAGGAAATGACTTCGATTCTCCGTGCAGCCAACCTTCAGGAAGTGGGTTCCGCGTCCGACATAGCGCACCTCTTGCCAAGATGCCCGAATTGTGGTTACGGACTCAGGTTGGTGCGTGGATACTGGTGGTGCGACATCTGCAGGGTTCCCATGAGCCCACGAAAGGGACCGTCTCTTCAAGCCATAGTCCGACAGGCCAGTGAGAGTCTTCGCCGATTCTTCTCGCCTCCCCCGCGCAGGCCCGCACCAATGGTATATGTGAGAAGTTCCCCGACAGTAGAACGACAGGCACCAGTTCTGCGATGCCCTGTATGCAGAGCACTCACGCCGAGAGAACTCCCATCCTGTACGCACTGCGGAGCAGAATTCGGTCAGCCCACAGAGAGGCCCTTGCCGCCTCCGCCCCTCTCTCCTCGAGTCAGCGAGAACGATGCTCAAGTGTACCAATACATTGTAGAGAATAAAGGCGAGATATCGCTCTCAAAGGCATCGGCTGATCTGCACATGGCTATCCCAGAGCTAGAGGCTGCGGTTCGGAGACTCGAGGATTCGAGAAGGATCAAGCGGGACGAAACGCCCGATTGAAGGAGGTTATCTGGCTCTTCCCGATTCTTGCGCCGCCGGTCTGGAGCTCAGGTGACAAGCCCGGCGGCGGTCTTCCCCGATTATGTTGTGGCATTCATTCTTCGTTTCTGCGCGGATGGGAGGGTTTCTTGTGCGCGGCGGCCTCGGGGAACTTGGCCATGCTCTCAGCCATCTGTCTCAAGCGCTGGTCCACTTTGGAGTTCACTGTGTTAGGTTCAAAGCCACCATCCTTTCTTCTTTCACCCGCTCTCGTTCCGGTTAGGACCTCTATGCCCTCATCGACGGTGCTTACCGGATAGATGTGGAAGCGTCCGCTCGCCACGGCTTTGACGACTTCCTCCTTCAGCATCAAGTCTTGGACATTGCTCTTGGGAATCATCACGGATTCGTCGCCCTTGACCCCTTTCGCTTTGCAGAGTTCGTAGAACCCCTCGATCTTCTCGTTGACTCCCCCGATTGCCTGAACTTCTCCTCTTTGGTTCACAGAACCTGTGACAGCAATGTTCTGCTTGACGGGAAGGCCGGAGAGGGCAGATAGTATGGCGTAGAGCTCGGTGCTGGATGCACTGTCTCCCTCGACTCCTTCGTAGCTCTGCTCGAACACAAGCCTTGCGGAGAGGCTCAACGGCTTGTCTTGGGCGTACTTGTGTGCCAGATATCCGCCCAAGATGAGGACTCCTTTGGTGTGTATTGGTCCACCCATCTTGGCCTCGCGCTCTATGTCGAGTACACCCTCCCTTCCGAGAGCAATACTCGCCGTCACTCTGGAAGGCCTGCCGAAAGCGAAATCGCCTAGGCCAATCACAGAAAGACCGTTCACCTGGCCGGTTTTTGCACCTGACGTGTCTATGAGTATCAGGCCACGTTGAGTCATTTCGACGATCTTCTGCTGGATGAGGTTCGATCGATAGACCTTCTCCTCAAGAGCCTTGTTGATGTGCCCAGCGCTCACGTACTTCGATCCATCTTGCGAAGCATAGTAGTTTGCTTCACGTATGAGATCAGAAACTTCTGCGAATCTGGTAGAGAGTTTCGTCTGATCTTCCGCAAGTCTCGAACCATACTCAACGATTTTGGCGATTGCCAGAGACTCGAGATGCCGCAGTCCCTCTTTCTCGCAGACAGTGCACACGAAGGAAGCGTATCGCCGCATGTTCTCCTTGTTTCTTTCTATTGTGGTATCGAAGTCGGCCTTGACTTTGAAGAATTCCCGGAACTCGGGATCGTAGGTGAAGAGTGCCTGGTAGACAAACGGGTTTCCCACCAAGATGACTTTAACATTCAACGGGGCTGGCTGGGGGGTCAGGCTCTTGGTGGAGATGAAGCCCAATCGTTCACCTGCTTCCTCGATGACGATTCTGTTGTTTCTCAGAGCTCTTTTCAACCCATCATAGGACAGCAGGTTTCCAAGTAGCTCGTCAACCGGAATGACCAGGTATCCGCCGTTGGCCTTGTGTATCGAGCCTCCTTTGATCAGCGTGAAATCAGTTGTGAAGCTCCCGAACTGTGCCTCTTTCTCGATTCTTCCGAACAGGTTGGCGTAAGTGGGGTTCTCCTCGAAGACGACCGGCGCGCCCTTGAGTTCCGAATTGTCCACAATGACATTGGCTTTGTACTTTCTGAAGGGCAAGTCCTTCATCCAGGGGGCCAAGACCTGACCCTGCAAAGAGCGCTCCTCAGTTACGCCCGCGAATACTTCGAAATTCTCAAGGATGTCGGCTCTAAGGTCCTCCAGGTAGCTCTTGACCTGCGGGATATCTTGGTACGGTTTCGCAAGTGCCTCCATTAGGAAGCCTATGGCGTACTGGACTGCGTCGCTTGTCAGTTTCCTAAGTGCAACTCTGGTCTCTTTGTCTAGGGTGGCTAGCTGCTTCGTAGCTTCTGCGAATCTGCTCTCAACGCTTTCACGTCTCTTGTCGATCTCTTCCCTCGCGCGTTCAGACAAGGTCGCGAGTTCTTCTTCACCAATCGGTTTTCCGTCTACAATCGGTATCAGCATTATGCCTATGGGTGTTGCTTGGATAGAGAATCCGGCTCGCTCTGCATCCTTCCCGAGGTCAGAGAGTATCTTGTTCCTGTGCCCTTCTGCGGTCTTTACCAGCCTGTCTCTCTTGGACTGGAATTCGTCGCTCTGAAGTGCTCTCGGGACTGCCCGCCTTGCTTCTTCGACGAAGTTGTCAAGATCTTTCTGGAGAGTTCTCGCCATGCCGGCGGGGAGCCTTATGCTCAACGGCTCGTACGGGTTTCGGAAGTTGTTTACGTAGCACCAGTCGGGAGGAGGTGGGCGGGTTTTCGCTGCCGTCTCGAGAAAGTCCCGGACGGCTGTGGTCTTGCCTGTGCCAGGCGGACCTGCAACGTATAGGTTGAATCCCTTGTCTCCCATTCCCAGGCCGAGATTCAGGGCCCTGAGAGCGCGGTCTTGTCCAATGACGCCATCGAGGGGGGTGAGGTCCCCACTCGTATGGCATTCAAGTGGTTCACATTCCGCTCTCAATTGCCGCGGAGAGAGTTCAGAAATCAGCATCACGATTCACTTGTGGTCTCAGTATCTCCATGCATATAGAGCCTTGGTGTCGCAAATCCAGAGGAGTACACAGATCTCATAGTCCGGGTTGCTGGCTATAGTGACTACTTCTGCGATCTCGGCGAGGCACTGCAAGACGAGATCATTGCACGGGCTAGACATAGATCCTTCTAGCTCCCCGCGTGCGAAGCTCTGCCTCTGACATGAAACCACCGATAAGGATCATGGCGGGCCCGGTGGGACTTGCCCCTAACTGGGGGCAGATACTCTTCCAAGCACTGGACAAGAGCGTCCTCGCATGAAACCCTGCATCGAAAGCCGCAGAGATTGCAGGTCCAGATCCCGCTAGGTCCACTATTTCGAAGCCAAGTTCAATCACGTCAAGATCCTCGCCCCGAAAGTCAGTGATCTTGAGATATAGTTCGATGGACTGCCGTGCAAGTGAATCCATGCTTGTCAGATTCGGTCATTCTTGTCTCTCGCTCTCAGATGCAGACAGTGAGTCTCGAAATCAGAGCGTGGTCAGTCAGCACATTCTGAGAGTAGAGCCTTGGCTCCGGCGTGACTACTATTGCGCGGGTATGGTCATCGCGGATGAGATCGGGGACGTAGCACGGTTCCCATCCGCGAAGAACCCCGTCAGCTGGGCAGGCCTCGCAACTAGCATCCAACAATCCGGAAGCAGAATCAAATGTGGAAGCATCGCCAAGTGGTGCTCCAGAACATTGCGTTGGATTCTCATTCAGACCATACATAGTGCGTGCCGGAACGATGAACGACATAGAAGCCTATTCGAACGTGTTGTCCGTAGACGCGGAGAGAACACGGCAGAAGTTGCAATTGCCCGCAAGATGTTTGTCACCATCTACCAGATTCCAATCCACGTTCAAACGGGCTCAGATCACTGCACGGAAGTTGGTGATGTTGACTTACGGTTCAATGGGCCTTCTTGTGGAAGGGGTTCTTTGAGGAAACTTGGCGGATCGAGAAATCCCGGAAAACCCTCAGAGAACTTGCAAGGCGCCTTCAGATGCCTCACGTTCATCTTGACTAGGACACGGTTCGTCCAGTCGTTTGGAGGATTCCGGGCGACTTGCGACCGAGACAAGATCTATCTGAGACCTGTCTGGGGCTGCGTCTTCTCATCAGTTCATCCGGCAACGCGTGAGGTTCGGCGCACAAGTTCGCTAGGACAAACTTGTCTCCGGATTTGACGGTCCTCACTGCTTCACGGGGAGAGGATAACTTCCGATGATATTCGGCATTCAAGCGTCTGTAGGCGCTCCATTCTGTTCGAAGCCGTTAGGATGTTTGAAAGCGTTCATTGCGGTAGAGTTCTCACACAAGACTTGCATACAGCACGGAATTGATGATAGTGAATGATCATTGGAAGCTCTATTTTATCAGTTGATCTCTTGAAGGAAAGGGCGTGATGGTGATCGTGGCATCCGGCGAGCCCGAGTTCAGCCGTGAAGAGCTGTTGCAGGGCTTCTCGGCGAAGCGAGCGAGCACGCTACTCTTCGCCATTGAGAGCTGGACGGCGCAACACAAGGCGCAATCCCGACAAATGATGGAGCGTTTTCTCACACAAGACGCGGCTGATGAGCGCAACCTCGCCTTCTTGGAGGCTCTAGCTCTGGGCCGTGAGCCTCCGTTGCGTCCGACAATCCAAGACTTGGAACGGTACGCGCCGCAATGGGCGTTCCTGGTACCAGATAGCCCGAAGATTCGGGCTGCTCTCGCTCACATCCTGGGTAAGAAGTACAGACCAACCCGTCGGGCTGTGCCAAGAATCCGGGCGACATTGGGGCTGGACGCAGACGAAGTTCAGCGGACCTACAGCCAAACGTACGGTCAACCGATTCACACGGTCTTTGCCACACGCAGTAGAGCAACTGATTCGATTCAATGGGCTTGGACTCGGTTGGGAAATCGGCTTGACTCCCTACCGCCATTTTGGACTGCTTTCGCCCTGACGCTGGCGGAGACCGTGGGAGCAGGCTATCTGGCCTTGCCCATCGCACTGGCCAGTATCGGCCCTCTGGCTGGAGTAGCAATCCTGCTCGCGTTGGGCCTAGTCAACGTGTTGACGATTGCCTTTATGTCCGAAGCACTCACCCGCAACGGAGGCGTTCGCTACGGCAGCGCCTTCATTGGTCGTCTTGTAGAAGACTACCTTGGGCGACTGGGCAGCTTCATACTGGCAGTGAGCCTATTCGCTATTTGTTGGCTAGGCCTCGTTGCAAACTACATCGGCTTCGCAGTCACCCTAGCAGATGCCACAAACATACACGCGGAGCTGTGGGTCGGGCTGCTCTTCCTTGTCGGCGTTTATGTTGTGCGATTCAAATCGCTTGGTGCCACTGTGGCTTCTGCACTTGTAGTCGGTGCGATCAACATTACTCTGATTCTGATCCTGTCTCTACTTGCATTCGGCCATCTGCAACCAGCAAATCTACTTTATGTGAATCTACCCGTCTTGAGTGGGCGCACGTTCGATCCTTCGGGTTTGTACCTGATCTTTGGCGTTGTCTTGTCAGCCTATTTCGGTCACACATCGTTGGGCAGCTGCGCTCAGGTCGTACTCCGCCGCGACCCCGGCGGTCGCTCTCTGATGTGGGGTGCAGTCGGTGGGATGGCTACGGCCGTAGTCATCTATTGTATATGGGTGTTGGCAGTAAACGGCGCAGTGGCACCGCAAGCATTAGCTGGAGAATCAGGCACAGCACTGGTTCCGCTCACTGCAGTAATCGGTCCCATCGTGTACTTGTTTGGATCGACACTGGTCATACTCGGGGTCGGGATGGGCTCGATTATTATGGTGTTAGGTCTCTTCAATCTGACTCGCGAGTGGCTTCCCACAAGAAGGCACGTGGTTGTGAGACTCCCCCGCCGTAGAGGTCAGCTGCTCCTACGAAGCAATGAGGGCGTAGTCGCTGAGGGTAGGGTCCAAAGAGCCGGGCTTCGCCTTGGCCTGACGTATCTCGGGCTCACTGATGACAAGACCGAGTTCCGCCTCGACATCCAAGCAGACGGTGTCACTCACCGCACACACATGTCATTCGCGGAAAACTGGAACGCTACCGCAACCTTCCAGCGGATGCCGAAGCTCCGCAAGCATGATGTTTTCCTGACTCTGCAAGTTCAGGAGGCAAGCCAAGAAAGCGTTCTCGTGCATGTTGACTCGTCATTGAAGCTAACCCCGAGGGGAGAGTGGGACACTGTTGGCCTGACCATAGCCGACCTCGTCGCCCTGCCTGAAGACCAGCGACGGCTTGTCAACTGGCTTCTGCGTCAGGGGACTACGAAGCGGCAAGCAGTGACCGCGACCGAGGCCGCAACGCATCTCGGCCAAGATGAGATAAAGACTCGCAATATGTTGGATGCACTGGTGTCTGAAGGCCTCGTGAAGGTGTCGGAAGACGCCGACCATACCAGTGAACCCCACTATCAGCTTTGTCTCACGCTCAGGAGAGGACGCAGGATTCCTGAAGAAATCTGGAAAGCATTGGAGAAAGGAGAGACATCAGTAAGAACGGAAGCCGGTTTTGTTGGAAAAGGGCGTCTCTCTCGATGGGTGACGGAAGTCATCCTGAGTAGACTCGGACGTTCCTACCTACCACTGATCCCGGCGATTTGCGCCTTCCTCTTGACTGAGTGGCTCGTCGTGACCGGAACAGGTTCTTTTACTGAAATGCTCAGCTTCATGGGCGTGATTCTCGTTTCGCTGCTAGGAGGAGTTTTCCCGGATCTCTTGATAATCGCTAGCCGGAGAAAAGGCGAGCGTCTGCCATCTGTAACCTACGGTCTTCTTAGTCATCCGTTGATCACCACGGGCGTATATCTCCTGTTTCTTGCCACGCTCTTCCTCCATGGTCTGGTTATCTGGCAAGACGCCCTACCACGCGCTTCGGCTCTTCTCGTTGCAGTTGTGACGGTGGGCATGACTATAGTGATGATGCGCCGGGGCGCCTTTGTCAAGCGGACGGTTCTGGAACTGCTGGAAGACCAACGCGAAAGTGGACGAGCATTCTTCACCATCACGGAGGCCGGCCAACCCAGAGCGGCAGAGGTCTCACTCCGATACCCCGACAAAGAAGAGAAGCTCCAAGCTGCATCCGGAGAGATCTCCTCTTTCTCTTCGATACGCTGCGCCACTGTCCAACTTCCAGCGAGCCTGTCACGCGAGCTTAAGGTGTGGGCGCACAGGAACACATACGATGGATACTCCGAAGGCCTCCCGGGCATACTTCACGTGGATTCAGATAATGAGAAGAGAGAATTTGACCTCAGATTGTCCGACGGGGAAGTCATCCTTCCCTTCAATGGCGCGTCATGCCTACTGACAATCACATTTACGCAAACACCAAGCGACCGCATACAAAATCACTAGAGATCTACGTGGAAGCTATCTGGTCGTGCGGACGACTCTATTGCTCATCCTGGAAGGCTGATTTGTGCAGCCAGATATGGTTTAGTTCCTTTCGAGTTCTTCCGTCTGTCCTGCGATCACGCAAGACTTTCGCAGGTACCCCACCCACCACCGCATTAGGTGGCACGTCATCATGGACAAGGGCCCTAGCGGCAACAGTCGCCTGCTCACCTATGGTGACGCCTTGCAGGATCATTGCGCCCGAGTTGACCATGACGAAATCCTTCAAGACCACTTTCTCGTATTTCCTGACAATGTGGTCTGACTCCGAATGCTTATGTGTGAAGATTCGGGCATCTTCAGCGAGGCCGACATAGTTCCCCAACGTAACGCCACCCTTTGTGTCGAGAAATACGCCGCGATTCAGGAACACATCGTCACCGACCTCAAGATTCTGCGGAAAGTTGAATCGCACATTCTCCTCTGCAATGAAGTTACGCCCACACCCCGCAAACAATCTCTTGGCAAGCATCCTTCTGAACGGAATAGAGAAGTCCACGATGATGCTTATTGGAAGCTTGTCCAATGCATCCCACAAGAAATGCATGTACCTTTGCGGTGGAGTGTAGCCCACTTCATCTACCATCGGCAAGCACTCGCTGTAGAGCTTCAACTCGCTCAAGATGTCTGACGAAAGACCGCATGCACCTAGGAGTTCGAGCGCTTCACAGGTTCCGCTCGCGTCTAGGCCTGAATCGAGTATCGTTTTGATTGCTGACAGCCTCCCTCCGATCTTCAAGATGATCGCCTTGCCATTTTGCAGGGGCCTTGCCTAATTACACTACCTGCGATCTGAACTGAGATGTCGACATGAGAAGACTCTCCATACGCGCACCAGAGCACAGGAGGATGGGTTCCTAGGCGACAGTTCTGCCAATCCGTCGGCATCAGGCATTTGCGTGTGGGCACGAAGAGATGCGTATGACAAGAATGGAGACCGGCAATTCGGTAGAGGCTCAATACAGCAAGACCGAACCTGGGATCCCAATTCTATGTGCGGGTCACTTGGTGCGGGCGACTGGATTTGAACCCAGCAATCGCTTGAAGTTCTGACGGGAGAAAAGGGACTCGGACAAAGTTCTTGGCGGGCCCGGTGGGATTCGAACCCACGACCTCTGGCTTTCTGCCGAGAGTTCATCCGCAGGCTTCCGCGAGGAGATCCTGTCTCCCCTCAACGTCATAATCCTGGCTAGACTACGGGCCCGGGCAGCCAGTGACGCGGAATCGCCGCATCCTTGGTGCTGAAGCTTCCTAGGTGATCAGCCTGAGCCTATGTGGTTTTCGGAATCTCCTTCGATTCGCTTGTGCTGATAGAGGTTGTCGCTCGTTCCAGGGCCTCGGCAACGTTCCTGCGTCCCATCGCTTCGATATAGGGGCCCAACCTCGGGCCTTTCGGTGATCCAAGAAGTATACCGTAGAGGGTCTTGAAGAACTCCGGCGGGTCGATTCCGTTTCTCTTGGCAACCTCGAATATCGAGTTTTGAAGGGCGTCCACAGATATCTGCCCTCTTATGATACCTGTGAGCTCACGGACCGCATTCGCCTCGGTACTTGAGAGCGTGGGCAAGTGTTCGGATATCTCGGCGAAGTCCTCCGCCCATTTCTGTGCATACTCCAGCCGTGCGTCGAGGCCAAGTTGCTGGTCTGCGTACAGGTAGCCGTACTCTTCCAGCTTCGATAGAACGTACTCTTTCTCTTTGCCCTTGGGAGCGACCTTCACGAGATACACCATGAGATTGTATGGGACGTGAATGTCCGGCCGCTCGGGGGTCTTCAGGCGCCAGACGTACTCGTAGAGGCCTCTCAGTTCCGCGAGTTCATACTCTTCTGCGATCGCCTTCTTTCCGAAGTAGATGTCCTCCAAGTTGTCAAGTTCCATCATGTAGGTTGGGACATCATCTACTGACAGTGTTCTAGCGCCGACGATTCGCTTGAGCATGAGGAGGATCAGGGACTCTGGCGAGGCATATCGCAGCCATATCTGAGGTGTGAATATGTTGCCAACTGATTTCGAGATCTTTTTTCCTGACTTGTCGAGGAACATCTCATACCTGATGTGATATGGCGGTGCATACCCTAGCACGTCCTGACAGATGCGGTCGTTCACTCGGACCGAATCCATGATGTCTTTGCCGTATGC
>CAZJVZ010000030.1:0-12908 GCA_964549795.1 uncultured Candidatus Bathyarchaeia archaeon
AAGCGATTTCGAAGGCAGGTATTCGCAAGAGCGTGAAAGTGGCTGTCGGCGGAGCGGCCGTCACTCCCGAATGGGCGCGTGAGCTCGGAGCGGAAGGCTACAGCGACAACGCCGTCGATGCCGTCGAGCTGTTCAAGAAACTGATAGCCGCGTAAGAACCGAACCGAGCCCCAAGCACTGCAGAGTGATGTCCACAGTGCTCTGAGCGTCCCGCTTCGAAGCCCTTCACGATCTTCGACATTGCCGCCTTGGAAGTCGCATGTGACTCTTGCGGGGGGCGTTCTCGGAGAATCCTTCTTGACCGCATTGAAAAGACTTCGACTCGCAACCCAATGCAAGCGTCGTTGAGCAACGAAGCCGAACTCCTTGAGCATGATCTTCATGCACTGTCGAAAGTTCCTTATGCCGACCAAACTGACGTCTTTTGCCTAGAAGAACGGTGAACACCGATGGCACGCAGGCCAAAGGTATTCGTCAGAGCGACGACAGGGCTCGTTCGAGAAATCGGTGTACGCGAACATGCAATGATCGCCATGAACGGCGTTGTCCCGCTGATGGCGATTGCCATGACACCATTCTGGATCTACCTGGCAATCCCAGGAGGCGACCCGATAATCGGCATAGTGCTCGGCTGTCTGTTCGGCATATTCGGATACATGACCGCATACGCGATGAGTGCAGCCACATTCCCACGTTCTGGATCACCATGGGTGATGCAGAGCCGCGTGCTGTCGCCTTGGATTGGCTGGCCAAGTGAGATCCTGATGTGGTTCGGATGGGTCGTAGCGCTTGCGCTCTACCCGAGCGGGTTCTTCGCCTACATGTGCATGATTCCAGGACTCTACGCGATGGGAATCTCCAGCGGAAACCCCAACCTGGTGGCTACGGCCAACTGGCTGATGACTGACCCTACCCCGACACTCACACTCGGAACTCTCTTCCTGATCTTCTGCATGTTGATCGCGATCTCAGGAACCAAGAGGCTCGTTAGGGACTTCCAGATACCTATCACGGTGATCATGTTCATCACAATACTCGCGATGATAGGGCTCTATGCTACAACCAGCAAGGAACAGCTGCTCACTTTGATTCCGAAGTACATGGGCAATACTTATGAGGGAATATTGGAAGCAGGGAAGGGTTTGCCCTCGACCGGGAACGTCTCATGGACGTTCCCCGGGATCATGGGTGCTGCTGGATTCTCTGCTGGATCAGCGAACTGCTACTGGAACGCTTGGAGCGTCGGCGAGGTGAAGCGCGCCGGCGACGTCAAGATGCAGATGTATTCGATGTGGGTGCCAAGCATCATCATAACAGCTCTTGCAGTCCTGATCTACGTGGAACTCTACGGCCTCATGGGAAGAGACTTCCTAGTGTCACTCATAGTCAACTCGTCATTGGTATCAGAAGTGATCCAAGCACCGATCCAGTGGGGCGGAGTTGCGATCCCCTACACCGCATTGATGCTTGCAGACAACTTCTGGCTACAGCTCCTGATAACATTGGGTCTCATATGCGGAACACTCGCCTACGTTCCTGCGACATGGCTCGTAATCACCAGAGACATGTTCGCGTGGTCATTTGACAGGCTTCTCCCCTCAAGATTCTCTGACGTCAATGAGAGATTCCACACCCCAGTCTGGAGCATATTCGCGACCTTCATCATAGCAGACCTGATGCTGATACTGTTCACATACTACGCGCAGTACATGAGCGGATTCTTCTCTGTGGGGTGGGACGCCACTCTCGCCGAGACCACGATACTGTGCATAGCCGTCGCGCTTCTGCCCTTGAAGAAGAGCCTGTGGGCGTTCTCCCCCGTCAAGAACTGGAAGATCGCAGGCACACCAATCGTAACGATCGTAGGCATCATCGGTGCCTGCTACAACGGATACGCAGTCTACCTCTTCTCAACCAGTCCGTCCGTAGGCTTCGCAGGAACCGGAGCCGGCTGGGTCATCATCGGAGTCGTAGCCGTAGCACTCATACTCTACCCCATAATCCGCGCCTACCGCAAGAGCCAGGGCATCGACATCGACGTGATCTTTCGCGAGATTCCGCCGGAATAGAAACCCAACGCCCCCCGAGTCACTTCCCTTCTTTCCTCTTCTACGCTCAACCTAGACCTGAATCTCCACTTCAGCGACCGAACCAAGAGAGTCGGAGAGAATGCCCCCTAGTACGGAATGCCGGAAGCCGACGAAGAGGTCGTGAACCAGCAACTGCCCGCTGCGCTAGACTAGAGTCTCCAGATCCCGAATTCTCCGACAGTCTGAGCCGTTTCCACGGGGCTATACCAGCGTCTCCTGGCGCCGACTATCGACCGGATTTTCCAGCCCGATGTCTTGGGTTCGTTTTCGATTGCCTGCGCGAGCTTGTCGATCTTTGAAGCTATGTCACTTCTCTCCGTTTCCTGAAGAACAGGCATCTCGAGTGCAGTCCTCTTCAGTCCCTTCAGGTTTGTCGTAACGGTGTACCAGAACCCCCAGTCTCTCGCGAGAAGAGTCGCTATGTACCGCATGTCGATCGCTTCAGGTGCGTGCGCCTCACCCAAGGTGTGGGCGCGGAGCAGAAGCAGCGTATCCTTGACATCCTTCTCGCTGAAGGAGACTATCTGCAGCTTCTCCAATAGGAGGTCCGTAAGGCAGATTGTGGGGGAGTCAAGCTCGAGTCTCCGTCTGAAATCGATCGGATGGTTGGCGGCTAGCAGTTTGTCGAAGAAGACATCTGCGTAGAACCACCCATCAGGGTGGAAGTATATCTGACGCTGCGTGGCCGCGGAAGATAGAGTGATCCGTCTTCTGCGATAGCCACCGGATTCGAAGAACTTCCGGACTGCATCTCGGAGCTTTAGGTATGACATGAAATCCAGGTCCGTGTACTCCTGCTCGCCCGGGCCCAGACGGCCCAGCCTCTTTGCGAGATCGGTGAAGTTCTCGCAGTGAACCCGAATTGCCACCCCGCCTATCAGCCTGAGCGGTATCTTCGCCTTTGACGCATCGTCAACGATCTTCCTCCCCTCCTTGAGAAAGGCCTCCGTTGGGACGACCCCACCCCACTCTTGGGGCATCCTGATGACTCTCTCTTCAAACAATGCTCGTCGCCGGCGGAGGATGAGTTCTTCACGAACGTTAAAGCATTGTGAACGGGTAGGAAAAGCAGGAGAACGGCCTCGACGCACCTCTCGGACCCCTGAACGTCAGTGGCGAAGAACACTCGTGTGTCCGTTCGCGTGCGCTTGGAGCGGGCGAACGCGAAACAACGGACCTCTTTGTCGGGGGTTTGCGTGCCGCAGCACAACATCAGCGATGATGTGGCGCGAATCGGCGCGAGACCGCCGGTCTCGGCGGGGACACCTATTCTTCTTCAAGAAGTTCTAGGCTGACCCTGACCCTCTTTCCTATCGACAGTTTCGCAGTTTGGTCAGCTGGAATAAGCCACTCTTCGATGTTGGGGCCTGATTGGCCAGAAAAGCCGGGTCCCATTATGAGAGCTCCCGGGATTGCCGTGCGGAGCTGCCTGGTAATGTTGTCTGTCATCTGTTGCGTCATCCTCTCCTGTTCTGAATGTGGAAATGGCTTCACTCGCTGTTCGAGTGTTTCCTCGTCGAGCCTTACTTGGACGCGGACCTTCACTGGGTCTTCGCTCTGTATGATTCCGACGATTGTGCCGGTCTTCTGGACCTTCATGTTTGAGGCCTTCTCCGTCATGATGTAGGGACTCCGATATGACCTGTTCGCTTGTGATGTGAGCCACGCATAAGCATCAGTACTCAGCGATCGACAATCGGGCTTAGCGACTCTCGTTTCGAACTTGGGAGGAACACGCTCGACAGATCTGCAGTGCTACTCGACGTGGACTCTGAAGAGGTCTATGTCGGGGCCTAGCTGATCCAGGAAGTCTCTCGTAGCCCTGTTCACGTCTCTCGATTGGGTGATGTATCGTCCGACGATTACGATGTCTGCCTGCGCGTCTAGGGCGGGCTTGAGGTTGCTTGGCTCTATACCTCCAGCAACTGCAACGAGCACCCTTGCTCCCTTGGAGACTTTCTTTATGTCGCCCACCAGACTCCACCTTGTTCCTTTGCCCTTCTCGGAGTCGATTCCCCGATGGATGATCACGACATCCGGCGGCTCTTTGTAGGTTTCAAGGATACGCAGTGGGTCAGAAACATCCATCATGTCAACGATCGAGTATATGCCCAGTCGCTTTGCTTCGTGGATGAATTTGTCCACTGTATCCTTGGATGCGAGTCCGGAAGCAACCACTGCATCTGCGGTCTCTTCGAAAGATACGTCAACTTCCACTTGTCCGACGTCCAGGGTCTTGAGGTCAGCTATTATGAATGAGTCCTTGGCGGCTGCTCTAAGCTCGTGGACGACTCCCGTGCCGTACTTCTTGACGAGAGGTGTACCAGCCTCGATTATGATCCTGTCGCTCGCTGGCAGCTGCTTGAGGACCTCTTTTGCCTTCTCGATGTCGGTCATGTCAAGCGCGACTTGGAGGTATGGCGGGTTCCAGAGGCGGGGGACTCTAAAGCCCATTATCGGGTGTAGCGCCCTGTCCTTCTCATACATCACTTTCTCAAGGCTTGGGTAGTTCGTCATCGCTCTTCTCAGAGCCAGTTTCGTTGCGCCGTAGTTGTAGTGGTATATCTTGCGATAGTCGCGCGCGTCAGGGTGAATGAAGACGCTGCATATCACCACCCAGTCGTCGATCTTGTCCTTTGGGATTATGCCTTCTTCGACGGCATCTGCGACAGCCTTGGCAACTGCTGACTGAGCAGGACCGAATATTCTAGCCGCGTCCTCCATTCCCTTGATAGTCACCTTTGGAACAAGCAGGGTGTGAGGTTTCGGCGGGAGATTCGGCCGAATCACAGCCAAGAGCGGGGTATGCCCAGCAGAAAGATTCGTCAAGCCGTTGACGAAAGCCCTGCCAACCGGCCCATCCTTTTCCCCGACGACCAGGTCAATATGTGCAACCTCTGCGTTCTTGCCGACAAGTGCCTCGCCTATGAGCAACATAATCTCACACACAGATAGATATCGAACTACGTGCAAGCGCTAGTTGAGCCTTGTTCTCTTAAATGAGTTGCCTTGCAATATCGGCACAGAATCGTAGGCAGCCGTTGAGAGAGAGGCTGGGTAGCAGCGTGCTTGGTCATTCCTGGCTTCTGTTGCGAATCGCTTGTCAATACACGCGGCGGCCCAATGGGACCTGTCGCTCCGGCGCGATGGTGATTACTCCAGACTTTGACTTGTCATCCACGCCCAAGATCAGCACTTCGCTCATGAAATCAGCAATTTGCCTGGGTGGGAAGTCCACCACGGCGATGACGAGGGCGTTCATGAGCTGGTCTTTGTGGTAGTATGTCAGTTGAGCTGAGCTTCTCTTGACGCCGATCTCATCAAAATCAACCCATATCTTGTAGGAGGGGTTCCTTGCCTCCGGGAAATCCTCGACCCTGACCACCCGACCCACTCTCATGTCAACCTTGGAGAAGTCGCGGTATTCTATTGGCGCCTGCAGATCTGTCAATGCACCCACCCTCTGTTCCGATTTCCTCGGAACTCAAGTCATGGATCGAAGGTGAGCATAAGGCTATTCCGAGACATGGATGGGATTGAGAAAGAAAACTGGGAAGTTAGTCGGCGTCTAGTTGATCTTGAATCGGTATGTCTGCAGGTTGATCTGCCAGAGTGTCCTGTCCTCGTCGCGGAAAGTGCTCCACATGCGCATGTAGACGCCCTGCGGCACAGAGAGCGTGTCACGGCCGTAGATGATGAAGAACGCTCGTTGCCCGTTGGGTGCTAATGCGGGTCCCTGATACACACAGGTGTTTGATATCCGGTTGTAGTCACCGCGCCAGCCGCTGGCGACTATGTTGTATGTTTTGCCGTTGAATTGGATGGTTCCGGAAAGCACTTTGAAGATGACATTGTTCGGTCCAGCATAGGTCACCTGTACTATGAGCTGGAGGTCTGCTGGGCTGCTTATCGATGAGCCGGAGACCGAAGCATGGGCTTCGCCTGAGATCGTCGTTATCGCGTATCGGTCTCCAACAATCAAGTTGTTGCTTACAATGGAGTCAGCGAACGTCGGGGCTGTCGCAAGCGTGATGAAGGCAAACGCGAGAAGACAGAGCGACAGTTGTTTTACAGGTTTCATATTATTCACCTGGGTCGGGGAAGCGCCTTTGGTACTTAAGGCGGTTGAGAAGGACGCGTCTGAATGAATCATACATTTGTGAGAGGAGGATTTGCGAGTACGCCAGATCATCTCTGCAGGATTATCCTTGCCCGCGATGTGTCGTATCCGAGTGGAAGAAATAGGTTGACAAATGAGGTGACGAGGAGTTTCACATATGTTTCTGTATCGTAGCCTGTTGAACCTTCAATCAGTTCGGTTGCTACAGCACGATTGCTTCTGACGGCGGACCTCTCGGCAGTCACTATGTACCGAATGTTCTGCCCTGCGTGAATGTATCTCCCTTCTCCATGCAGTTTTTGAGCAGCAATCGCTTGATGGCTGAGGCTCTTGTATTCCGCAGGGGATTTGCTCAATCTCTTCTCGAGTGCAAGCTTCTCCAAGGGGACTTTGCCGGTTCTGATCAGGCGTATGTAATTCTTCGTTATCTCAATTGCTGAAGGAATGAGTTCACGAAATTCAGCCGAATTAGATGCATTAGATAGAAGGGACAGGATTTCCTTTTGATGGTCGCGGACTATGCCTGCAGTATCGTGACGTCTGAGGTCAATTCCGCGGGTCTTTATGGTTCCGTCTTTGAAGACGCCGTAGTATCTGTTCAACACGGGGACGCGGGGGTTGATCCTGGAATTGAGGAAGACTACCCACTTGTAGATTCCTTCGAAGCTTATCGGCATGTCGAGCTCCGCCTCAATCTCACGACACAGGTCACGATATTCTTGGTCTGACGCGTTCTCTTTTCTAAGCCACAGCGAGTCCACTATGCCGTGGATTATTCGGAAGCCTCTTGACTCAGCGATTGCACTCGCTCTTTGGAGAGCTTCCCGCGCATAGGCACAGGTTGCGATGTGTGCATCGATTTTGCCAAATCGCGCGTTCTTGAATCCAAGATAGCCGACTGCTCGGCACTGATGTACTCATCGAGTGCCTATGAGCAGACTAGGATCCACTTGAGCGCGGCTTGGCGTTGATCGTACCGCATTCGTGTCGGAGGATCCTTTGCTTCATTCTTCCAGCGTTTGTATTTGGCTCGCTTCTTCAACAAGACCTCAAGCGAGGCGGGAACGATTCCCTGTCGGCGTCTACATATGTGGAAGCCAACCTCTGGAACACGGTCAGGTGAATCTGGACAGCATTTGCAGTTCACGGTTTCGCCGCTTAGGTTCCTCTTCAACATGATCGTCGGATAAAGCGACGAGAAATCAACTTCGCCGACACTGTCGTGGATTCCGGACTTTGGCTCATAGATGAATCCACCGCGATCGGCCAAGAGGATGTGGTTTCCATCCTTGAAGTCTTCAGATCGAGACTTGCTCCAAGGGATCAGCGTTCCCCGTCTTATGGCGTGGTAGATCTGGAGCGACGACATGCTCGTGCCGATTGTGCTACGTGACGCGCGTTGGAGCGGAATGACGCATGTTCTCGCCACCTCTATGAGGCCCTCAAGGCCACAATCATCGTCGATGAAGCTGTTGCTATAGTCCAGGTGCAGTCGGCCCTTTAGGTGAGCAGACGTGCTGCGATAGTAAATTCGGCCATAGCTGAAGTAACTTCGGCCCGTGGTCTCGAAGACCCGTAATGGTGAGTTCTCTCGGCCAAGCACAAGATTGTGAAGTATACCATGTTCATTGGCGCGTCGGGCCAAGTATGGGAAGATGAACGAGTCGCCGTCGTCAGTACGTATGATGTCTGGATCGAACTCGTTAAAGATCTCGACAAGGCTTAGCAGTTTGTCGATCTCCGAGCCCGAGTCGATCTGTCTTTCGTCATCTCCAATTGTGGCGGTTATGGTGTCTATAGGGTCATTCATGGTGGGTATTCGCTTACTCGCTTTCGTGCTGACGGCCAGCTCAGCTACTCTGAACGAGGGAACCTCGTAGTCAGTGGATTCGGGTGAATCGAGAAGATGCCAGGCTATGTGATCTTCGCGGGTCTCAGCCTCAAGGTAGGCTAGCGGGAAGAGGTCCTTCTGGTAGAGATACGCCTGCGAGGACGGTACGTCAACATCGTATGACCTGTACTTGCTTCCGTACGCAGCAAACTGTTGAATCTTCTGCGCCAGCGCCACAGCCTCACGATCAGAGGAAACGCTGATCTCAAGCACCTTGGATGGTGATGGATCGTCTGGCCTCTCGAACCTCTCGACGAAACTGTATCTGTCGCACAGGTCAGGCTCGGCGGCGAGTTCGACTAGGTCTCTGAAGTTGCCGGCGATGTGGATTCTCGGCGTCCACTCGTCCACGAGCCTTACGCAGCTGCCGTCTCGCCTCTTCAGCCACAGGACCATATGACCTGGTTTTGGATAGAGGTCGAAGAGCCAACCTTCTGTTTTCACTTCGACTGTTCCTTCATTCGCCTTTCGAGTTCAACGAGCTTCTTATGATGCGCAAAAAGCATTGAGAGTAGTAGCGGAAATTCTCTCACCGATGAGGCGAGGACTCCGGCGGCTGAGGCGTAGAGCTTGCATTGACTCATAAGATCCTCGAAGACTATACGGTCCTCAGCCCTCAGGAACTGTTTGAACTTGTCCATCTTCACGAGTTCCTGCTCGACGACGATCCGCCAAGATGGAATGGTCCTCCCCATTCTCTATCTCCCCATGTAATCTTCGAGGGATTCGTCAGCGCAGTTCTCGCGTTGCGAGATCTTCTGAGATGGCAATGAGTTATGATGCGCTAGGGTGAATCGTGTGAATGCGCCGCGACCTTCAGCGTGGACTGTTGCGTGTGCGGTCTGCTTCAACATCATGTCGAAGGGGTTAACGTCTTGGCGGGAGCTTGTTGCGATCACAAGGGAGCCTGTGATCTCGGCGACAGCAGTCAGAGAACGTAACATTCGTCGAAAGATTCGGCAGGCCTCCTGCCTATCTTTGACCTCTGGATCTTCGAATAGTTCGGTTATGTTAGAAACGATCGCAAATGTAGAGCTGTAACGCGTGAGGGCGCTGGGCAGTTTCTCGATCAGTAGAGATGCGAGTTGGAAATAGGTGAATGCACGGCTTACATGTATTCGTGACAGCGCGAGCTTGGGTTCGATTCTGTGCTCGATGGCACGATCAGATACTTTGTATGCGTCGAAACAATTTCCGCCATCGATAAAGATCGCATCTGAGCCCAACCCAATCGGATGACCAAGCTGCGCTCGGACACAGAGAAGCTCATTTAGTGATTCTGAGAAATGGTGACCCTGAAGGAAGACAAACTGCCCCGTTGTTAAGTGGACAAGTTTGTCTAGTTTCGCTATTCCTGTAGTGAGCATCTTCTCATCTTCAGGAAGACGAACATTTTGTACCCTGATTGCATCGAAGGTTCTTGATGGAGGCTCGACGAGGAGCCGTGCGTGATATTTCGGGTTGGTGTAGATGGCTCTGGTGTGGGGAAGACGCAAGTGCTCACAGCGCATAACATCGTCTAATCCGAATCTGCAGTCAGGGCAGACCCCATCAAAGGCTGCCTGTACACCTCTAGCCTCTACGAGGCGTCGTGAGACAAACAGGACCTCGTCACATAATGTACAGTAGTAAACCCATGTTTCGACTTTGCGAGCAGAATATGATTGTTTTGCGAGTTCTTCGAGCTTCCACCTCTTTGCGGTGTTGATCTGGAGTGTCACTACGATAACTATCTCCGGGCTTAGAGGCGGGCTAGGTCAGTCCCCTTTTCGGGACTTGGGTTGCGCGTCCTCGACCCCCTTTTCTGTAATCGCAAAATACGTTTCCGATTCCGGAAGGCATGGTGAATCTATGATACGGGCGCAGCGGAGATTGCCTGAAGATTTCTTGAGCATGATTCGGTGGGTCGATGCGTGCGCAAGGATATTCCCTCCTGCCGGCCGAATAGGGTCTCCGAAGAAGGCCTGCGGGTTCGATTGAACCTGATTGGTCAGAACGACAGCCAGATTCAGTGCCTGAGCGATCCGTGTGAGCTTATGCAGATGGGCGTTAAGCCTCTGTTGACGTTCACTAAGGCTCTCTCGGCCAATGTATTCGCTTCTGAAGTGTGAAAGCACTGAGTCGACTATAATGAGTTTGACGTTCTCTTCTTTGCAGAGCTTGAAGGCGTGATCGACTGTGAGAACTTGATGATCGCTATTGTAGGTGCGTGCAATAAAGACTCCTTCAAGGACTTTTTCAGGGTCAACTGACATCGCCTGCGCAATCTGATGGATACGTTGAGGAGCAAATGTTCCCTCACTATCTAGAAAGAGAACTTTCGCGTTCAGTCCACCTTGTTCAATTGGGAGCTGAGCCATGATACAGAACTTCATACATAGCTGGGTCTTGCCGGTTCCAAATTCTCCTATGAATTCAGTCATGGCTTGAGTCTCAAGACCTCCACCAAGTAGCTTGTTCAGATTCTCGGAGCCTGTACTCATGCGAAGCAGAGATTGACGCTTATCGTAGAGCTGTTTTGCGGTTATGAGGTCGATATGAATGGTTTGGCGTGCCGCACGTACAATCTTGCTCGCTGTAGAAGATTCAAGTCCTGCCTTGTCGACAAGCTCTCTGATTGGTGCGACCGCTATTGCTTCAATAGAATCGAAGCCTGCTTCTTTGAGTTTGTTCGCAGTTACTGGGCCTACTCCTTCTAGGTCCTGAATGTTCTCTAATGGTTGAGACAAGTGTAATCGAATTGAACGCCATTGAGCTTGGAGGATAAGCGATGAGGGGGACGAACGTGTATGGAGAGGTCACTGAAAGTTATTCCTTCAATGAGCAGTTCCGCTGGTCCGTTTCTCCACCTACCAGAACATAGTCGAGGAAGCTTTCCCCTGTAGGAGACTCTCCGTTTCCTCTGGGCTGAGTGTCTTCTCGATTCCCTGCGCGTAATGCCAATTGTAGAGGCAATATCGCGCCAATTTGATTCTCCTATCCTTCAGGCTGTCTGGCACGTTCTGATCAGGTGTGCGCTTCGAGAAGCGTGTGATCTCGAGCATGAAAATGCATTTCTCCCACGCCTCGGTTTCCCTTGGCATTCTCTCGTCGGTCTTCTCGACGGAGAGAACTCTTCCTTTCAGCCTAGGCGTGCCGGAGCCCAGGCAACTCACTTGCGACCTGTCGTGGCCGCCCACTGCTTGCAGATATTGGCTCCTTCCACGGCATCTCTGCCAAAACCATCTGCACCCATTGATCTGGCTGTCTCCGTATTGAGGGGAGCTCCGCCGACCAGCGTCTTGGTGGCGATCTGGGCCTTGTGAACCGCATCTATTACGTCTCTCATGTGGGGGAAAGTGGTCGAAAGCAACGCTGACATCGCAACAATGCTAGCCGAAGTCTCCTTTGCCTTTGCCAAGAAACGATCTGCAGAAACATCAACGCCCAAGTCGTGAATCTCGAATCCCGAAGCCCCAACCATGCTTGCGACGATGTTCTTTCCGATGTCATGGAGGTCGCCCTCAACAGTTGCTATGACAACCCGGCCCTGAGTGGCTATCTCAGACGGTTTCAGGTGTCTGCCAAACACTTTCATGCCTTCCTTGAAGGTCTCGCCTGCCATGACCAATTCTGGAAGGAAGTACTCGCCAAGCTGATACCTCTGGCCCACAAGCTCCATGCCTTTCGCCATGCCGTTCATCACGCAATCGTAGGCACTCACATCCTCCTTGAGGGCACTCTCAGCCAGAGCCACGATATTGTCAATGTCGAACTTGATGATCGCTTCCTTCAGTCCCTCAAGAACCTCGGCCTTGCTCACTTCGATTCCCTCTGGGGAAGTAGAGGCGTCTGGAATGTTAGTTAAGACTTGCCGAGTCTCCGGTTACGGAGCAGAGCACACACCGGTCTACACATTCGATTTGGACAGGATTGGTCGAATGCGGCGGCCTCGTGTAGCTCAATTCTTATTTCCTTGACCTCCGAGCTACCGGAGTCCTGAAGAGGTACTACGAGAAGGTAGCGAAGAATGATGAACATGCAACCGTTTCTGACCGAGAATCGCGGAATTCTGCTCGCCTATGACCAAGGGCTCGAGCACGGCCCAACTGATTTCAACGAACGGAATGTTGATCCGGCTTTCATAATGAGACTCGCCGTCGAGGGCAAGTTCAACGGGCTGGTGTTTCAGAAAGGAATTGCCGAGAAATACTACGACGGCAGAATAGCGCTTGTCCTGAAAGTCAATGGAAAGACGAACCTCGTGAAAGGCGAGCCGATAGCACGCCAGATCTGCAGCGTGCAACAAGCTGCGAAGATCGGTGCGAAAGCTGTCGGGTATACTATCTACGCAGGCAGCGCTCATGAGAGTCTCATGCTGGAGGAGTTCGGAAGAATCCAAGAAGAAGCGCACAGACTGAAGATGGCAGCGATCGCATGGATCTATCCCCGGGGAGAGGCCATAAAGAATGACACGGCTCCTGAGATCGTCGCTTATGCGGCGAGAACCGGACTCGAAGTTGGCGCAGACGCGGTCAAGATAAAGTACACAGGCGAAGTTGAATCCTTCAGATGGGCCGTGAAGTCAGCTGGGAAAGCCAAAGTCTTCATGTCCGGTGGCCCAAAGGCCCCTTCAGAAGTTGATTTCCTAAGACAAGTCCGAGGGGCACTTGACGCGGGTGCGACCGGCCTTGCTGTGGGCCGCAACGTCTGGCAAAGCGCCGATCCTATCAAGATGGCTCGCGCTTTGAGAACACTCGTGATTGACAACCTATCGGTGGAGGAAGCAGTTCGGGCTTGAGAATCGGCATACTGAACGGTGGAGGCG
>CAZJVZ010000031.1:0-12908 GCA_964549795.1 uncultured Candidatus Bathyarchaeia archaeon
CGGAGCACTGGTCGTCTACGAGGCTCGACATCCTTTCTAAGGCTTACGTTCAGGACTGCGCGGACAGCTGGTTCTCTTCGCACGGTTGATGCAAGATCAGCGCAGCTACCGGCCACTTGTTGAAGAAGGCGCTTCGCTGGACTGCTCTCTATCAGATCTGGTCTAGTATTCCGGCATTCCTTCTCCGCCTGGGCCACCCCTCGGAGGCGTCGGTGGAGGTTTCGCAGCCGCTATGACATCATCGATTCTCAGGATCATTGAGGCTGCCTCCGTAGCGGACTTGATGGCCTGTTCCTTGACCTTGACAGGTTCCAGAACTCCACTCTTGAGCATGTCTTTTGCCCCGCCCCTGAAGACATCCACTCCCATCCACAGCCCGCCCTTCTTCTCGTGAGATGACCGCAGATCCACCATGATGTCAATTGGATCGAGACCAGCGTTTTCGGCAAGTGTTCTGGGAACAACTTCGATTGAGTCTGCAAATGCCTCGATCGCCAACTGTTCTCTGCCCCCCACCTTGACGGCGTATTCCTTGAGTCTCTTGGCAAGCTCAGATTCGATCGCCCCACCGCCGGCGACGACCCTGTTCTTGGTCACGACATCGGCGACCACGGAAAGCGAATCGTTCAGAGAGCGCTCAGCCTCATCGACAAGTCTCTCCAGTCCTGCCCGGATAAGTATCGAAACTGATCTCGGATTCTTGCATTCCTCGACGAAGACCATCTTGTCATCGCCGAGCTTGCGTTCCTCCACTAGGCCGGCCAATCCAAGGTCGCTCTCCTTGAGATCCACAAGATTGGTAACGACCTTTCCTCCCGTCGCTCGGGCCAGCTTGTCCATGTCCGATTTCTTGATTCTTCTGGCGGCAAGGATTCCCTCCTTGGCAAGGAAGTGCTGGGCCGTGTCGTCAATTCCCTTTTGGCAAAGGACGACGTTTGCTTTCGCGGCTTTGATCTTCTCGACCATGTCCTTCATCATCTTAGTCTCCTCGTCCAAGAATGCCTTCATCTGCGTAGGATCATTGATTCTGATCTCGGCGCTGATCTCCGTCTTCTCGATCTCGAGAGCGCAGTCAAGCAGTGCTATCTTGGCGTTCTTCACGGTCTTCGGCATGCCTGGGTGAACGACTTCCTTGTCTACGATGATTCCCCTCACGAGCTCAGTGTCCATGAGACTCTTTCCTTCCTTCTTAGTCAGCTGTATATTGTCAATGTCAGCTGTCCACTCTGTGCCTCTCTTCTCGGCGACAAGCTTCATGGCCTCGATAGAGATGTCTGCAAAATGCTCCCTTGCAGCGCCCAAGCCCTTGCTGTGCATCGCCGTCATGGCCACCTTCTTGAGTGTGGCACGGTCATCAGGCTCTACTGGAATTGATATGTCGCGGAGCACTTGCATCGCTCTTTCTGCGGCTTTCTTGTATCCTGAGACGATCACGGTAGGGTGAACGTCATCATCGAGAAGAGCCTCAGCACGCTTCAACAGCTCTCCTGCGATGACAACCGCAGTGGTCGTACCGTCACCAACTTCATCATCCTGCGTCTTTGCGACCTCAACCATCATCTTCGCCGCAGGATTCTGGACGTCAATCTCATCCAGAACCGTCGCTCCATCATTCGTTACCGTCACATCGCCCAAGCTGTCAACGAGCATCTTGTCCATTCCTCTTGGACCAAGAGTACTCTTCACGACCTCCGCGACTATGCGGGCGGCGGTCATGTTTGATCTTTGAGCGTCTCTTCCTCTATTCCTTGAGGAGCCTTCCTTGAGGACGAGGACGGGTTGTCCACCGAGATACGCCAAATCCGAGTCCCTCCAAATGAAACAGAAAGATAGGCGCAGAGCACGCCAATAAAAATCTTCCCGATTTCCCACCGCATCCATTTGGTCGAGCGTTTCGGCAGGTTTTTAGCCAGTCCTCCCAACCTATCCGCTCTGACAGAGCAATAGCTGATACTCATGCCGATATCAATCAACGTTCACGGTGACAGTCTTAGAAACTGCACTCTCATGACGGGATTCCACGGGATCGGATCGACTGGTTACATCGCAGTTTCGTATCTGGTGCATTCGCTCCAAGCGAAACGAATAGGGTTCGTTGGTGTCGCGCATCCTCCACCGTTTGTTTCCACCTCGGAGGAAGGACTAGTCACGCCGTTCGAGGTGTTCAGAAAGGGCAAGCTTGTGTTTGTCAAGCTTGAGTTTGCCCCCCACAGAACAGAGGAAGCCGAATTCGCCAAGACGCTTGCCCAGTGGGCAATGAGGGAGAAGTTCAGGGATGCCGTGCTCGTCGGCGGATTGGATTCCGGCCTCAAGTCCGGGAAGCAGAACTTAAGAATCGTTCCTACTAGGGCATATTTGACCAAGAGGAATAGATTCAAGTATCCGACCTTGGAGCCGGGCCTCTTCGTCTATGGCCAGCTTGCAGTAATGCTGAGTGAGTTTGAGATGAACAACTTCCCTGCGATAGCGATTCTGCCCTATGCCTCTGCAACCGCTGCGGACCCATCGGCCGCGTCAGTTGCAGTGAGGACCATATGCAAAGCCTATGGTATCAAAGTAGATGTCTCCGATCTCGAGGATGGAGCGAAAGAGATCGAGGAAGAGTTCGAGAAGAGGATGAAACAGACCTCGAAGTCCTTACAGAGCATGTACGGGTGATTCCTGACCCACATCAGCGTCATTGCCTACAAAACACTTAGAAAGGCGACGAGACCGCATCGCAATCGGGCCGATGAATCAGAATGAACATACGCTTCCTTGGCGCATGCCAAGAGGTTGGCCGCTCAGGCGTTCAAGTCAAGCTAGGGGAGAAATCGATTCTACTTGACTACGGCGTCATGGTCAACCACGAAATAGGTTTCCCGGTGCATGTTTCGCCAAAGGATCTTCATGGCATCGTAGTGACGCATGCCCACCTTGATCATAGCGGGCTCGTGCCAATGTTCTATGTTCGGAACCGTCTTCCAGTCTACGGAGTCGAGCCCACCTTCGCACTAGGTAAGATCCTGATCAGAGACATGATCAAGCTCAGCGGATACTACCTGCCGTTCGAGTTCATGGATCTAGAAACAATGATGGAACACTCTATCAACGTGCCGTATCGTCACCCTTTCAAGATCGGAAACGGAACTGTGACCTTGCTCAACGCCGGTCATATCCCAGGCAGCTGCCAAGTACTCGTGGAAACAGAGGGAAAACGTATCGTCTACACAAGCGACTTCAACCTGAATGCGACACGACTTGCAGGCTCCGCGGATTGCGACTATGGCCAGATTGACGGGCTCATCATAGAAAGTACGTATGCCAAGGAGGACCACCCCGACCGGAGCGAGAGCGAGAAGCAGCTCGTGGCTGCATGCAACGAGATAGTTGAAGACGGAGGGACGGTCTTGATTCCGGCTTTCGGAGTCGGTCGGTCTCAAGAAATAATGTGTATGCTCACAGCGCATAACTTCCAGCACCCCATACATGTAGATGGGATGGCCCGAGTGGCGATTGAAGTGCTGGAAGATCATGGATCTGCACTTGTTGACCCTCAGCTCTTCAAATCCGCCGTCAAGAAGGCAGAGTGGGTTAGGAACTGGCACGAAAGACGAAAGGCGATCAGGAATCCTAGCGTGATTATCTCACCGGCTGGCATGCTCAAAGGAGGCGCCTCAGTCTTCTACATGGAAAACGTTGCACGCGGAAGCAAGAATGGAATCATCCTTGTGAGCTACCAAGCCGAGGGCACGCCCGGCAGGGTGCTGGCCGAGGAGGGCAGATACCTGCTCCACGGTAGGCCCCAGAAGGTGAGCGCGAAAGTGCTGAAGTTCGATTTTTCATCTCACGGTGGAAGAAGCGAACTGTTGCGATGCCTGGAGAGCGTGGACAAGAAGACTAAGATCTTTGCAGTTCACGGAGACGAAGACAGCTGTGCGGTTCTGGCTGGTTATGCGAGCAAACAGGTAGGGCTGGAATCGTTCGTCCCCAAGGCCGGTGAATACTTCGAAGTGTGAGCTCAGGAACATATCCCTTGTTCCGGTCGCCCAAGTCCTTGAAGGATCCATAGAGATCCTCAAAGAACGCCTCCCCAACAAATTCCCGGGCGCTGCCTGTTACGTTGCCGAAGTGCCGGTGGACATCGAGAACTCGCTCAACCCACAATCCGGCCAACACCACTCCACCAAGCTCCTAGCCGCTCTTGAGAAACATGCAGACGTGGACGAGGATAAGCTGCTGGGGGTGACGGACCTGGATCTCTACATTCCCAACATGAACTTCGTTTTCGGTGAAGCAAGGTTGCCGGGCAGGGTGGCCATTATCTCAACGCGCAGACTGAGAGAGAGTACAGACTGTGGTGGCGAGCGACTGTTTCCGATTCGAGTCGTCAAGGAGGCAGTGCATGAGCTCGGCCACACATTGGGCCTGGCCCACTGCGACACACACTCATGCGTGATGTACTTCTCCAATAGTCTGAGGGACACGGATCGCAAGAGCGAGGACTACTGCACGAGCTGCTCAAAGAAGCTGGGAATATCCAGATGACAGCACATTTCAAAGCAAGCTTCGTGCAAGTCGTGCCAGTCATCGCGGCCCTTCTCCTTGCCGGGGGCCTCACCTATGGATTGCAGGCCTCTGGTGCTGAGATCGCGGCAATCACAGTCTTTCCGGAAACTCCGAGCGGTGCAACCTTGAATGCATCTTTCTTCGTGATCATGATGGCCGCTGCTGCCACCTCGATCTATCTGCTTCTCAAGTACAGGAGAAAGCGAATTGTGAAATACCTCATCACGGCAGCGATGTTCTTCGTCGCATTCTTTCTCTTCAACTGGTACAGCGAGCCGTACGCGGACCAGCTTGCTCCGTTGGTTGATGTCTACGGCTCGGGCTGGATCCTGACGACCGGAGTTGCTGCCGCTCTTCTCATGCTAGGATTGCACAAGGGTCCTGAGATCGCGAGAATCTTGTCAGTCACGATCGTTGGCTCGTTGACGGGAACTTTCCTCGGTGCTTCAATTCCAACCCTCACGGCGGTCGTCCTGCTCGCAGCCCTTGCGATATACGACTTGGTCTCAGTCTACCGTGGACCGATAGGCAAGATTGCGGAGACGGCTGACCTAGAGGAGTTCAAGGGAGCCGTGTTCACTGTCGGCGATTTGACAGTGGGCATGGGCGACCTTGTCTTCTACTCGATGCTCGCCAGCAGCGCGATGATGAACTTCGGGACTCTGGCATATCTTGGAGCATTCGTGGGTGTTGCCGCTGGCAGCTATCTTGGATTCAAAATGCTGGAACGGAGGCAAGTATTCCCCGGACTGCCCATTGCGGTAGGTCTTGGGCTGGGAGCTATGTTCCTTGTCTGGTGGCTGCAGGCGGTTCGCTTCTGAGAGGTCCGCTTGATGACGACAGAAAACACTCGTAGACGAACATGGTCTCACCTAGGAGTCTTCGCCTGCGCCTCTCACGAAGTTCGAATCCATTCTTGCGAAGCTGCTCTTTGACCGCAGCTATGTCGAGCTCCGTGGAGACCGAAACAAGGGCCTTTCCTCCCTCTGCAAGGTGGATGCCCAAGCCTTCCGCGAACCTGTCCAGCACCTTCTGGCCTCGCCAAGCATATTCATACCATGTTCTCGGTCTTCCTTCATAGTATGGCGGATTGAAGATGACGAGGTCGAACCTCTTCTTCCGGACCGGCCGAAACAGGTCGCCCTCAAGCACTCTGACTTGATCATCAAGACAGTTGATGGCGACATTCACTCTTGCACAGCGAACCGCGATCGGGCTGATATCGGTTGCAGTCACTTGAGCTCCTTTCTTCGCAGCGAAGATTGCGCACACTCCTGTCCCTGTTCCCAGATCTAGAACACGCGAGCCCGTCTTCAGCTCCAATTGATTAAGTGCATCAAGGAGAAGGGGCGTACTGAAGAAGAGTCCCGGGTGGAAGACCCCTGGGAACACAACCAGTGGGACCCCTCGAAGCCTGTCAAGAACCAGCCTCCCATGTTTTCGTCCGCGTAAGACCAGGAAAAGCAGCCACGTTATCCGTCGTAGGATCCACCAGTTCCAACCACGTCCGCTGATTCGACGAGACCCTGTGACTTCATCAGGCAGGGAGACGCGCGTCATTGTCTTCGGGGGTTGCACGGAAGAGAGACGCGACATCTCACGCCTCTCGGGCATGTGGCTCACGAGCTTCCTAGACGCAGTGCTACGCTAGATTCCCAACCTCTTTCACGAGGACTGAGGATTCGGTGAGTCCGACGTGTTCATACTGAATGTAACCGTTCTTGTCGATGATCACGATTGTCGGTGTGGCCCGCACGCCGTACAGCTTGTAGATCCCTTCCTTGTCAACGATCGCGACCCAACCCATTAGATTCTGATTCCTATAGTCTCGTAGAGTCTCATCAGTATCCGATTGAATGCTAATGGACACCATGACAACGTCTCCTCCAAAATTGGAGCGGAGCTGCCTCAAGCGAGGACTCTCTTCAACACAGGCTGGGCAAGCTGTGTACATGAATTCGAGCACAACAACCTTCCCGTGTTGATCAGAGAGTCTGAAGGGCTTTCCGTCAACATCGGTCAAGGCGAAGTCCGGAGCAAGCGTATTCGTCTGGTTCGGTGTCTGCGGTGACGTGAAGAACGCCAGCCAGATTATCCCGATGACAAATATGCCGATTGCCGCGAGCCCGATGATTTCGGTGATGCTACGCTTCCGCTTCTGTCTCTTTTTTGGCAAATATCCTCCACCTCAGGAATGATTAGGTATCGGAGAGAGGACTGCTGTAGATTTGGGGCCGAATATAAAAACAGTAAGACTACCTCTCTTCACATGCGTGGCTTCGTCATGACTGCACTTAAGAGGAAGCTCACGTATCGCTCAACTTGCGATGAAGTGGACTGACCTGCTTTGAGGGGACTGCCCGGTGAAATGTGCATCTCCGCTGAGCAAATCCAACACTGGTGACTGCGCTAGATTGAGAGACCTCTGCGCCTTGAACATCTCCGGACTTGGCTGCATGAGCTTCCTCATGCTCGCATTCCCGCCCAGCAGGAAAGAAGTCTTATAATGGAAGTCAGGCGACTGGTCTAATTCTCGGAGCCCACCCGGTTGCCGGTGTCTTACACGTCACCCTCATGGGATCAGATCTATGACATGATGCTCGAACTGGCCAAGCGAGTGAAGGATTCAGGATTCAAGCCAGACCTGATAGTCGGAGTGTGCCGAGGCGGATGGGCTCCTGCCCGGATCATGTCTGACCTGCTAGAAAATGCGAACACAGCAAGCATTAGGATCGAGTTCTATCTTGCACCGGGCGTTACTGCGCGGAAACCTGTGATTAGCCAGGCGATTATGGTTCCACTCAGGGGCGCCACTGTGCTCGTTGTGGATGACGTGTCAGATACCGGGGAGAGCCTCAAGGTGGCAGTGGAACATCTCGACGCGTGCGGAGCAAAAACCATCAAGACCGCGACACTCTACTACAAACCGCAGAGCATTTTCAAGCCAGAGTTCTTCATAATCGAAACTGGACAATGGATCATATTCCCTTGGGAGAGACTTGAGAGCACACGAAGACTGCTTCGCGAGGCAGAGAAGAAAGGACAGACGCCCGACACTGTCAGAGAGACATTGACAGGTGCTGGGATCGACGGGAAGATCGTCGAGAGATTGATCGAATTCGCACGGCACTACGGATAAAACTTGATCCTCGACCTCTCGAAAGATGGGAGATTCGCTGCCGTCACGGCATTCAAGACCCCGTCAGGCATTGACCCATCGGCCGCGTTGACGGAGCTGCGGAGTGCATTTCCCGACGCAGATATACAGTTCTTCGAAGGAGCGCGAATTGCCGGCAAGGAGCATCTGGAGATCGCGGCGACAGCTGCCCTTCACGCATCCAAGACGGGGCTGAACATCTCAAGGAACGTGGCGATGGAGGTGCTTCTGTATGCCTCGGCGCAGAGGCAGATCGACGCAGCGATACGCGTGCTCGGAGTGACACGTGAATCCAAGACAGTTGGCCTTGTCGCGTTTTCCGGCTCAAGAGACGAGGTGGATTCGCTTCAGGACAGGATAGCTAAGTTCCTGAAGACCGATCTGGACGATGCGCTTCTCGAAGAATGGTCGCCAAACAAGGCGAGGATGATCACGAGACTCTTCGGGATCAACAACTCAGAGTTGGATGCCATCAAGATGCCGGGGCAGCCGGTCAGGGAGGTTATACAGAAAGCCGTCCTTGAGCGCGTCGCCCTGTTGTCCACGAGGACCTAGCTGTTCCTTCTAGCTGTCACCTAGTTCTTTCCTTCGAGACGAGTCGCTTCTCTCTTTCGACCGAGAGGACCTTGTCGGGCGCGATGACGGACACTCCCGTGACTTCGCCAAGAATCTGAATCAGCAGGACCTTGTCGGGCTCGTCAAGGTTGACTTTACGGTCTATCCGCTCAGCTATCGCCTCGATCAACTCCCGCCCCGAGATAGCGGTTCTTCTCTTCTCGACGGTGATTCGGTACGTCTCATCTCTCTTGATGGATTCTGACAGTTTCACTGCGAGATCCGCGATTCCTTGTTGATCTGACGGAACGGTGCCGACTAACGGGGTGACCTTGAGGGTGTATCGGAACTCCCATGGGCGCTCAAGTAGGATCGACCGCAGTTTATCGACGGCCGTCACTGGGTCGATCTTTGTGCGTGCCACTACAAGCCCTATCACGGGCGTCCGCTCGACGACTGATGTCCTGTCACCAGCCTCGCCGAGCAAGTACCACATCTCGCTGCACGTGTATCTCTCGTTGCCCCTTGAGGTGGATACCAACAGGTTGAAGTCTTTCAGCAATCGATTCTCCTGCTGCAGATCGACCACACTAACCGTAATCGATAGTTGAAAAAGGGTTTGCCGGGGCGGTCAACCCATCCGTGGCGTTCCCTTGCGCAACGAATCGGCGCCTGAGAGGGCTTTCCGCACTTGGGTGCGCGATACTGGCCCCTTCCGGAGCACGGTCATTCTCCGTGAACTCAAGCGAACTATGGTTGAACCGGTTCGGCGGGGGGAGCGCCCGCCGTCCACCACAGCGTCTATTCTATCACCCAAGCAGCGGCGAACCATGTTGGCGCTCGTGCAAGGGGGCAGACCAGCGAGGTTCGCACTCGTTCCGGTGAGGAATCCCCCGCATTTCTCGATGAGCAGTAGTGCAATCCGGTTTCTCGGGCATCTCACAGCTATTGTCTTCTGACCCATCGTAAGCGAGCGGGGGAACCGGACTTTCGGTCTTAGGACCATTGTCAGTGGCCCCGGCCAGAATCTGGAGGCCAGCGCCTTTGCGCGATTGTCCATCACAGCAATCTTGCCGGCCAATGCGGGCGAAGCGACAAGAATGGGAAGCGCCTTCGTGCGCCTGTCTTTCACCGTCAGGATCCTGCTAATGGCTTTCGGGTTGTGAGGGTCGCACCCAAGTCCGTACACAGTGTCAGTCGGGAAGGCCACGATGCCGCCTGCTCTGACGATTCGAGCAGCTCTTCTGAGATCAGTGGAGGATGGCGAAGGAACTTTCAGAGCCTGTCACGTCTTCTTCATTATCTTGGAGTGCGTGACTCGCCTTAATAGGAAGCGCGAAGAAACGCGAATTCTCCATTTGAGGAGTCCGCAGCTATTGTCATACAGTTTGGTTGTCCACGGGGGAGCGGGAGTCTGGAAGACAGGCAGAAGAAGGAAGGGCATCAAGGGAGTACAGAGAGCTGCGTCGACAGGTCGGGAAATCCTTCGACACGGTGGTTCCGCTCTGGATGCTGTTGAAGCTTGCATCGTCACCATGGAGGATGACCCGGTATTCAACGCAGGCTACGGCTCCTACCTGAACCTGATCGGCCGAGTCGAAATGGACGCCTCCATAATGGATGGGCGAACCCTCCGAGCGGGAGCTGTGGCGCTCCTAACGCGGGTGAAGAACCCCATTCACCTGGCCAGACTCGTCATGGAGAAGACGGACCACGTCCTCGTCGCTGGCCAAGGAGCAGAACGCTTGGCCGACATATTCCAGTTGGAGAGGCACAATCCAATCACGTTGACTGCCAAGAAGTCTTGGAGGTCTCTCAGAAAGCAACTTGGTCGAAAGGAATTGAGCCACCTAGCGAAGACCTCACAGCTGATCCACGACCACCCAACTGCGTTCAGCAGCGGAACCGTTGGAGCCGTGGCTCAGGACAGCGGCGGGGCAATCGCGGCCGCAACCTCTACAGGGGGCCTAGCGCTTAGACTGCCTGGCAGAATCGGGGACACACCACTCATAGGCAGCGGAACGTATGCCGACGAGGCAGGAGGCTGCTCCGTCACGGGAATCGGCGAAGCCGCGATGCGCCTCGTTCTCGCCAAGACTGCCTGTGACCTCATGGCCCGGGGATTGACGGCACAGAAGGCAGCAGAGCAGGCCGTGGGACTGCTAGAGAAGCGCCTGAGAATGAAGACCGGCATGATCACACTTGACTCGAATGGCAGAATCGGTTCTGCTCACAGCACCCGAGATCTTTGCTGGGCGTATGTGAAGCCGGGCATGCGAAACCCCCACGCAGCCATCCGATAGCAGGTTCCGAGAGGAGAACATAGAAAAACCTTAAAAGAAACTGACATTTCGCAAGATAGGCGCCTGTTCTGGAGCGTCAAGCAATTGGGTGAGGAAGAGGAAGACTGGGACGAAGACGAGGACGAGGACTGGGAAGAAGACGAGTGGAGCAAGGAGCAAAGCTCCGAACAACACTCTTTCTAGTTCCCTCCGCATCTGGTCGGCCTCACGCTTTTTTGAAACCTAGTTCAGCCCCGTGTTCTCATATTGGGGGAGATCTGCGATGACGAGAGTAGCTGTGCTCGAAAAGGAAAGATGCAAACCCGACGACTGCGGCATTCCATGTTACAGATTCTGTCCAGAGGTCCTTAACCGAAGATTCGCGATCAGGTTTATCAAGGGAGAGAAGAAGCCGGTCATAGTGGAGGATGTGTGCACTGGGTGTGGAATATGCATAAAGAAGTGCCCCTTCGGAGCGATCAGCATAGTCAACCTCCCTGCAGAACTTGAGCACGATTGCAGCCACCGCTATGGCGTAAACACGTTCAAACTCTACAGGCTCCCTGTCCCGCAGGAGGGTACTGTAACCGGACTCGTTGGCAGAAACGGAACGGGAAAGACGACTGCTCTAAAGATCCTCTCAGGCGAGATCGTGCCCAATCTGGGAGTATTCGAGGGCCCGCCCGACTGGCACAATATCGTGCGCAACTATCGCGGCTCCATTCTCCAAGAGTACTTAGACAAGCTCGGCTCGAAGCAATTGAAGATCGTTCACAAGCCACAGTACATCGATCGAATCCCCGACTATCTGAAAGGTAGAGTTTCAGATGTTCTGAGTAGAGTTGACGAGAGCGGAAGACTTCACGCACTCGTAGAGCTGCTACAGCTTGAGAAGATCAAGACGAGACAGATGAAGGTGCTGAGCGGTGGAGAACTCCAGAGGCTGGCAATCGCAGCCGCGGCGTCAAGAGACGCAGACGTGTATGTCTTTGATGAGCCTTCAAGTCATCTTGATGTCAGTCAAAGGCTGAGGGCGGCCCGCGCGATAAGAGGCCTTGTCGAGGCCGGCAAGACAGTGCTTCTCGCTGAGCATGATCTCGCCATGCTTGACTACCTCTCAGACCAAGTCTGCGTTCTCTATGGCGAGCCGGGAGTCTACGGGATCGTCTCCCACGTCCACGGCGTTCGAGTTGGCATCAACATCTACCTTGACGGCTTTGTGCCCGACGAGAACATGAGGTTTCGTGACGAACCGATCAGGTTCCATGTAAAGCCCCCTCGCGATTTTGCACCGGTCGACAACTGGCAGCTCGAATGGCCCAAGATGGAAAAGACGTTCAAGCAGTTCAGTCTAGAGGTGAACGCAGGATCCGTTGGCATGGGCGAGGTCGTGGGCATCCTCGGACCCAACGGCATCGGCAAGACCACCTTCATCAAGCTGTTGGCAGGCATCGAGGAATCAGATGATGGGGCTGAACTGGCTTGGAAAGGCCTGACTGTCAGCTACAAGCCACAATACATTTCTGGAAAATACGAAGGCACGGTCGCATCCCTGTTCCAGTCGGTAGCCGGTCCAGCATACGAGACTGAGACATTCGCGAACCAATTCCTGAGGCCGCTGGGAATCGCCAAACTGGTCGACAGGAATGTCGCGGAACTAAGCGGCGGCGAGTTGCAGAGAGTTGCGATCATCTCTTGTCTGGGCAAGGATTCACAATTGTACCTCTTGGACGAGCCCAGTGCCTACCTAGACGTGGAAGAGCGATTGGCTGTTGCCAAGGCTATCCGTCGCACAGTAGAGGACAAACATGCCTTCGGGTTTGTCGTCGAGCACGACATCGTGTCACAGGACTTCATTGCGGACAGGCTGATGATTTTCGACGGAAAACCGGGCGTAGAAGGACATGCAGGCGAACCGGCACAGCTGAGAGATGGAATGAACAGTTTCCTCAAGCAGATGGACATGACATTCAGACGCGACCCCACAAGCGGAAGACCTCGCGTCAACAAGTTGGACAGCAAGCTCGACAGAGAGCAAAAAGACATCGGCGAATATTACTACGCTCTCGCAAGTGATTGATCCGCTGCAAGACTTCCCGACTGATCGCATTTACGCGAGGTTTAACTATGATTCCGCAGTTACAGGGCATCTCAGAAGTGCAAGAGCTTGGCTCAGTACTGTCTGGAGTGTGGAGGCACGCTCAGCTACGATCCAGCCTTGAAACAGTACTCTTGCAAGAGTTGCGGCCTGACATTCACGTTCCAGCAGCTGCTCGAAGGCAAAGGGCGACTGCTAGACAGAGAGTCGGGCGACGAGCAGAAGAGACGCAGACAGAAAGAGTACCTGAACTGGTGGCTTTCAAAGA
>CAZJVZ010000032.1:0-12879 GCA_964549795.1 uncultured Candidatus Bathyarchaeia archaeon
CTGAGAAGATCGTTGACAGCCGCCCGGAATGGCGCGCGTTCGACGACGAGCAGAAGGCCAAGAGGGCACGAGCCGGTGCGCCGCTAACCTATACAATCCATGACAAAGGCCTCTCGACTGTAATCGACTGGCGAGATAGAAGGGGAAGTGGTCGCCAGATGACAGCGACTGAACGCCTCGACATGTACAAACTGCGAAAGTGGCAGAGACGAGTTCGCGTCTCCGACGCAACAGAGCGCAACCTTGCGGTCGCGCTGTCGGAGCTGAGCAAACTTGCATCGTCGTTGAACCTACCGAAGAATCTTCTTGAGACCGCCTCAGTGATCTACAGACGCGCAATCAAGAAGAGGCTTATCCGAGGCCGGTCGATCCACAATGTCACAGCGGCAGCGATCTACATGAGTTGCCGCCAGTGCGGTGTTCCAAGAACCTTGGACGAGATCGCGAGTGCAAGCAACCTGAGCAAGAAGGACATCGGCAGGAGCTATCGTTTCATGGTCCGGGAGCTGGAGACATTCGTCCCTCCGTCGACCAGCCGACACTACGCGGCAAGATTCAGCAATAAACTGATAATATCCGGAAAAGCGGAAGCCATGGCGATCCGAATTCTTGAGACGGCAACAAAGATGAAGCTGACAAGCGGCCGTGGCCCGACGGGAATTGCCGCGGCAGCAACATACATTGCCGCCGTACTGACAAATGAACGAAAGACACAGCGCGAGATCGCTGAGATAGCAAACGTGACAGAAGTGACGATCCGGAATCGCTACAAGGAACTTCTGGAAAGGCTCTTCATAGAAGTGCCGATGTAGAGCTGTTTGTCTAGCAGACAGTCGCCTTGGCTCTGTGTCAGGCTCGCGAAGCCTAGTGTCTCCGACATAGGCATCCGGTGACAACCACAAGAATAGCTGCGACTACGAATTCAGGGGTGAGACTCGGATCGACAACGGCTGATCCGCAATGGACTATCGCCGCCTGCGGGGGGCGCTCGAGTTGCGACGAACGCTTGAGCGTTTGCGTACGCGTGATCGTTTCTGCTTGCGAAGCCCAATCGAGAAGTCATCATCGCCTATTGACCACTCTCTGACAAGCTGCCCGTGTGCTTTCGCCGGTCGCCTGTATTTGATCGCAAGTTCCCTTGCCCGGACTTCGCCCCGGATGTAGTCCTGCCTGCCCTTAACAGCTGATGCAGCTTTTGGTGTTGAGGCACACACCTGAACGTCCACGAACGCGTCCACCCTGAGGTCCATGTCCTTACGCATCTGCTGTATCCTTCTGACTAGGTCACGAGCGAGGCCGTCTGCCAGTTCGTCTGCAGATAGCGCAGTATCAATATACACTCTACCTCCATCGAAATCTGCCGCCGGATGCTCTTCCTTCGTCTCTTCTCTGAAGGTCACATGTCTGCTGTTGATGGGCACTTTCGTAGAATCAACTTCGATTTCAATCGGCCCGCGAGAGAGCCTCTGTCTGAGATCTCGAGGATCCATCCGAGTCAACTGCTCAGCCACTCTTGCAGCCAACGACTTGAGCTCAGGCCCCATGACCGACATATTCGGAACCGCATGGATTGTCACGCTTCGCTTCGACTCCGAAGACGCTATCACATCAAGTGATCGAGCGTTTGCCTGGTCGAGGAGAAGCGCTTTCATTCCAATTACTGCACCACGAATGTCGTCCCGATCTGTGACGACGGTAACCTTTCTCACCGGTTGCCTCAGCTTGAGGCCTGCCTTCATTCTTGCCATGGCGGCTGCGGAGACTACATGTTGGCATGTCTCCAATCGTCCCTCCAAGTCGTCGTCCCGCCACACCGCGTCCGGTCTTGGCCAGTCGAGCGCATGGACTGTTGGGCGGTCCTCGGCATTGACGGCCCGAAACATCCCCTGATATAACGCTTCTGCGATGAATGGCATGAACGCCGCCATCATCGTGCATGCTCGATGAAGTGCATGGGATAGAGCTGAGTACCCCGCTAGTTTGTCTGGGTTCTCTTTCTCAACCCACGTTCGTCTTCTGACAAGTCGTATGTAGTTGTGGCTTAGATCCTCGACCAGGAAGCTCCTCAGGATTCTCACAGCTTCATGGATTCGGTAGCCCTGCATGGCCGATGTGACGAATTCGACCGTGCGTTCCGTGCGACTCATGAGCCAAAGGTCTTCTTCTTTCATTTGCTGTCTCATCTTCTCCGGAGGATAAGCAGTCGGGTCGAACTTGTCTAGAGTCATGTACGTGCTTGCGAATACGTACACATTCCATATTGTCTGCAGGTCTCCGGCGACTTGCGCGAGAATCTTCCATGAGAACTTCAGGTCTTCCCAGAGTGTGTTCTGTAGCACGTAGAGCCGAAGTGCATCGCGTCCGAACTTGTCAACGACCTCTCGCGGCACAACAAAGTTGCCAAGCGACTTGTGCATTTCGCGGCCTTGCTCGTCGAGCACGAACCCGTGCATCAAGACGGTCTTGTAGGGCGTCTCTCCAAATGCGATGAGCCCGGATTTTAGCAGAGAGAAGAACCAACCAGAGATCTGATCACGACCCTCAACGATGAAATCTGCTGGCCACCACTTCTCGGCTTCACTTCGCTCCTTGGGATACTCTAGACACGCGTATGAGGAGACGCCGGAGTCGAACCATCCCACCATCACGTCGGGCAGTCGATTCATTTCCCCCCCACATGTGCATCTGAGCCTGACTTCGTTGACCCATGGGACGTGAAGCTCTCTCGGAGCCTTCGCCACTACGCTCTTGTCCCTCAGCTCTTTCAGTGAACCTATGACTTCATGATTGCCACAGGACTCACACTGCCAGATAGGGAGGGGTGTCCCCCAGAACCGTTGCCTAGAGATGACCCAGTCTCTGAGTCCCTGAAGCCAGTTCCGGAATTGGCTTGCGCCAGCCCAGTCGGGAATCCACTGGGTCGCCTCGATGTCGGCGAGCATCCTTTCGCGCATCTGCGTGACTTTGACAAACCATTGGTCTGTCGCACGTATGATGAGAGGGGTGTGGCATCGCCAGCAAACGGGGCTTCTGTGGACTATCTCGCCGGCAAAGAGGAGGGCTCCTCTTTGCCTGAGGTCTGAAATGATTTCCTGATTGGCCGATTTCACTTCCTTGCCGGCGTACTTGCCGGCGTCCGCGACGAACTTCCCTTGGTTGTCAACCAACATGACCACGGGCAGCCCGGTCTGAAGTCCAACTTGGTAGTCCTCTTCCCCGTGGCCTGGAGCGCTATGGACGCATCCTGTGCCCTCTTCAAGTGTGACGTATTCTCTGCTCAGGACGACTCTGTGCCCTCCCGCAAGCTTGGACTGTGCGGGGACAATGTCGGCTATGGGAGACCGATATCGTAGACCGTTCATCGTCTCCCCCTTGAACGTCTCGAGCAACTCGAGCGTTGCCCCGGTTTCCGCGGCAACGTGTTCGACGCGTTCCTTGGCCATGATGTAGATCTCGTCGTCGTGTCGAACACGTGCATATTCGTAGTCCGGGTGAACCATCACTGCAGCGTTCGAAGGTATTGTCCAGGGCGTCGTGGTCCAGATGAGTATGCGCTCCTTCTCTCGTCCCTCTATCGGGAACTTGACGTAGATCGACGGATCTCTAAGGTCACGATATTCAAGAACAACCTCGTAGTCGGACAAGACGGTTTCGCATCGTGGACACCAGTGGACGACCTTCAGACCATGCTCGAGCAATCCTTCTTGATGCGCCTTCTTGACGGTCCACCATGCGGATTCGATGTACTCGTCATCATGGGTAAGGTAGGGTTTCTGCCAGTCCATCCACACGCCAAGGTCGGAGAACACTCCGCTCATTGCTTCCGAATTCTTGTCGGCAAACTCCTTGCATTCTGAGACGAACTTGGCAAGACCATAAAGCTCAACGTCATGTTTCTCCTTGAAATCATGTGTATGCTCAATTGCAAGCTCGATTGGCAGACCGTGGCAATCATATCCTGGTTGGTCCCTGCAGTCAAAACCGGTTGCTCGCTTGTAGCGAAGGACCACGTCTTTGACGATCTTGTTCCAGCACGTGCCGATGTGCGGCGTGTCCGACGAGGGGAAAGGCGGGCCGTCAAGGAAATAGAACTTTGGCCCGCTTGATCTCAGGGTCTTTGCGTACTTATACGCTCGAGTCTTCTCCCACAGCAGGGCCACTTTGCTTTCCATAACCTTCCAGTCATATGTCTTCGGTATCGAGCCTATCTGACGTCTCAAGCTGAGTCACCTTCATCTGGTTGTTCGACAATGAAGCGAGATCCGACACGATGCTCGCAACATGCCCGTGGGCTTTCGAGTCTGCTGAAGAATGGCCGAAGCTAGGAAAGAACTTCGATTTCCCGGTCACCTTTCACAGTAGCCACCCGCGCCCAGCTTATAGCACAGATTACCACTATTTAGCCTTCATCACCGAAGTTCGCCGCATGACAAGTGAATCGAGATGCCCGCCTTCATTCTTGGCATCGAGTCTACTGCACACACCTTCGGGGCGAGCGTTGTCGATTCAGACGGCCACATTCTCTCAGACATCAAACGAGTATACGTACCCGCCCCGGGCCAAGGGATACATCCCAGAGAGGCGGCTCAGCATCACTCGTCCGTGGCCGACGTCGTCATACGAGGCGCTCTGAGCAAGTCAGGAATCGGTCCAAAGGATCTTGATGGTGTAGCAGTGGCACTGGGACCAGGTCTAGGTCCAACCCTGCGCATCGGCGCCACTCTTGCAAGGGCTATCGCCTGCAGACTACGGATCCCCCTGATTCCAGTTCATCACGCGATTGGTCACATAGAAATCGGTGCACTCACAACGGACGCCCGTGACCCGCTGGTCGTGTTGTTATCCGGGGGTCACACAACAATCGCGGCATTCGCGAGCCACCGTTGGCGTATCTACGGCGAAACCGAAGACATTACTCTTGGGAACTTGCTCGACATGTTCGCCCGCTCGGCAGGCCTCCAGTCGCCAGGTGGGCCAGCGATCGAACGACTAGCCTCGAGAGGCGGGAACTTTGTGGAGCTTCCGTATACTGTGAAGGGTAACGATGTCTCCTACTCCGGCCTGCTCACTGCAGCGACGAAGATGTTACGGGCTGGTCCTCGTCTTGAGGACCTATGCTTTTCGCTCCAAGAGGTCTCGTTCTCAATGCTAGCTGAAGCAGCAGAGAGGAGCCTGGCACACACCGAGAAGAAGGAAGTCCTCCTAGTTGGGGGTGTTGCCGCGAATTCGACCCTTCGGAACAAGCTGGAAATCGTCGCAAGCGAACATGGCGCCATCTTTCGCGCCGTGGATCTCAAGTTCGCGGGCGATTGCGGTGCACAGATCTCGTGGGCCGGAGCCTTGGCTTTCAATCATCGACTCTTCATCGACATTACACACAGCCAGGTCAAGCCGCGCTGGAGAGTGGATGAAGTGGAGGTTCCTTGGAGATGAGCCTACGACGCTGATGCGCAAGGGTGCCGAAGCGAGCATATTCCTAGAAGAATGGCATGGCCGACGCGTAGTGATGAAGACGCGTCTTCCGAAATCATACAGAGTCGATTCGCTTGACAGTTCGATCCGACTGGCAAGAACGTTGCGCGAAGCGCACCTGCTTCATGACTCAAAACGTGCGGGCGTGCCCGCTCCGACAGTATATCAGGTCATGACGGACACTTGCACTATTGTCATGGAATACGTTGAAGGTCCACGTCTGAAAGAGGCGCTCACGAAGATGAGAGGACCAGACCTTAGTTCAACATGCAGGCTTGTCGGAATATTGATTAGCCGACTGCATTCACGTGGCATAGTGCATGGCGACCTGACCACTTCGAACATGATTCTCAGGGGAGGGATGAAGATCTTCCTCATAGATTTCGGTCTGAGCGACTACTCGCACGAACTTGAGGCCAGAGGCGTGGACATGTTGCTTATGAGCAGAGCCTTCAAGAGTACCCACTTCTCACTCCACTCAACGGCTTTCCGAGCTGTTGTGAATGGATATCGCACGATCGCAGGAGAACACGACACGCAGCTCGTGCTTGAGAAGATGAGGGAGATAGGAAAGCGAGGGAGGTATAGTGAAAGACCGCGACAAGGTGCACTTTCTCACATCGAACAAGGGGAAGTATAGGGAAGCAGTGGCAGTCGCCTCGGCTTGTGGTCTGAGACTGCACATGCTGAGGGCATCGAAAGTGGAAATCCAATCCGACAGCTTGCGAAGAATTGCATCGTACGCTGCTCAAGAAGCAGCCAATCGCCTAAAGGTCAACATCGTTGTGGAAGATGCAGGTCTATTCATCGACAAGCTGCATGGTTTCCCCGGGCCGTACTCGTCAGATGTCTTCAAGCGCCTCGGCTACGGGGGCATTCTAGAGCTATTGCGAGACGCGTCGCAAAGAAATGCTGAGTTCCGTTCCGTCGTGGCATTCTGCGAGCCGCACGGTAGGCCGAGATGCTTTGCCGGGGTTGTCTCCGGCAAGATAGGTCACGGAGCGTGCGGAACTGGCGGGTTCGGCTACGACCCCGTCTTCATACCCGTCAGGGGAGACGGCCGAACCTTTGCACAGATGACAGCCAAGGAGAAGAACAGAATTTCTCACAGAGCCCAATCGTTCCGCAAACTCGCTCGATGGCTGCTCGGCGAGTGAACCAACGCAGTGCAGTATTGGCAGCCTTAGTGGCGAAGAGTTTCTGGGTCATGCAAGAGCGCGCGGATTGAGTCTGCAACGAGGCCTTCGGGCCTCGAGGGGCTTCGGATGGTATCAATGAGCTCTAGAACATCCCAGTGGAGTCCGTGGGAGACCAGTCTCGACACCGTCCATGCCGTCGACTCGACTTCCGCTGATCATCACCCTCGCGAAGCACAGTCCAATCGGGGATCAGTCATTTCTGGCGAGAGGGTTGGGGACGGATCGGTTGCTCAAGCGTTGAGCTGCAAAGGCTAGATGCAAGGAAAGCCGGAACGACTTAAATAGATCAGCGTTAGTCGGATAACAAAATCCGGAATTTGATGAGGATGCTTTCGGAGTGTGTCCAACTTAGCAAGGTTATACAGCAGTAAGCGAGGACGTTCGGGCTCAACGCGGCCCGTAAGCAAGAAGCCCCCTGCATGGTTCAAGTACACGCCAGAGGAGGTTGAGGATCTCATAGCGAAGCTCGCAAAGGAGGGCAACTCACCAAGCTCGATCGGGGGCATCCTCAGAGACAGGTACGGCGTGCCCCTAGTGAAGCCTGTGGTGGGAAAGAGCGTAACGGAGCTCGTGCGAGCCTCAGGTCAGACTCCGAAGATCCCAGAAGACCTCGACTACCTATTCCGCAGAGCCAGCGAGCTTCGGAAACATCTGGAGAAGAACAGGAAGGACTACCACAACAAGAGAGCCCTAGCAACAGTTGAGTCGAAGATACACCGTCTCGTCAAGTACTACAAGGCTGAAGGCAAACTGCAGCCCGAGTGGGAATACAAGCCAATGGCCGCCTCCGTGGCGTAGAGATGCCATTGCATCCGAATCTGGATGGACTCCTCAGAAGAGCGGCCGACGCAGCCGCAATTCTGGAGGACAAGGGGTCACATGGTTCAAGGATTCTTCTGTTATCTCACTACGATGCGGACGGACTTTCGGCAATTGGAATCATGGGATCCAGTCTAGCACGGATGAAGGCACAATTCCAGCTTCGTGCAATAAAGGAGCTGGACGCCGAAACCGTCGATGACGCTCTGAGATGCGAACCCGAGCTAGTGGTACTCACCGACATTGGGAGCGGCTACTTGGAAGAACTCGCAAAGATAGCCGGAGGGCACAAGGTGATTGTAATCGACCATCATCCACCAGCAGGAAAACCCCCCCGGGAGATGCTCCAAGTGAACCCGCATGATTTCGGAATCGACGGCGCGACTGAGATCAGCGCAGCAGGCCTTGCATACTTTGTTGCCCGAAGCCTATCACATGCGAATGTCGATCTTTCGTCGCTGGCAGTCGTCGGCGCATTGGGCGACATGCAGGACAAGAACAGGGAAAGGCGCTTGCTGGGGCCCAATGAGCTGCTGGTCGAAGACGCCATCAATTGCGGGTACCTAGGAACCGACAGAGACTTGCTTTTCTTCGGCCGAGAGACTCGGCCCATACACCGTGCCCTTGCCCTCACAACCACTCCGTACTTGCCGCACTTGAGCGGGGAGGAGGACAACTGCACAGCGCTACTTACGTCTCGCAACATCCCATTGAAGGACGGAGAACGATGGAGAACAATAAGCGATCTCAGCCTCAAGGAGAAGCAAGTTCTCCTGAGCGGGATCGTGGAACTGCTAGTCTCGAAAGGATTCAAAGGAAACAAGGCGCTTGAGCTCATTGGTACCGTCTACACGCTAACGAACGAGCCTCCAGGAGGCCCCACTAGAGACGCTCGCGAGTTCTCTTCTATGCTGAATGCATGTGGCAGGATGGATCGTCAGGCTCTCGCAGTCTCCGTGTGCCTAGGCGAGAGAGGTCCGATCCTGGATGAAATCCAGGAGCTAGCCGCCGCCTATCGCAAGACTTTGGCCGAATACATGGAATGGCTGAGTCGGACTCCTGCTGTAATCATGGAACTCGATGCTGTCTGCATAGTAAGAGGAGAAGACAGGATCGCCGAGAACATGACAGGAGCACTCTCTTCGATCCTGTCATCCGCAGGTCACCTCAAGCCCAACAAGGCAACAATAGTCGCAGCAAGGTCAAGGGACGGTGGAGTGAAGATCTCCGCCAGAGCCCCTGAAGTGCTTCTCAAGAAGGGAGTCGACCTCGGGCTGGCCCTGCAGCGGGCGGCAGCTGCATTTGGAGGATTCGGGGGAGGACACAATGTCGCCGCCGGCGCCCACATTAGAACTGGCAATGCCGAAGAGTTCTATGCTATGATAGACCATTGCGTTTTGGACCAGATGGTGAAGGGTTGAAGGCAATAGTCACCACGCGTCATGTCAGCGCTTTGGCTGCGAAATCGATAGAAACAGCGCTGAGGGTCGACAGCAGGACGGCGCCAAATCCACTACATATCACATCGAGGCTGAATGGACGGCAGGTCACTTCAACCATCACTGGCGCTCAAGACGTGGAATCACTTCTGACAACAATCGACGATCTTCTACTCTGTCTGGTCACCGCTGACAAGGTGCTCCCCACGATAGAGGCAATGGCTGTGGAACGACGCGTGAGACGCCGGCCTGCCGATTCCGGCGCGCCAAAGGTTTAATAGCTCACAGAGAATGCTGCGTCTTCGCTTAGTGATGGCAAATTGTCTAAGGCTACGAAGAAAGTCCGGGACAAGTGGCGCGCGAAGGAATGGTACGATGTGTATGCGCCTGCGTACTTTGGCGAAAAGAAAGTGGCTTCCATTCCGTGCAGCGACCCGGCCAGAGTGATTGGGCGAGTAGTCGAGACGACACTTTATGACATAACCAATGACTTCTCCCATCAATCACAGAAGCTGTACTTTCTGGCCTCCGGCGTCAAAGGCATGAGGGCCGACACCATACTAAAAGGGCATGAATACTCGGCCGACTATCTTCGCAGCCTAGTCAGACGTGGAAGCACACGTATAGATGCCATCTTCAACGTCACTTCGAGGGATCAATACGTCACCCGCGCGTCCGTGGTGGCCTTCACGAGGGATCGAGTGAACGCCAACCAGCAACACCTCATCAGAAGCATAATGAAGAAGACGATCGAAGAGAAAGCAGTAACACTGGGCTATGACCAGCTGTGCCACGAAATGATTCTGGGCATCTTCGGCTCTGAGGTCTACAACCTTGCCAAGAAGGTCTCGCCACTCCGGCATGTAGGTGTGCGGAAATCGAAACTGCTGGCGATACCTGAAGGTGTGATGGAGAAACCAGGCGGGGTCGCGGCGCAAGCGAAGAAGGTCGAAGCCTAGCGCTTCTGCCTCTGGTACAGCCTCTTGATCTCTTCCTGCAGTTGTGAAAGCTGTCCTCTTAGGTCAGCGTTTACTGCGTCGCGGTCTGTCAGAGCATCGGCTTCGGAAACGACCCTGTCAAACCGAAGAATCGCGACGCGGACTCTCTCTTGGAGCTCTCCTATCTTCTCTGTCTCGTGCAGGTACCCTGCGAGTGCACCCGTGACAGCTCCGGCGAGCAGCCCAGCCGCAAACGAAGCGAAGTCGAATGCCAAGGGATATCTCGTTCCAACCGAAGCGGGTTTGGACTTGTGAGGCTTTTAAGAGCGGCGGTCGATTGATGCAAGCAAACCGCGCGGGGTGGATTCAATTCGAAAAGAGCTGGGAGAGCTGGTCGTGAGATCTGTGGGCCCGGTCGCCAAGGCTGTCGTCTTAGCCGCGGGAAAGGGTGTTCGTCTCTGGCCGCTCACCGAGAATAGATCCAAGCACATGATTCCGGTGGCGGGCAGACCGATCCTAGAGCATGTAGTGTCCGCCATTAGATCGTCAGGAATACGCACGATCGTAATGGTGGCCGGGTACCAAGACGAACTGATTAAGAAGCACTTGGGCGACGGGCATAGATGGGGGGTCAAGATCGACTACGTACGCCAGCCTGACATCTCTGGAACGGCAAATGCCATCTCCGTAGCTCGCGAATTCGTGGACGACTGCGATTTCCTCGTGGTGTATGGGGATCTGCTAGTGTCTGCCTCTGCGATCAAACGTGTCCTAGGGACATACGTGAACAAAGGACACAGGCAAACCGTCGGATTGGTTCCTGTCTTGCATCCTGAGTCGTATGGAATGGCGAAGACCTCCGGAGATTTGCTCGTCGACATCATCGAGAAGCCGGAACGGTCTGAAAGCCCGAGCAACCTCGCCAACACTGGGATCTATGTCCTAAATCCAATCATATTCGACTACATACGAGCAACGAATCGATCAGGAAGAGGAGAATTCGAGATAACAGATGCGATGTCCGCGCTTGCGAGAGACGGTACATCGATCTCTTGGGCAAGCATTGGCCCTCTCGACTGGCAGGACATCGGGCGACCATGGGATGTTCTCTCAGCCAATGCCAACTTGCTGGGTCGGTCTAGGCGGTCCGTCAATGGTACAGTTGAGAGAGGGGCGAGCGTAAGGGGGCGCGTCACGATCGAGAGAGGCGCACTGGTGAGGACTGGAACCATTATCGAAGGACCCGCGTGGGTCGGAAAAGGTGCGATCGTGGGCCCGTATGCTCACATTCGCGCGTCCACATCGGTTGGGCGGGGAGCCGTGGTCGGCAACTTCTGTGAGATCAAGAATAGCATAATCATGGACGGCACCCACATACAGCACCTATCCTACGTCGGAGACAGCATAATAGGAGAGAGCTGCAACCTCGGGGCTGGGACTATCGTCGCGAACGTCAAGCTTACCGACAAGACCGTGCGAATGAACATCAGGGACAGAGTCGAGAACAGTGGTCTCAGAAAGTTGGGCACAGTCACCGGAGACAATGTCAGAACCGGCATCAACTCCTCTATCATGCCTGGAATCCGGATTACCTCTGGGGCGAGAATCGCAGCCGGGTCAGTTGTCTGCGAGGACATCGCTCAAGCATAGGCTCAGGATCGACGGCGGTGGGTCATCCTCGCTTCTTCGCGCTTACGATTGAGATAACGTCTCCATCCTTGAGTACATGCTCTTCACCGATCCGCATCTTGGATCTGACCTCGACTCCGTAGAGGAACCCCTCGCCTAGGTCAGAGTGGATCATACCGGCAAACTGTTTCGCGGTCGTGCCAAAGGGGACAAGGTAGACATCTGGAAGAACCCGGCCCTTGTGATCCTTAAGACCCTCAGGGTCCTCGACCGGATACACCGCAATCATCCTGAGCATCTTCAAGAAAGCGTGGTCGATGGCGGCTTGGACGCCAGTCGAGCCCCACGGGACGAGTATCTTGTCTCGAATTCTCTCCAGCGCGGCTCTCTGCTCAGTCGAAAGGGTCTCGGTTGTGATCTTGAAGTTGCTGTCGCCCGGCTTGTAGTCTGTGAAGCCCTTCTCTGCGGTTCTCCTAAGCGCCAGCTCCGCCTCGGCACAGCAGGGAATGACAGGATATCCCAGCTTCCCGAGATTGTCCGTGTTCTCTTTCGCAATTGGTATGTCAATTTTGTTTGCGGCAATGAGCATGGGCTTGGTAACACGCCTCAGTTCATGCAAGAACCTGAGGAGCTGTTCTTCACTCCATCGGCTCGGGTGAGCAGGATCGGCCCCTATGTCCTCTTGGGACTTCATTACGTGGGCGCGCCTGACTCCGAGTCCGCTGAGCTTTTCCTCGAAAACGGCGCCGAGGTCCTCCTTGGTTCCTTCGATCCTCTTGACGGTCCTATCCCAGTCCTTCTTGACGATTTGGAGCAGCCACATGTCAAGCTCCTTCTCGAGGAACTCAACATCTTCCCGCGGGTCGTGCGTGCCCACCTCGCATGGCTTTCCCTCGACATCCGTCGCTCCGGCCGCATCTACTATGTGGACCAAGGCGTCAGCCTGCCTGATCTCATCTAGGAACTGGTTTCCCAAGCCTCTCCCTTGCCAAGCACCCGGGACCAGTCCAGCGCAATCTACTAGTTCAACAGGTACGAGTCGAATTCCGTCGATGCATGCTGAATTAGAGGGATTGTCTTGAACCTCGAATTCTCTACACACGCAAGGGGTCCTGACATACCCCATCCCCCTGTTAGGCTTGATTGTTGTGAACGGATAGTTCGCAATAGCTACATGGGCGAGGGTCGCGGCGCTGAAGAATGTGCTCTTGCCAACGTTGGGTTTTCCTACGACACCCACGGAGAAGCCCATGGTAAACCACTGCGCTCGGGAGACCATATGCGCGGTGTCATCTATTCAAGCTTCACCGGAACGGAGATGCATGCATTCTGAGAAGGGTTGATCTCTGCACATCTCGCTCGAAGCTCGTCATGCTTAAACGG
>CAZJVZ010000033.1:0-12795 GCA_964549795.1 uncultured Candidatus Bathyarchaeia archaeon
CGATCTCCCCGTGCAAGAGGTCATCCCGGAAGTCACCCTAGGAGGGCTCGTTGAGACAGTGAAGCGTCTTGCTGAGGAGGAGAATGTGACGCGACTCGCCGTTGACCCCATCACTTCGCTGGCGGTCAGGTACCAATCACCCGTGAGGAGAAGGCGTGCGATGTTGATGCTTTTTGATGCTCTCTCCTCGACTGGAGCGACCTGCCTTGTGACAAGTGAGATGAGAACCTCAATGCTGAGCCGCAAGTTCCAGCTCGAGGAGTTCCTGTCGCAGGGCGTCGTACTTTTGCGCACAGGCATCCATGAGGGTAATGTCGCCAGAGCGGTCCAGGTAGAGAAGATGAGAGGAATCGCGCATGACACGCAACTGAGACCATACCTCATCGGTCCGAAAGGTATCGAGGTCTTCTCAAAAGACAAAGTCTTCAAGTGACAAGCGGAGAACGAGGCTTGAAGCTTAAGGGTTCTTTGACAGTCTTTTTCGCAATCTACATCATTGCCCTAAGCTTCATACCTATCCTACATGACACGTTTCTTACCCAAGCCAGATGGGCCGGGTACGGAACTGGGGCATACCAGTACCAGAATCAACACTATTTCATTCTCTTCAATGATCCTTACGACGGCAGTAGCAAACCACACATTCATGTGAACCCTGACTTCGCGCCTGCCTCTCGAGTCAGCCTACTGGAATTCAGTGATTGGACGTCTTGGGTGGACGATCACAATCTCTTCAATGAGTTCAACGTGACCATCCGCACTAACCCGCAAAGCCTCGATGTCACATACGCCCGCCCTCAGATAGTGCTCCACAAATTCGTGGAGGCCTCGCCGGACTCGGTGAAGGTCTCGTTCAGGTGCGACAGGGAATTCAAGGCACACCTGGAGATTTGGAGATGGGTCATGACATCCATCAATGGAATGACCGTCAAAGACGTGCCGAAGCCCTTGTCGATCGCGCCGACGACTCTGATAGAGTTCACATTCAGTGACGATCGACTGCAGAGCTTGGGGCAAGGTAGCATCGTCCTGTCCGCTCTTCCTGCAGAGATGAAGATCTGGCCTCATGAGAAAGGCTTCAACAAGATCACTATTGACTTTGTCAACAGCGAGATGTCATTCACCGTCTCGGGCTCAATGAGCTCCGTCGGAATACCCTCCCTGATTTGGAGCTATGCCATGTTGCCGAGTGTGCTGCCTTTGGTGGCGATTTCGGTCGTACTGCTGTATTTGCTGGTAGACAAGTATGGAAGAACGCTCAAGAATCGTGCTGCTGGCCCTAGCAGTTAGACTGGTCCTCGCACCGTTCTTCATGCACGCAGGCGACGTGGGCACTATCTACGAATCCAGCATCATGGCTCTCAATGGCCAGAACATGTACAATTTTGTCTACGCAAGGACGTTGCAGATGCAGAACGCGGCAGGTATCCCAGTCTTCTTCGAAGGATACGCTTACCATCCGCTCCTAGTCTATTTGTTCGTTCCATTCTACTGGCTGTTTACACTGATCGCGGGCACGAGCCCTGTCATGATTGATGGTCACTACCCTTCTCTCCCCGCGTTGATCTATCCTTGGACTCCTGTCCTGCTTTTGATCCTCAAGCTTCCCATAATCCTGGCAGACCTGGTCGTTGTCTATCTCCTTGCGGGTATCGATCTGAGGAAGGCCAAGATCTACGCCTTCTGCCCGTATGTGATATTCATCTCAGTGATCTGGGGAATGTTTGACGCCTTCGTAGCAGTTTTCTTGCTGGCATCCTATCTGACATCATCTCGAAGCAACGCTCTCTCCGGATTCTTCTACGGCCTGAGCCTGCTGAAGCTGTACACGATCGTTCTGCTGCCACTGTATTTGGTGCGTTTGTTCGGGCGGTGGAGAGCTCTTCTGGAGTTTCTCGGTGGTTTCGCTTTGACGTTGCTCCCGGTCGCCTACTTCCTGGTCGCTAGCCCTACTTCAATCTGGAATGTTCTCGTGACCTTTCAGGGCACAAGACTCATGGGTGGTGTCAATATGTACAACTTCATATGGGTAGTTCAGGATCTCGTGTTCGATCTAGTAGTCTCGTGGATCCCTAACGTAATCCTGCTTGTCGCCCTGGTCGTCGTGGTTCCCAAATTCGGAAGACGTGCGCCTCTCCTCGAGTCAATCCTTGCGGTCATGTTCCTCTATTTCCTCTTTGGCAAGGTCATAAACGAGCAGTTTCTTGTCTCGATCCTTCCATTGATCTTGCTGTCCAAGGAATGCGATCACAGGTTGTGGATCGCCCCGTTCGTCTTCATCTTCTTGAGATCGCCAGCATACTATTTTGCGTTGCCGATCCTCTGGACAAGTCCGTTCTTCTACTCTTTCTATCTTCAAGCAGATGTGCTGTGGAGGCAGCTCCAAGCGGCAGGATACCTGCAGATACCGATGTACGCGGTCGGAGTGGCATTCTCGTTGGCAGTTTTCTGGAACCTCATGCGCATACTGAGGAGTACGCAGGCTGCAGTCGCTCCGGATTCCGCGGATTCCAGGTCTATATCGTAGCCCTCGACCGCACGGCTCTGTGCGATCGACAGGCCGCCAGCCCTAGTGAGCCTTCTCACGCGCTGTGCGCGTCTTCCGCAGGTAGTCGACCGAAAAGCATGACATGGCAAATATCAGCACCACAAGCTTCGCCGCGAAAACTACATTGATTGCGTAGGGGTTCGAGGGCCACCAGTTCACGATTATGTCCGGATTCTGCAGTCCTTGGACAGAAAGCCCCGCAGACCATAGGACGATCTGGTATAGCACCTCGAAACCGCTCAGCATCACGAAGAACCAGGCCAATACATACAGGGCTTCGAAGGCGTGTTCTCCCATCCTGAGAAACCTAGCCTTCGAGATCGGCGAGTTCAGACCAAACGCGTAGGACAGGAAGAACAAATATGTGAACAGGGTGATCGGCTTCATGTAGAAACCGGGAAGATAGATCTCCGCGAGAACCAAGTTTTCACCAACGACATATGGTGATGTGGCCCGAACAGAGTATGCTAGCAGGATCGTGACCGCCAGTACTCCGAAGGCAATCGATAGAACATTGTTGATATCCCTAGGGATCATAGATAGCTCCGCAACTGGGCGAGTCACAGAGTCGGTCCCAACGCTGGCCTTGTGGCCGATCCGTTCTCGTGCCCCTTCCTTCATTATTCACGCGCTCCTCCTGAACTCACGCAACCCTTGATTAAACCATTATGACCTGCCACGCCGACTTGACGTTCAGTGCATCACTATGTGAACTCTGGGGACAAAGTCGCACAGCCCATTGATCATTCGCTGACGATCCTTCAGAAAACGCACTGGAGTAAGGAGCCCGCCCCGGTGTCCGATGCTGCAGTGGCTCAGGGGTTGCCTTGGCGTCTGTTGTGAATCCGTGCACGTATGCCGCATGACTTCCCGCAGTAGAACCGGAAACGCCTACAACTATGCTGAATGTGACTCGCTCAGGGTGATGCCATTGTGCTCTTGCGTATTCTCCGGCCATGTCCATCCAGTGATACGTCCACTGCCCGCCCTCGGTGCGAAGATAGACAGTGCGATGGCCCAGAAACTGCTGTGGTCCAGTAACCTCCGGAGCGAAGATATAGGTGAGCGTATGCGTCCCATCATTCGTCTCAACTCCGAAGACGGTCGACTCAGATTGCGACGTCTTTCTGCATTCGCATGAAGCCTCTGAAAAGATCCACACGCCCAGGTATCCGCTGAACAGCGCACGAAGTCTCATGCCATCGATCATCTGCTTCAAGTAGACGTAGCTCCACGCCTCATCTACTCCGTCTTGGACAATCTGAATCTCGAGCGCTTGCTTGCCCGACAACTCGGTCTTCTGCAGTACGACCTGATCCCCGGCGCTCTTGACGTATTCCAACTCCCATACCAGCGGCTTGTCACCTCCCAGTTCAGGATCTTCCACCCATAGATCGAATTGGGGGTCGAGGATTGCGGGTGGGTACTCGGATCTGGCCTGTAGATACGCAAAGGCCAGTCCTGCAATGAGTATCAGGAAGACAACCGACAAAGGAGCTGTCAATCTCCGAACATTCAACCTGAATGCGCCACCTTCGCGTGCTCTGCTTCGTACCACAGGATTAGGGAGACCAAGATGAGAGGTGTCCAGTAGATGATGTAGTTCGTGAGGGCCCTGTATGAGAACCACAGAATGATTCCGGGGAAGATCCAGAGTGCATATTTGAGGTGGTCGAAGTACACATAGTAGTTCACCATGAGGACGACAGCAACTGCCACCGCGAGCACGGTGTAGAACATCCTTCCAACGGGTAGGAGACCCACCTGAGTCAATAGCGATGGACCCTGACTCAGAATGACGAGATCTTCTGCCAGCGGAGTCATCACGTTTCTGAACCACGCGTTTGGGCTTGCGATGAGGAACGGGAGGTTGGCCACGACGAAGAGTGCAACGGATGTCGCTGTGAACTTGACCACCCTGAGAAGCCTGTCGTGAAGATCCCTGTTGTCGGTCGTGCGCAGCATGTAAATGAGAAGAAACGGCGCCAGCACCCATGGAGTCTGTTTCATCGCGCAGGCCAGCCCATAGAAGACTCCTGCGTGGACAGGCTTCTCCACATAGAGTGCAGTGAAGACCAGTGGTAGCACCCACAGTGCGTCAGAGACGCTGGCTGCAGTGAAGTTGATCATCAGGTCTGAGCCTGCGAAGAGCGGAATCAGCAGCATCGGCTTCAAGTTCCGCGGTCCCCTCAGATACAGGACCAAGACGACTCCGATCTCGAAGAGCACTAGGACCCATCGCATGTCTTGGAGGCCAAGCCACACGAATGGCACAAACACTAGGAAGTGAAGTGCCGGATACTGAAACGTCGTCAGGTATGTTCCGGACATCAGTGGAGTCAGATCAGATGGCTGTACCGCAAACATGCTCAGTGCTTTCGCCATATCTGTCACGTAGGGGTTGGTGCCCTGACCTGCAAATAGCAGGGCAGCATAGTGACTGTACGCCAGGACATCGGTTCGGTATGCGCCTTTGTACGCGATTGCTGCCACAACGTAGAGGCTGGTCACTGTGGCAAGCGCGAACGGAAGCAGGGGAAGGTCGCGGAATCGAAGAACGAACTTGCTTGGCATCAGTGACATTGCAATGATGAACAGGGAAACCCCATAGATGGTCAATGTGAGGACGGCTACCTCGGGATGAATGTCTGCCCTGCCCCTATTCCAGTCTTGGAAGCCCTCGTACAGCGCGAATTGACCGGAAAACAGGAAGGCGATCCTGAGGATGAATGCCTCGTCAACAGAGCCAAGAAACGAGTTTTGACTCGTCAGTTCTGCCCGCCGTCCCCATGTGTCACTTCTTTGCCTTTGCACGTTCACTATGTGCCTTAACTCTTCGTCTCCTCCACTTTCTTTGAAGGCGTTCCTTCAGGATTTCAAGGACGGGGAAGTTCAGGACTATCATCACCAGTATCACGATGGAAAGCCACGTGACAACGATTGAGCTCTCAGTCCTTCCAGGCCTGAAGAAAGGTTGAGGAGACATGACACGTTTGACTTGCTGTGTCTCACCGGTTCCGACAATGATATCGCGCCAGATCGTACCGCCAGTGTCTTGGCTGACGATTTCGAATGTTGTCGTGCCGTTTCCGCCGGTCATCAGCCAAACATGGACTCGAGGTAGGTCGACGTTGACCTCCAAGATGAGATCTGCGTACGCCTCGACATAGTGGAAGTCTCCAAGGCCTTTGAAGAACGCTACCATGTCACCTTTGCGAGCAACAATCTGATCGTATTCTGTGTCTGGCCATGGGATCTTGCGCCCTACATAGAGTTGTTCGTCTGGGCCTCTCCCCTCTAGCCACCCGCTGTTCACGACGCTTCTGATTCTGATTCCGTTGGAGTTCGTGCCATTGAGGTCGTCGAAGAGGATTCTGCCCCAATCAGCTGTTGAGCGGACTATGATTCTCGTGGGGGAAGCCTCCCTCCACGCCGGAGCGCTTACCTCGGTGATTCTGGATGTCGGCTCCGAAGCGCATGACACAAGGCTGATGCCAAGGCTCTGTGAGAAGGTCAGAGCTACCAACACAAGAACGAGACATCTCTGAGCATCAGCTGACGACATGCTTAGCAGGCCTCTCTGTTCTCCCGCGCAGCGCGTTTCGCCTTGGCCGAATACCGCCCTTCAATTCTTATGACAATCACAAGGAAAACAATGATCCACACTGGAAAGAGGAACTCGCCGATTGAGTTATGAAAAGCGTCCAGATCTGCCCCGGAAGTCGCATACGCATAGCCATAATACGCTATGAGAAATATCCTGAACACGTTCAGGAACACCGTGCCCGCCACTCCTGCGATTGCATACATCACTTTTCTCCTTATCGGCGCAGCAAGCCTGGTAGCTAGAAGAACCATGACCAACGAGTAGATGAGCATACTGTGGACTCCAACGCTCGGCCAGAACACGATCAGTCGAAAAGTGCCATGCGTGCCTGCTATGTTCAAGACGTTGTTGTACCCATAGATCGGCAGCCCTAGGCCCCGTGAGAGAAGTCCGACGCCAACGACTATGAAATTGGCCCAGAATTGCAGCGGGCCGATCGAGCCATACGGAAAGAAGGCGTCCAGAAGGTACATGGCAAGCATTCCGGTTGAGAAGACAATAGGCGTGAGAACCGCGAGTATTGCGCGTTTGCCGAAGAACGCGACCGCCAGCCCTGCGATATACAGAGATAGCACCACGTAATCCATCGCCATTAGAAAGCTGTTACTGACATCACCTGATGCGCCCAATGCTCTACCGACGGAGTAGATGGCTGATGTGAACTCTTCGGCGAGTCCAATTCCCCCGAAATAGATGAGGGCGAGTGCGAACATAATCGCGCAGGCTGTCTTGCGGACTGGGTTCAGGCGTGGCACGGCGGTCCTACGAAAGTCCAGCAACTCGAACCACAAGAAGAATAGCACAATGAGTAGGCCGCCTCTTCCCAGTTTTCCGAAACCCGCCCAGCTCAACCCGAAAGTCTCAGGGACCAACGCGAAGAGAAGAAAGACCGGAGCAGCCACCATCACAAGGAACATGTCAGCGGTCTTGAGCCTGCCGCGTAGTTGCCCCTTGAGGGATCCAGTCAGGCCCTGCATTATGCCACCGTCACTTGAACCATTCCAAGTCAGTCGCAAGTGCTGCAAGGAGAAGCCAGCTTTCATTTAAGGCTTGCAAGAAGGATGAGCATGATCACTTCTACTGCGACATGGGCTGCGAGATGTCCATTCGTACATCATACGTTCGCAGCAATTGAAGTCAGGTCCGCGCCCGTTGCTCGTCTGCGGACGCGGGCCTATGTTCGTGACCAAGTAACGTGATGGCGAAGGCGGAACTCACGAGCAGTATCACCATGCTCGCGACAAGAAGAACCTGTGCTTGGAGAAGGGTCAGGCCTTCTTCGCGGCTTTCTATGGCTCTCCACGAAGCCTGAACGTTCATCGAGCTGCTCATCACTACACTCGACCTCGGCGAATAGTCGTTCGAGTCCCCTGACCATCCTACGAACATGTGCACTGTGCCGTTGGATATCAGCAGAGGCGCTACTCCGAATGGTGCTACTGCGTATTCGTCATACCACCCGGTCCCGGTTGTCTGACCAAATTCTGACTTGACGTCCAGATACCATTGTCTGTGATAGATCGCGAGCAAGGACACATCCTCTGAGAGACAAACCCGCAGAATCGGTGAGGTCGTGATATCATTCCACTGGTCGAAGATTGCCCTCGACCCGTTGTCCAATGTGACGGTTGGCGGTACAGAGATCACATGTTCTCCCCGGTCAACTCTCAGGTCAACTTCCCCGTTCGCGTTTGTGACGAAAACCTGCCCGTCAAGCTCAACGACTACGTTTGGGTATCCCGTCAGTACATTCACAGTGAGCAAGTCCGTCACCTCAACCTGCACAGCCTTGATCCCGGCTGTAATAGGGACCCAATTGCTCTCGTTGGCGACCAGTGGGATCAAGACGACCTGCATTATCTTGGTGGTATTCCCCGACGAGGCCGTAATCACGAAATCTGCCTGGCTGGTTCCGGCGAGTCTTCTCTGAGAAACCGACACGATCGATGCCGACTCAGAGTCGAAACCGAGGACTGCAAGACTGCGGTTTGAGGGCAGGTCATATCGGACCGTCGCCGTGATTCTGAAAGCCTCCTCGGTTCTCACCTTGTGCGGCGATTTCACTGATGATATGTCGACTGTCTGGACATGCGCTTCTTCCCTCGTCGTCAGGTTCAGCGCACATTCCGAGATGGTCGCCTTGATGGGTTCGAATTGCAGGCCTTTCGAACTCTCAATGAACTTCACCGTATCAAGAGAAGCACGTTTGTCATACTCGCCGCTGTCTCTTGTCGTCCAAACTTCGTGCTCCACATCGGGAATCACATGGTACTCCTTGTGGAACCAGAACCCGTCTCGCCACCCTTCCTTTGGAGTCTCCTGGTAGAAACGTTCTCCCGAGGCCGCGAATTCAGGCGCGATCTTGTCGCCATACAGAAGAAGAAGGCATGCCCGCAGCGAGCCAGCCCGGGTATAGACTCGTTCGGGGATCTTTGTCGTGATCACTACTAGTCCGTCAGGGGTGACCCAATCATCGGGGTGCGTCAGAATCAGTTCCTCGACTGCTATCATGGCTCCGACAGAATAGCCGACCACATACAGGTATGTGTAGCCTCGTTCGTGAGCCCAGACGCGTATCTCCTTCATGAAGTTCCCCGACCCCGGGTAGGGTTCGCCGTAGACCGTCTTGTTCAGCGCCTGATCAATGCGATGCATCGATCCCTTCTTCAGCGCGAGTAGATCATAGTACTCTGCGAGGTCTTGGACGAAGCGGACCGTGTTGTAGGATTCATATTCGAGCGGGTTCATCATGTAGGCTGACTGTCCCACGATTCCCCCGCCAAGCCATATCAGGCAAGTATCACTCCCGGCCTGATTCCAGTGGTACCATGTCGCATCGCCAATTGTGGCATCTTCAGGTTGATGCAATGCCGACGCGTTGGGGGTCTGAGGCATCGCTGAGTGAGCAGCCACCGCCAATGACAGCACAACGAGGAGGAGCCCTCTTCCTACCCCCCCTCCGAGGGGGAAGCGGTGAGATCGCATACGCGCCTTTTTCCTGAGTATGGCCACCACTGTGAGAAGCATTGCCGAGCACGAGAGGAACGCAATCGAGACCACGACAAGTCTGCATGTCAATGTCACCTGAGCCATATCTTCCGACCAGTTTGCAGTCACCGTCTTGGGTCGGTCCATGGCAACCCAGTCGACGGGTGAGTCCGATTGCGAGTCGCCCGACCAATGATCGAACTTGTCCGTCGCTTGATAGCCCATCAACGGGTGCCCAGTCACGGCAGGATCGAGTGCGGCGAACGTTGCACTCGTCCCAGCTGGATACCAGCCGGAGCCGATCGTGACGCCCGCGCTGGATCCCACAGTGAGTAGGAATTCGGTCAAGTAGATTGCTGATAGGTCAAGCTGACCTGCTACGTAGATCTCCCTAGCCGATGAACTCATTCCATCACTCCAGCGATCGAATTCCGCTCTCACGCCGACGCCAAGGACGACTTGCGGCTCAACTTCTATCCTGTGGATTCCCCTTGTGATTTGCAGTTCCGTGCCATTGGCAAAGATTGGGTAAGTTGTGCCGTCGACTCTAACAACGGTTGAATCGAGATTCGATGTGATGTTGAGAATTGCGTTGGGTAGATCTATAACCCTGATGTTGAAGACATATGTTCCTCCATGCTGGTTCGCATACCAGCCGCTGTGCCACCAGACTCGCACGGTGGCTAGGAGAGACCAGACACCCGGGCCTTCTGGTCCAGTCAAAGAGAAGCTGAAAAGGTTTCTTCCAGCTGGAATGATCAGGCCCCGGGAGTCAAGCACACGGCCGGTCGCCGAATCTAGGATGGCTATGTCAGTCGAGTAGCTGCCGGAGTAGTCGACTCCGACGGTAACGATGAACTTCTCTCCGGGCGAGACCTCAAGAGGCGACTCCACGCTCACTATCTTCGCTACTGGAAGTTGCTCAGCTGCGATGGCCGCGGAACCGCTCGAAAAGGTCAGCAGGAAAGACACGAGTAGAAGGATCAGCAGCATCGCTTTTCTGTGCCCCTGTCCGTACAGTCTATCAGCCATGTCGGTTTCTCCGTTCGCGCCCGTTGTGATCCGCGGAGTTCTCCGCCGTACCACATACATAGATGGCCCTCAGAGCTAAATGTTGAGCTAGTCTCCGCTAGCCATTAGTAGACGCTACTCGTATGAACTTGCCCCAGTTGCGCGCTGCCTTTCAAGTACGATGCTCTACGGATGTCATGGATTGTGTCGCCAAGAGAACAGAATCCTGCAACCGACCGTTCATTGCGGGAACTCTGCCGGGAGGTTGCTGGGGAAGGGAGAGTGTCGGCCGCTTGCGAATGCGGAGAGGGTGCGTATTCGGCCCGTCCCAGGGACTATGGTCTCTTCGTGATCTTGGAGGACTACAAGGACGGACTGCGGTATCACGCTCGAAAAGTGAACGGTCTCCCCGCCACTGTCTTGGCTGCTGATAGGTCACTTGTCGACCTGGACGCTCACAAGGGCGCGATGGGCGAGTTCATCGTGGAGCGACTACTGACTCCCTATCGTACACTAGAGAATGCGGATCTCCTCGCGTCGATCGAGGTCGATGCCAAGGAACGAATACTGCGTGAGGAGCTGACGGAACTGGCTCTTGAATACGGGGAGATGGCGCGTGAGCTGTCGATTAGGGCAGAATACCTCATGCTAGCCAGAATCAGGAGACGCGCGAGGGTATTCCTGCCCGCTGCAAGAACTTGCGCGATACTACTGGAACCATCTGTCCGCGACATCAATCTATCCAGGATGGCGCCAGGCTATCGCGGAGCCATGGATCGACTCGTCGGGGCGAGAATCCTGCGGAAGGAGGGTTTGACCTATGCATTGGAGGATGCATTCGTCGACCAGTCACTCAGTGCGACACCAGCGACCAAGGTCATCAATGTAGTGCAGGCCGGCAGACGCGCGCTGCAGGCATATTTGGCGCAAGGGAGGGCATCCTATCTGACGCCAGATGTTCTGACAAGAGAGCTGATGTTCTCGCTTGAGAGGACTCTTCTTCGTGACGAGCAGCCTGATCTGCTTGAGGATCCAAAAAGGTATCTTTCCGTGAAGACATCCACGGGCCAGATCAGCCTCGCAGAGAGGTTTTCTGTTGAGAAGCTCGTAGGCAAGTTCAGGCCTGGCGTGGTCGTGACCGTTTCTCCGCTGGGGAGCGTCCTCAACGAGGTCTACATGATAACTGCCGGTAATGAGCGGCTTGTCGCAAAGAAATTCACCGACTGGCACAGTTTCAAGTGGTTCGCTATCGACCTTGTCTCTCTCGGAACACGGCTTTTCTCCGTCTCAGGCAAAGCTCGGCTCGAGAACGAGTACGCGATGAACCGCCTACTGTCACGGTGCGGCGTATGTGTCCCCGAGATACTTCACGTGAGCCTGCCGGACAGGATTCTCGTTCAACGCTACGTTGAGGGCTCGTCGCTCGTTGAGCTTGTCGAGAGAGCGGTGTCGAGTCGGCCCCTGTCGCGTCAGGATCTTGGGGTCGCTTCCAAGGTTGGGTCGACGCTGGCCAAGATCCACGCGTCGAGCGTGGCCATGGGCGACTCCAAGCCAGAGAATTTCCTGTACAGCATAGACGGTGAAGTCTACTGCCTCGACCTAGAGCAAGCTAGAAAGTCGGTAGACAAGGCATGGGATGTGGCTGAGTTTCTATACTATTCAGGTCACTACGCTTTCCCGACAGTCCCGTCAAGCGGCTTCAAGGAGTATGTCAACGCCTTCATTGAGGGATACCGGAATCAAGGTGACAGAAGCACATTGAACGCAGCTGCCAGTGTGAAGTATGCTAGAGTCTTCTCACTTTGGACATCGCCACTTGCCCTTCGCGAGATTTCCAGGGCCCTGAGAAGGGCTGCCTGACCCAAAGGTGCAGACGATGCGAGTCGAAAGTGATCGCCGAATCCTCGTGGCGATATTCGATCTAGATGGCACTCTCACTGACACGCGAAGCATCTGGCAGCACCTCCACGAGAAGTTCGGGACTTGCGAAGTCGGAAAAAGAACTGCAGAGATGTACCATGACGGGCTGATAGACTACGCTGAGTGGGCGCGGCTGGACGCGCAGTGTTGGAAGGGGATATCTCTGTCGCGCATCCTGTCATCTCTGCACGAGATCCGCTACACCCTTGGAGCCAAGGAGACGATGGAGCAGCTACGAAACCATGGAATTCGTACCGGAATAGTGAGCGCCGGCCTCTCGATTCTGGCGGACAAAGCCAAGGCTGATCTGAACGTAGACCTTTCGGTCTCAAACGAATTGGAGGTGCGGGACGGCGTCTTGACAGGCAAGGTCGTCGTTCGCGTGGGGCCCGGCAACAAGACCGGCGTGATTGAGGAAGCAGCTTGGTTGCTGGGCGCTGAGATGCGGGAGACTGCTGTCGTAGGTGACAATGCCTTCGACATCCCCGATGGCGCCGGCCTTAGGATCGCCTACAAGCCGGCCACTCCACAGACTAGAAGTGCCGCTGATGTCGTTGTCGAGGAGGACGACATCAGAGCGGTTGTTGAGCACATTCTGTCGTAGCCGCACTTGCCCCATAAACGTCGCCTGTTCGGCAAGCGTCATATTGTCGCTAGCTGAGGTATCTGACCGGGTTGCGCACGGCTGGGTGGGAGAGTGGTGCCAGATGTCTTCTGAATG
>CAZJVZ010000034.1:0-12400 GCA_964549795.1 uncultured Candidatus Bathyarchaeia archaeon
GGTTGGGCACAAATCACGCCTAATCAGAAGTCTTTTAGAGATTGAGAAGGAATACGGAGAGTCGAGAGGACCAGTTTGGTCGCGTCTGCTCCACCGAGTGAACCTGTCTCGGCCATAATGTCCACCAAGGTTGTTACAGTCAAGGCGACTGAGAAGGTCAGCAAGGCTCTCCAGACGATGGTTAGGCACAAGATTGGAAGCGTAGTCGTGGCCGAGAAAGGAAAACCTGTCGGAATCCTGACAGAACGAGATGTCTCCACGAGAGTTGCGAAGGGTCAAAACGTGCGAGGCATGGTCGTTAGAAGAATAATGTCCAAGCCTCTTGTCACGATCAGACCTTCAGCAGAAGTCATGCAGGCTGTGGAGCAGATGGTCAGGAAGGACATCCGACGACTTCCCGTCATGGAGGGCGACAGACTCGTGGGAATGGTCACTGAGAGAGACATATTCCGTTGGATGATCATAGTAGCATACGAACCAAACATCCCTGAAGACCTGAAGAAACTGATTGAGACACGCACTCAAGCCCACTCACTTGCCCACTAGCCGCTAGGCAAGCGTAACCGAACTTCTGCATGCCAGCAACTATGCGATCTTGGACCGTTCTCTCATCCGCGTCCGTGCTGTAAGCCTGCTCAACTTTCGCAGCCTGAGACTCCCATAGGAATCGTTTCGGAGCTTCTCGTCATCAGAAGGGAGTTCTCACAATTGCAGCTTCAGTATCTCGGTTAAATACACAGCTGACTGAAGCCGCAGTCAGGACAGTATATGGCCAAGAATCGGAGCAGCAGCAAGATAGTGGTCACGAGGAATGGGCCGTATCTTGTTTCCGGCAGTGTACCTCTGGCTGAAGAGATCATGGTGTCAGACGGTGAAGGCTACCCAACCAGATGGAGAAGGGGGCATCGCTACGCGGATCGAGAGAGATACGCTCTCTGCCGTTGTGGTCAATCAAGAAAGCAGCCGTATTGCAGCGGGATCCACGCGGAGATCGGATTTGACGGCACCGAGACTGCCGATCGGAAGAAGTATCTTGACCAAGCCGAAAAGACGTCAGGCCCGGACCTAGTTTTGACTGATGCCCAAGAGCTATGCGCTGCTGCCCGCTTCTGTGACAGAGCAGGCGGGGTCTGGAAGCTTACCAAGGAATCTGATAATGTGGAGTCAAAGGAGACTGCGATTCAGGAAGCACGCAATTGCCCATCCGGAAGACTCGTAGTTTGGGATAAGAGGACTGGGAAACCAATTGAGCCTCAATTCGAACCGTCCATCAGCCTTGTAGAGGATCCCCAAACCAGGATGAGCGGGCCGATTTGGGTGAAGGGCGGCATACCCATCGAATCGTCACACGGCACTGAATATGAGATCAGAAATCGCGTTACCCTGTGCCGTTGCGGTAGTTCAGACAACAAGCCCTTCTGCGACGGCAGTCACACCAGGACCGGGTTCGGACGCTTGCGCCAAGGATCGCAAGGAATCTCGGACTGACATATGACGGAAGACAAGCTCCTGCGCCTACCACTTGTCTTGCTCTCGCGCTTGGATTCCAGGTTCCATCACAAGCCATGCTATCCCGGTACCACGTCTTCGACTTCAGGGCGATCCGCTGATCCCTGCCAGTTCCTTGGAAAGCTCCTTCTTCCTCTCCAAATCGGCTTGTCTGAGAATCATGATTCTTTGTGCTTGTGGAGATCCGGCGCCATGCATCGACTCAACTAGGTAGGCCACGCCCAGCACCAAATTCTCGACTAGTCTTGTCATACGCATTCTATTCTGTGTCGGGATGCTTGCGGTGCCTTTCAGGTACTTCTCGACGTACTTGCCGACCTCAGGGTGCTTGAGGTCTTTCTCTGACGGCATAGTGCCTACCAACCCTCCCGCGATATCTGTTGCCAGCCTTGCCATCTCAAAGGGAAACCTTGTCACGTTCTGTTTGGTGGCATTGGCGAGCAGAGGATTGACTGAGTATGTTCCTGATGGCAGTTTGTGGCCTTCGTATGAGCAGGCCAAGCCGCAGGCATACATTGTCTCGTTGAGGTGGATCATCTCAGTGATCTTGTCTCTTACATGAGAGGCTCCTTGTACTCCGTTGTATTCGGCCATCGTTGCGGCGGCGCCGATCAAAACGTCGCCTAAGCCGGTCTTGCAGCCTCCGTAGTTCTGTCGATGGTATGACGCGAATCTCTCTACGAGCGCGCCTGAGAATTCGTGCTCTCCACACATGAAGACCCGATCCCAGGGAACAAACACGTCGTCGAAAACCACTAGTGCCTCGTGTCCAGCGTATCTTACATTGCCAAGATCTGTTTCTGCGCCTTCCAGTCTTCTTGTGTCGCTCGTCTGCCTCCCGAGTATGTGATAGATCCCTTCAGCGTCGCTGGGCGTCGAGAATGAGACCGCATAGTCCTTGTCCTCCTCGCCCATGGCGAGCGTGGGCATGGCGATTATCTCATGTGAATTGATCGCGCCAGTCTGGTGGGCCTTTGCCCCCCTAACGATGATTCCATCGTCCCGTCTCTCAGAAACCCTCACGTATAGATCGGGATCCTTCTGTTTGCTGGGACTCAGACTTCTGTCTCCTTTGACATCAGTCATGGCTCCGTTGCATACCAAGTCGCTGCGTTGAACGTGCTTCAGGAACTCGTTGAACCTTGCATAGTATTGTGTGCCCAGCTTCTGATCCAGCTCGTAGGTAACGCTCGACAACGCGATTAGAGCATCCATTCCGACACATCTTTGAAAGCAAACCCCCGTCTTCTGACCGAGCAGCCTAAGCATCTTCACCTTCTTGACAAGGTCGTCACTATTCTGCGGAATGTGCGTGAACCTGTTGACCTTCTCGCCTGTGAGATGAGACGTTGCAGTCATCAAATCTGAGAAGTTCGGATCGTGGGCAAGCTTGTATGTCACAGCCACGGCGTTCTGCGACGGTTTTGTGAGCTGGAAGTCAGTGGGATTCTCGATTCGCTTGCCGAGAAAGTACACTCGGAGTTTCAGTTTCCTGAGGCTTTCGACATACTGCTCAGGGGTCTTCAATGCATTTGTCATCTTCTTCGTCTAGTGAAGAGCATGCGAGGCAGGGCTAATTATCGTTTGGTCTAGACGGACTCATTGAGCCAACTCTTTGCCTGGATCCGTTGCGTAGGATACTCTTCGAATTGTCTCGCTTTGGCTTTGGTCTGTGTGCGGGCACACGGTGATCCGACGACTTTGCGCACCAAGAGAAACGCGAATACGCCCGACCCTAGCGGCGGCTAGTCGGTGCCAAGAAGGAGACTGAGACCAACCCAAGACTGGCCGAGACCCAGACTCGATGACTGATCACTCAAGCACTGGAATGCGAGACGCGATAGTAATCTCTCCGCCAGGGCGTCGTCCAAACGCGAGAGGCGACGATTAAACATATGAGACTCGCAAGGTGGATAGGGTCGGAAGTTGAGCGAGTTGGTACTGCACAAGGGTACATACGAAGAACGTACGCCGATGTCGCGTGCGATGTTCGAACGCGCCAAGAAGGTTGAGCCAGCAGGTGTTTCCTACAGGAACCGCCACTTTGAGCCTTATCCCTTCTTTGTGAAGAGGTCCAGAGGCGCATATGTTTTCGACTTGGACGGCAACGCATACACCGACTACTGGTGCACACACATGTCCCTGATTCTGGGACATGCGCATCCAGCCGTGATGGAAGCGATCAAGATTCAGGCGGAGAATGGGTGGCATTATGGGCTCGTCCACGAACTCGAAGTAACTCATTCAGAAGCAATAGCAAGACACCTACCAAGTGCCGAAATGGTTCGTCACGCAAGCTCCGGAAGTGAGGCGAACTTCTTTGCCGTCCGCCTCGCTCGAACCTTCACCAAACGATCAAAGATCTCCAAATTCGAAGGCGCATGGCATGGCGCGTATGACCCGCTACATGTTGCCATGAAGCCCCCATTCGACAAGCTTCCCTCCGGCGGAATCACGAAAGGCTCACAAGAGGATACAATTGTCGTACCATTCAATGATTTCCACGGTTTCGAGGATCGCGTGAAACACGAGAAGTTGGCGGCTGTAGTCCTGGAACCGGTCCTATTTGCTGGCGGGTGCATTCCGGCTGACGTGGAGTTCATCAAATCACTTAGGGAATACTGCGATGACAATGACACGCTTCTGGTCTTCGACGAGATCATCACGGCCTTCAGGCTCGGCCTAGCCGGCGCCCAAGGATACTACAATGTCAAGCCCGATGTGACAGTCTTGGGGAAGATAATCGGTGGAGGCCTCCCCATAGGCGCCATTTGTGGGAGACGAGACGTGATGGAACGCATGGACCACACGAAACACTCTGGCCCGGAGTATGCCTATCACGGCAACACGTTTTCGGGGAATGCAATTACTCTAGCCGCAGGTCTCGCCACAATCAACGAGCTTGAATACTCCCCAGTCTATGAGCACATCGACAAGCTGGGTAGCATGGCGCGTGAAGACATGAACAGAATCTTCGAAGAAACAGGCTTCCCAGCCCAAGCACTCGGCCTCGGCTCAATGTTCTGCATCCACATGACAAACAAGAAGCCACTGAAGAACATCGGCAGCTTCACTCACTATGACCACGCGCAATACAAGAAAATGTTCAACTTCCTTCTCGAGCAAGGCATAATCATTCTACTGCCCGAGATAATGCACGGCGGAATCAGCTATGCCCACACGGAGAAAGACATCAAACATCTCACCAACACTGTGCGGGAATATGTGAAGCCCAAACCCTGAGAGAAACGCAGAGAGCCAGAACAATCTCGCCAGGCGACCTGCCACCTGCCAGCTCAAGCGGAATTCGATCCGCATGCGGGCCTGATGGTGCGCGAAGAAGAGAAACCCGACGCGATGGCTAGGCTTGGACTGCAGCTATACAAGGGGCACGCACAACTACACGAGCCCAACGGTTCTGGCTCTTCAGTCATCTGCTGTGTTCATAGTCTCTTTCGAGCGCTGCTATGTATTTGTCCCAAGTCTTGTTCGTTAGTTTCGTGTCTTCCTCTTTGGTCGGTGCATTGGCGATTCTGTAGTTCGCTCTGAATGTGATCTCCAATCTTGTCTTTCTGGGACCCAACCTCGTCAAGTGATAGTCGCCGATCTCATCACGTTCCTGTCCGACTAGGTCCAAGTGCCAAGCGTCGGGGCGACGGAGTGTTACAATACGGACGACGGCAATCGTTCTTCTCCTCCGTCTATGAGTGGACATGTATATCACACGCCGTTTCGTCTTCTCCAGAATCATCCTCTTCGCCTTTGAACCCCAGATCATGGGGTCATCTTCTCTGAAGTCAACACACCAGCTGTACACGAATCTGAGAGGAGCATTGATCACTCTCGAGATACGGTAGCTGTGGCTTGTGGTCAATGATTGATACCCTGCCCTTGATGAGTCTAGATAGTGTCTGAGCGTATAAGGCAGATGAACGGGACCTCGTCAGCGACCTGCCGACCCATGTCAAGACCCAGATGGTTCAGGTCCTCAATGAACCAGAGAAGAAACAGAGATCGATCTCAGATCGCTCGTGACTCAGAGCGAAGGGCCAATTGTCTCCATCGTGTCCTTGGATGACACGACGGGGACGATCTCGAAATCGATGAGGTCATGCCACTTGATCACCCATTGCTGGAACATCCGCGGATCATTGCATTCCATGAGTTGGAAGCAACGATCGAACCCCGCCTCGACCCAACTGTCGACGTATTTCAGGCCATCTGGCATCATGCGCCCGCGCTCTCGAAGGCGGCGATACACGGCTAGAGCATCTCTGTTCTTGAACCTCTCAATCACAATGAAGAGCATAATTTCTCCCTCACGTCGTTGTCCGGTGTGAGCTTATATTGCGTTTCCTGTCTCCACACGATGAAACCAGAGTTCCATTCCGGCCGGTGCCTTTCGTGTTCCCGTCTGCCGTAGCGACCGTATTTCGTTCAGTAGTAGCGTGTTTGTGCGATGGAGCAGGTGTCTCGATCTGGGCCGCTGACTCTGTGTTCGTTGCATGGGCCGGAGCTTCAGTAGCTTGTGGCTATACCTGATTCCGGTCCGGTAATGATGACGTTGCTGTGTGCTTTGATCAGGTCCAGGTAAAGTCCTCCGTTCCTCTTATTCGCTAGGACATTGGCATCATAGGCGCAGATGGCGGTCATGGGCAGTTCGAGCACTCTGTGAAGAGATCGCTCGTATTCTAGCAGTTCCTTCACCATCCGGTTCTCAAAGAAGCAGGCCATCTCGCCAGCAACTCTGAAGCCCTTGAATCCCTTTGCAGTCACCTCCCCGTAGAGTTTCTTCCACAGTTCCATGGTCTTGGCTACAGAGAACTTCCCGTCTATGATATACCAGTCCTTGTAGTGGATCACATGGAGTGATCCCGACCGCTCGGCTGCATCGACATCGATGCCGAATTCCTTCATTGCATCTCTGATTGCGTCAGGCGATTCCTGGCCCGCAATATAGCCGGCAGCCTCGCCGCGATCCAGCCCCGCCCTGAGATAGGTGAACAGTACTCGATGCTTGTCTTCAGGCATTGAGTAGAAGAAGATCACGTGATCTGTTGGTTTCATTTGTTCGACGAACTCTAGGATCTTGGTCTTGTCCATACGCCTCGCACATCCCGACGATCCAGCGGGGGATTCTGAGTTCGGGAAGCATTTGGATAAGCGTTATGGAGGTATCAGGGGATCTCACAACACGCTTCGATAGAGCAAGTCGAGATCGCTTTCTCCTAGTCTAGTCGCAGGGAATCTTCTCGGGGCTTCGTTCACTTTCGGATCAGCGATGATAATGGCGCTACATTCAGTCTACGCGGCGAGTCTTGGAATTCCCATATTCTAGGTCGATGCTGCACTCTCAGTTCTTCCACCTCAGAGATTGCAGAATGCCGTCGTACACTCAGGACTCCTGGTCAAGATCGAGCCGTCACCGAGGGCAGTCTTGCGTGTGTGGCTCTCGTGGTGTGGACGCCAAAGCCTGTACGAATATAGGCGGGGGTTTCTAGCTGTCAAGCTGTCTTGCGCTGACTTCTTCTCGGGCCGTTGACGTCTAGGGTTTTGGCGAGTTTCTTGTGTTCTTTCTTGCTTATCCATTCCACGTAGAGGTATTCTTCGAACTCTTCCTCGGTCATGCCGATTCTCCGCGCCTCATCCAACGTGATCTTGTATGCTTCGAGCTCGGTGGGTCGGTCAACGTATGAGAACTTCGAGTCGAACAGGTCGCGGCCCTCCCGGTGTTGTTTTACGTGGACGAGTTCGTGGATGATGTCAAGGTAGAGTTGTCTCTCGTTTGCTGATCGCAGGTATTCTGCCTTGACGATTATGGTTCCGTCGGCGTCGTTGACGTACATGTATTCGGCTGAGTCGTCGAACCTTACTCGCTGGCTTCGAAGGATCTCGGCTGCTCGTTCCTTTCCTCCGAAAAGTGATTGTACAATTTGGGAATCCTCGAGGCCGATGAATATGCGGGAGAATGGGAACTCGCCATTTGTCTCGGACCGGTTGACCTCGAATCCCTTCATCGAAACGTCACTTGCGGAAAGTCCTGAGCCGCTCAGGTCACTTCTCCAACCCTTAAAGTGTTTCTTCCGACATCCTGAGTTGTCTATTGCTGTTCGGCAAGATCATGGATGAGGTGCTGAACGATGACCAAAGGCACGAAGCGTGTGATTCTATCGTGGAGTGGAGGAAAGGACAGCACACTCGCACTCGAGGGACTGCGCCGTGACCCACACTACTCGATCACAGCTTTGCTGACAACGGTGACTGAAGACTATGAACGGGTCAGCATGCATGGCACCCGCGTCTCGCTGGTTAAGCGTCAGGCCGAGGCGATCGGGATACCTCTGGAGACGATGCCGATTCCGCGAGGTGCAGGCAACGATGAATATGAGTCCAGAATGCGCAAGATGCTCACACGCTCCCGAGCGGACGGAGTCACAGCAGTCGCTTTTGGCGATGTCCTCTTGGAAGACGTGCGACGCTACCGCGAAGAGAGGCTCGCCCAGGTCGGCATGAAAGGCCTGTTCCCATTGTGGAAGAACAACACGACTGACATGGCTAGGAACTTCATCGAGGCGGGCTATCGAGCGATTCTATCATGCGTAGACTCGCATCACTTGGATCGCTCGTTTGTGGGCCGCGAGTTCGACGAACAACTGCTCTCAGACTTGCCCGGGGGAGTGGATCCGTGTGGGGAGAACGGAGAATTCCACACATTCGTCTATGCGGGCCCTATCTTGCGGCGACCTGTGCCCGTCAACAAGGGAGAGATTGTCTTCCGAGAGAACAGATTCTGGTTCTGCGACTTGATTGAGACCTCCTAGCATTTGCTCGGCGAGCCCTAAGCCCCGATTCTTCTCGGAAGCTTTTTAGAGCGTGTCTCCAGTACTCAGCGTTCGTAGATTGAGGAACGAGAGTTGAGTAGACCAGTCGATGTCGGCTCGTTGAAGATCGGACAGTACATCATCATCGATGACGAGCCTTGCAAGATCGTGGAGTTCGAGAAGAGCAAACCCGGAATGTAGCGTGCAGAACGCTGCACGGCGAGCATGGCTCCGCGAAAGCAAGGATCGTTGCGATCGGCGTACTCACTGGACAGAAACGCAACGTGATCAGTCCTGTCGATGGCAAGCTGGAAGTCCCGATGATCGAGAAGAAGACCGGGCAGGTCCTCTCGGTCCAGCCTGACCTTATCCAGATCATGGATATGCAATCCTACGAGACGTTCGAGACGCCGCCACCAGCCGAGGAGGATCTGAAGTCAAAGTTGGCGTCGGGCGTCGAGATCGAGTACTGGGAAATGCTCGGCAAGAAGAAAATAGTCAGGACTAAAGGCTAGCAACCGGCTGGTCTTTGGCGAATCCCTCATGGGAGGCCTCTCCATGCCCCACGTTAGACAGATGAAACTCAAGCCAGGCATGAGACTCGGCAAGATCGCAGACGAAATGCGCAGATCGGGGGTACTGGGACCTCGCAGATTCGCGGACGCCGTTCAAATTCTCGCAACCATGTTCCGTGACAAGCGATACACGAACATCATGGCGATTGCGGGACCGATGGTTCCAGGTGGACTGCGCGAGCTCATCAGCGATCTAGTTTCGGATCATAGAGTCCACGCACTCGCCATGACTGGAGCCAACGTGACACACGACCTTGTGGAAGCGCTCGGACACAGGCACCAGATTGGAACTGAAGAGTCTGACGATCAGAAACTGAAGAAACACGGACTCTACCGCATATATGACATCTACATCTCCCAACGTGCAATAGAAACGGTCGAGAAGTTCGCTCACAAAGCAGTAGCCAAGATAGATGAGGAGAAGAGACGTAATATCGCACCGTGGGAACTACTCCACGAAATCGGGAAACAACTCCGTGACCCGGCATCCATTCTATGGAACGCTTCCAAGAGAAACGTTCCGGTTTTCTGTCCGGGCTTGCATGACTCAATGCTTGGAGTTGACTTGTGGACCTATGGGCAATTCAAGCCCCTATGTGTGAATCCAGCGCGTGACTTCAGCAAGATCGTCGAGTTCACCTACGAGAGCAACAAGATCGGGCTCATCATACTCGGAGGCGGCATGCCGAAGCATTTCACTCTCCTCGCGAACACATTCCGTGGTGGGCTCGACGCTGCAGTTCAGTTCACTATGGATAGGCCTGAACCCGGCGGGCTCAGTGGAGCGCCGCTGGAGGAAGCGATCAGCTGGGGAAAGATCAAGGCCGGCAGCCGCACCGCGACTGTCATAGGAGACGCGACAACACTTTTCCCGTTGGCGTGCATTGCCGCTTTGGAAAAGGCCGCTTAGACCTCTCTAGGAAGGTTGACCTGCAGAACTCCACGCTTGAGTTTGGATGTCATCCCCGATTCTACTACCGGCACGGGCATGTGGATTCTGGCCCGATAGGACCTGAACTGGCCGCCTCTGTGTCTGACGCCCATGTCTGCGAATGTTATCTTACGTTTCGTGTTTGCCTGTAGCTCAATGGTGTCGTTCGAAGGCACTTTGATCGTGACCTGACCGGCATCCACGTAGGGCAGATCCACGGTCAATATGACTTCGTGCGAGCCGACAGAGATGTTGTAGAGTGGTTCGATGGACTGGGCCGCCTCATTCCAGCCTGACGTGAAAGGCCCCTCGATCATGTGTTCTATCCGTTTGAAGTACTCGTCCATCACTTCGTGAAAGTGCTTCCTTCTCTCATGTGACATGCTTGATCTCATCCGTAGAGTGCGGGAATCTCGTATTCCTGAGATTTGTCCATCCTAGCCATCTCCGTCTGCGTCCTCTTCATGACGTCCTTTGCCCTGAGACGGATCTCCTCACCTTTCTGAAGCAGATCGGAGACCTCGATCTTCAATCCAAGTATCTTGTTCAACGAATTAAGCGCGGCTGCAGCCGCCTCCGGGTCAGGATAATTGTAGAACGATTGAGTGAGCAGCGTGATTGCGGGCAGCTTGATTTCTGCACACTTCCTCAGCATGAGCGCGTAGGCTCCAACGATATAGCCTTCCCCTAGAACCTCAGCAGCATCACCCAGCCTCTTCTCGAGCGACTTGTCGGAAATCGCTGCGAAGACTTTCGGTACATCAAGGTCCTGACGGTTCTGAACTGCCATTCCGCCGATCGAGATCATTGTCTCAACGTTTCGAGACGCAGCCCAATTCACAATCGCTTCTGCGAGTGATCGAGTCAGTGCCGCGGGAATGGCGGTCTCAGCCATTATCACAACCAGCGATCCATCTGAGAATATTCTGATGGGAGACTTCGGAATGCCATCGTGCAGAACAATCATTGGGGGAAACAGATCAGACTCGACGGATCCCACTTCTTCCATCTTCAGCGAGGAGACTATGTGCGACGCCGCCACTAGGCCGACAAGACCCACATCAGGCAGACCGTTGATGAGGGTGAACTTCTTCGGAATGGTTCCCTTCTCTATGATCTTGACTTCGCCAGCCAACCAGATTCAACCTGTAACAAGATCTACTGCAAGGTGACTTGACGGCATAATGAATCTATCCGTCTGCCAGATGAACCTGAGAGGCGAACCGCCAGGAACATGGGCTGATAGTTCGAGCTTGATGGTGTAGAGGCTATAAGTAAGCCAAGTTCAAGAGCAGAACATCACGATCACTTGGAGACCGCGTAGTTGAGTGCGCTGGGAGACCTCAGCAAGTCACTGGGCGAAGCAGTCCGCAAGCTGCTGAGACTACCCATCGTTGACGAAAAAGCGATTAGAGAGCTCGTCAAGGACCTCCAACGCGCACTACTTCAAGCCGACGTCAACGTCGAACTGGTTCTCCAGATCTCTCGCAATGTTGAGAAAAGATCAATCGAGGAGAGGCTCCCACCAGGAATCTCGCGCCGCGAACACGTCATAAAGGTCCTCTACGAGGAGATGACGAGGTTCCTCGGGGAAGAGGCACCTAGGACAACGATACCGCCAGGCAAGACCTACGTAGTCATGCTTGTGGGAATTCAGGGAACCGGAAAGACGACAGCGGCGGTGAAGCTCGCTCGCTTCTATCAGAAGCGAGGACTGCGTGTAGGAATCATCTGCGCGGACAATTTCAGACCCGGAGCCTACTGGCAGCTCGCCCAGCTTGCAGACAAAGTCTCGGTTCCCGTCTATGGAGATCCGAGCATCTCATCGCCAGAGAAGCTTGTGAAGAATGGTTTTAGCCACTTCGAAAAAGAGAAGGAAGACCTCATAATTGTCGACACCGCGGGCAGGCACAAGAACGAAGCTGAATTGATGGATGAGATGAAGCGGCTCGCCAGCCTAGCGAAACCCGACGAGATCGTGCTGGCGGTGGACGGCTCAATAGGACAAGCGGCAATGGCCCAGGCTAGGGCCTTCAATGAGGCAACAGACATCGGATCGATCCTAGTCACGAAGCTTGACGGCACAGCGAAAGGCGGCGGCGCGCTCTCGGCTGTCGCCGCAACGAAGGCGAAGATCAAGTTCATCAGCGTCGGCGAAGGCACGGAAGATCTAGAGCAATTCGTTCCGTCCAATTTTGTCGGCCGCATTCTAGGCATCGGAGATGTTGCATCGCTGGTTGAGAAGGTTCGGGAAGCTGAGATCAAGATCCCTGAGAAGAAAGCCCGCGCAATAATGGAAGGACGATTCAATCTGAAGGACATGTATGATCAGCTTGAGGCGGTTCGAAAGATGGGTCCGCTCAAGAAAGTCCTTGGAATGATGCCGGGCGCGTACAATCTTCCGGATGATGCGATGGAGGATGCTGAAGAGAAGATGGATGCTTGGCGCGTGATGATTCAGTCGATGACGAAGGAAGAGGTTGAGGAGCCCAAACTGATAGACTCATCGCGGGCTCGCAGAATCGCGAGAGGCTCAGGAAGAACGGAGAAGGAAGTCAAGGAAC
>CAZJVZ010000035.1:0-12328 GCA_964549795.1 uncultured Candidatus Bathyarchaeia archaeon
CGACGACTTTGACGAACCCCTCAGTTTCGCCAGCAATCATGGCTCGGCCGAGAGCAGTGAATGGGAACTTCCCGACGATTGGATCGTACCCTCGTTTCTTTGCTTCTGCTTCAGTGAGGCCGACGGTTGCGATTTCGGGGTCCGTCCAGATAGCGCTCGGCATCGCTTTGAAGTCGGCTGCGCTCGCTTGGCCTGATGCCACTTCGGCTGCGACGATTCCTTCCTTTGATGCTTTGTGAGCGAGCAGGGGCGGCCCTGTGACATCGCCGACTGCGAACACTCTGGGAACGTTGGTTTGCATTTGCTTGTTCACTTCAATGAATCCTGCTTGGTTCGTCTTCACACCTGTGGTCTCAAGTCCGATCTGGTCGGAGTTCGGACGCCTGCCCACCACAACCATCACCTTGTCTGCTGGAATCTCGATCTCTCTTCCATCAGAAAGCTGAGCCGCAACCTTTCCGTCCTTGGCCCATTTGGCGCGAGCCTTCAGATGCGTCTCCACGCCCATCTTCTTCAGAGTGCGTTCTACAACTTTGACGAGTTCGATATCGACGCCTGGCAGGAGCTGATCGAGCATTTCGATGACAGTGACCTTGCTACCGAATTGTGCGTATGACATTCCGAGTTCCAGTCCACTCACCCCGCCTCCAACGATGACAAAGTTGCGGGGCGCCTCAGTGAACGCAAGTGCCTCCGTCGGCGTGATAATGAAATTGCCATCGAATCTGAGTCCGGGAATCTCGACCGGACGCGAACCAGTTGCTATTATCACATTCTGCGCGCTGACAGTTTTCGCCCCGTCTTTGGTCTTGATTTGGACTTGATGAGGGTCCAGGAATCTGGCCTCTCCTATGACTACTTCCACATGGTTTCCCCTGCAGAGGTAGGCGATTCCAGAGACGAGTCTGTCAACTACGCCTTTCTTCCAGGTCTGGAGTTTCTGAAGATTCACTTTGGGTTGAGATGTCTCGATTCCGAAATCCTGCCCCTTCTGGATCTGCTTTGTCAACCTGGCCGCGCGTACGATTGCCTTCGATGGGATGCACCCTACGTTGAGACAGACGCCGCCCAGTGTTTCTCTCTCAACGAGCATTGTCTGTCGTCCCAGTTGGCCAAGCCTTATTGCGGCCACGTATCCACCGGGGCCACCGCCAATGACGACATTCTCGACCTGGCTTCCCACAGATGTCTCCTCTAGTCCGGAAGCTGTCAAACCGTCCCGCAAGTTCCTAATTATTGTGCTGGTCTACTGATCCTCGGAGCGATTCAAGTCCAGAAGCGACTAACACATAGGAATTCTGACAACCCATCTGGACGGCTAACTACTGAAGGGGCAAGCAATAGACGCTGTCGAATCGGTCCCGCCCGAGGTGTCTGCTAACGCTTATTGCCACCTGCATCCTCAGAGGGGATTCTGATCCAAGTTGAAGACCGAAGACATTAGGACAGTGTCAATCATAGGCGCCGGCCTTATGGGCCATGGAATAGGGGCGGTGTTCGCTCGTCACGGATACAGCGTTATGCTGATGGACACCAAGCAAGGATTCCTATCGAATGCTCAAACACAAATCGACAGAGACTTCGACCGCTGCATCGAGGGCGACGTGCTGACTCAGGATCAATGCGACCAAGCCTTGAGCAGAATCAAGACCACCGTCGACATCAAGGAGGCGGCAGCGAAGGCGGATCTAGTCATTGAAGCCGTTGCAGAGAACATAGATGTCAAACGTCAGGTCTTCTCAGACTTGGACAGATTCGCGCCAAAACACGCAATACTCGCAACTAACACGTCTGGTCTTCCGATAACTCAGATCGCGTCCTTCACGCAGACACCGGAGAGGGTGGTTGGAACACATTTCTGGAACCCCCCGCTCCTGATGAGAGCTGTTGAGATCATACGGGGTGAAGGGACATCAGACCAAACCGTCCAAGTGGTCAAAGACGTTCTCACCAAAGTCGGGAAGAGGCCAGTGGTCGTCTCCAAGGATGTCCCAGGCCAAGTCGGGATCAGGATCCTCTACACAATGCTTCGAGAAGCCATCTCATTGGTGGAAAAAGGTGTCGCCAGTGCTGAAGACGTGGACATAATCGTACAGGAAGCACTAGGGACCCGACTTCCGATACTTGGCGTACTCGAACTCGCGGACCTCTCGGGACTCGACTTGGCGCTGGCGGTCTCCAGCAGTCTGTTCAAGGATCTGGATGCGTCGAAAGAACCTCATGCATTGCTGAAGGAAAAAGTCGCGCGGGGCGAAACCGGAGCCAAGTCCGGCAGGGGCTTCTATGATTGGAGCAAACGTTCTCTTCCGGAAGTCATCAGGAAACGCGACGAGCATCTCATGAAGCTGATGAGAGAGAAGTAGGGTTGCTTTCCGGCCACTACATCTGTACATTCATAAAGCGAAATTGAAAGGATGGCGAACCTACAGCTTCCCAGCTTTCTGCAGGTCTTCAGCCACCTCTTCGAGTTCGAGCGAGCGTAGCCTCTCCGCACTCGGAAGTCCTGTCTTGACTTCCCAACCCATCGACTGATAGAAGTCGCTCTTCATCGATTCCAGTTCCTTTCTCATAACAACCTGTTCTTTGTTCGGGCCCGATCTAACTGGGTCTTCGAATAACCTTCTTGGCAGCGTATCATGCTCGCGCGTGAGCCCCTCCCTTGCATTGTAGGCTCTTTCCAGTGCCGCGATCCTGTCCGCGACTTCAAGCCATTTGCTGGTTGGCATATCGATGCCCATTGCTGCTTCGACCAGCTGTCCTAGCATTGGAGGCAATATGCGCATTCCAACAAACGCGCAAATCGGCGCTGAATCGAAGAGAATTCTGCCACGCGCTAGGTCTCGCACCAGATTGCCCTTTCCCGCAGTCTGGAGCCCGGTACCAGACGGCATTTCGACCAAAGCCGCGACTCCATATGCATGGTGGCAGCCGCCTCGTGGGCCACAGGCAAGGACGAGGGCTTGCCCCCTTGAGCCACGTGGATCGTATCCACCAACCTCCAAGCCTTTAACGTGCATTGCATATTCCTCTGAACCTCGCCGCACTTCCTCAGCAGCTTCCCTCACGCCCTTCCCAAGAAGCGTCCCCAATCTGTCTTCTCTGTAAGCGATTCTCCGGATTGCTTGGATCATTGCATCGTCGTTGCCGAATCGAAGATCGAGTCCATCTGTGTCTTTTGCGGTGAAGATGCCCCGTTCGAAGTTCTCCATCGCCCAAGCAATCGACAGTCCAGTCGACATTGTGTCTAAGCCGAAGTCATCGCACATCATGTCCGCGGCGACAATAGGTTCGGGTTTGCCCACTCCACATGCGCTGCCGAATGCGTAAATGGTCTCGTATTCGGGGCCGTCCGTGCTAGCGCCAGCATAGGGGCCTTCTTGGACCAAAGTCAGCTTCGTGCAACAGACAGGGCAACGTGGACAACCTTTGTCCTTAAGCACAAGTTTCTCTCGCAGTTTCGGATAGCTGATCTCTGCCGCATGCTCGAAGACACTGTCACGCCAATTATTGGTGGGAAGGATTCCCCAGACTTGGTTCTTTATGACCCCGGATTGAGTTCCGGTCGATGGGAAGTCCTTCCAAGGGCCACGCTGAGCAGCGATTGCTGAGGACGCCTCACGCAGCACCTTGTCATATGCAGCGCGATTTGCTATTGGGACATCTCCACTGCCCTTGATCATGACGGCCTTCAGGTTCTTTGAACCCATGACCGCACCAACCCCACACCTCGCAGCAGCTCTTCTATCGTCCGTTATGATCGCGGCAAGGTTCACCATCCGTTCTCCCGCCGGCCCTATCTGGATCGTGCTGTAGGCGCAACCGTGTGATTCGCGGAGCATTCTCACTGTCTCAAATGTGGGTAGGCCCCATAGAGACACCGCGTCTTGGAAGAGCACTTTGCCGTCATCGATCATGAGATATATCGGCTTTGCAGCCTTTCCCTCCAAGATGATCATGTCGGATCCCGTCTTCTTCATCATGGGTCCGAACTCGCCGCTGGAAACCGAGAAACAGTAGATTCTTGTCAGAGGAGACTTGGTTGTGACGACGAATCTCGTTGAGGTAGGAACAAATGTGCCCGTTAGGGGTCCGCTGGTCAGGAAGAGCTTGTTGGCTGGACTGAGCGGTTCGACTCTGTGGTCAACTTCCCTGAAGAGATAGTAGCATCCAAGTCCTCTTCCTCCGACGAATCTCTCCACGTCATGTTTCTTCAATGGCTCATTCCGGGAAGTTTGTGCGGAAAGGTCGATCCTCAGAACGTTGCCCGAGTATCCTCCGAACTCCATGGTTTGGGTCTTCCTTGCAGACATATCGGGGCTTACACACGTATTGTGCTTAATGGTTTCGAGACTACTTCCCGGCAAGACATGTGGCCAGCTACCGCTAATCAGTCTCATTCGCTCGAAAGCTGCAGTCTGTCCTGATTGATCAGATCTCCTGCGAAAGCATTAAGACTTCTCCGCGTGCCCTACCTGCGCAAGGGCAGTCGAGTTGATTGAATCTTGGTTAGCTACAAGGGGTATGTCGGCAGGATCCTGCGCGTTGACCTAGATCGTGGAAAGGCTTCCGAGACGAAGATCGAGAATGGTTTCGCCGAGAAATGGATCGGCGGAAGAGGCTTCATCGCGCAGATTCTGCATGATGAACTTCCCCCGCGTGCTGATCCGCTTGGACCTGAGAACAAACTGATTTTCATGACAGGCCCCCTTGCGGGCACCGGCGTTCCGCTCACCGGCAAGTACACTGTCGGCATGAAGTCCCCGCTGACACGCACAATCTCAGTCAGCTACTGCGGAGGGCACTTTGGCCCGAACATCAAGTTTGCCGGATATGACGGAGTCGTATTCGAGGGCGCATCGAAGAAGAGAGTCTACGCCTATCTCGAGAACGGCAAATTGGAGCTGAAGGATGCCGGACACATTTGGGGCAAGACGACACACGAGACTGAGGAACTCGTGAAGAAGGAAGTCGGTTCGAAGGCTAGAGTGGCTTCCATTGGCCCAGCTGGCGAGAGACTGGTGCGATTCGCCTCAATAATGAGCGATCAACACGCAGCGGGCGCACGATGCGGCCCGGGAGCAGTGATGGGTTCGAAGAACCTCAAAGCTTTCGCCGTTTCAGGCTCAGGGCGGGTCGAGACACACGTTGACAAGAACACTTGGAAGGAAACGCTCGACTGGATAGGAAAGATAGTTGACGGCAACGAAGTTGTGAAGATCTTCAATCAGGCTGGAACGACTGGATCGGTTTCTGTTGTGAATGAGATGGGCCTCATGCCCACGAGGAACTTCCAGACAGGCTATTTTGAGGGCGGGAAGAGTATCGATGTTGACTACATCAACAGTCACTATCCAGCCAAAGGCTTCGTTCACTGCTGGGGATGCAGGGTCCTCTGCTCAAAGTGGATCGACGTCAAGGAAGGAAAACATGCAGGAGTCAGGACAGACAGACCTGAGCATGAGAACATCTTCGCTCTAGGGTCGAGCTGCGGAGTCTCTTCTTTTGAGGCCATAGCACATGCAAACCTGCTCTGCGATAGATATGGCATGGACACAATCTCAGCCGGCGTTGTTGCTTCTTTCGCAATGGAATGCTATGAGAGAGGAATCATAACCGACAAACAGACAGGTGGAATGAAGCTCAACTTCGGGAGCGAAGATGCACTCATCTGGCTTATGGAAAAGACGGCCCACAGAGAAAGCATCGGAAACGTCTTAGCAGAAGGCGCCAAGATAGCTGCAGAGAAACTGGGCGGCGACGCTAGGAAGTACGCTATGCACGTAAAGGGCCTCGAGATGCCTGGCTACGATCCAAGAGGCGCCAAAGGTATTGGCTTGAACTACGCGACGGCATCCCGCGGCGCTGATCACAATGACGGATGGACAATCGCGGTTGAGCTTTTCGGGATGCCCCAACAGGTCGACAGATTCGCGGAGGATGCAAACAAAGCGAAGTGGGTAATCGACTTCCAAGACTCCACGGCAGCACCCATCGATTCAGCCGTTTTCTGTGACTTCTGTCTGGACTTCGGATTCAGCCCAGAGGTGGTTGAGAGACTGATGTACGAGGCAACCGGGATGAAGCGAACCTACGCAGACATGGTAAGAGTCGGTGAACGGATAGTGAATCTTGAGAGGCTCTTCAACATCAGAGAAGGATACACTCGCTTGGATGACAATGTCCCAGATCGATTCTTGGAACCAATGCCCGAAGGTAGCTCAAAGGGCCAGACATTCGACGTGAACAGGATGCTCGACAGCTACTACAAGATGCGTGGGTGGGACGAACAGGGAATACCAAGCCAGGAGAAACTGAAGTCTCTAGGTCTCGCCTAGAGGCCCAGTACCTTCTTCGTCTCAAAGCTGCTTCAGATAGAGGACTCCGGCTATCAGCGAGTGGTTCTTCAGAAGCCCAAACTCGTCTGGACCTGCACTTCACCGGAAAGAAGGAAGAACATCTTTCGCGAAAGTTTCCATTCTTGCGTGGAATTCCCTGATCGTCGAATAGATGAACTTGAATTCGAAGAAGCTGAGTCCAATCTTCTCGTAGCGCTCGATCTTCTCGGCAATGGTTCGCGTCGTACCGATTAGGCCTCGCTTCACTCCTTCTTCAGCTGAGACGAAGTTCTTTGCCAAACTCGCCGAATGAGTCGCTACCGCCTCGCTGTCTGACGGTCCCATCCCGACGAACATCTCGAGACCCACCATGAACTTCTCGCTTCCTCTTCCGGCCTTCCTTGCACCTTCGTGAAGCTGCGTAATGCCTTCCGTGAGTTCGCTCTCGGTCAAGTAGGCGGGTATCCATCCGTTCCCGAATTCCAGAACTCGCTTCATCGCTCGAGGACTGAGGCCTCTCTCACCGCCACCTATCAGAATGGGAGGCCACGGTTTCTGAAGTGGTTTCGGGAACATTTGTGCCTCCTTGAAGGATACGTACTCGCCTTCGTAAGTCGCGAGTGGTTGGGTCCATAGCGCCTGCATGGCTTTGAGGTAGTCGTCAGTTATCCTACCTCGTTTGTGATAGTCAACTCCGACGGCTGCAAACTCCGGTTCCGTAATCTTGGGTGCTCCTGGTGCAATTCCTAGGAGAAACCTACCGCCTGAAAGTACGTCGAGGACTGCGACTTGCTTGGCTAGGATCACAGGGTTCCTTAGCGGTACCACGACGACCGCGACGCCGAGCTTCACCTTCTCTGTTGCTCCAGCAAGGACACCTACTGTAACGAGGGACTCGTAGAAGTTCGGCAGCTGTGCTTGGGTAAGCGCCTCCGCTGACCCTGATGAAAGGTGGCCGCGATGCTGTTCGGTTCCCCAGGTTATGTGGTCATGAACCCAAACTGAATCAAATCCAAGGCTCTCGGCCTTCATGGCCGAACTGACTATTGCTTCTGGGCTCGCAAGTGGACCTGAGTTAGGAAGACGAACACCAAACTCCACAAACATTCACCGCCCGATCCACGTATTTCTCTCCTTCAACAAAGTGAAGAGCTTCTCTTGCGTCACCGGGAGCTCCTTTATCCTTATTCCCGTGGCATTGTAGATCGCGTTCGCTATCGCGGTGGGTGTTGAGACAAGAGTCATTTCTCCGATGCCTTTTGCCCCGAAAGGTCCCTCGTCATGTGTGGCCTCAACAATTATCGCCACAATCTCGGGAGCATCCGATGCCGTCGGTATCCTGTAGTCTCTGAAGTTCGGGTTGAGCATCTTGCCGTTGCTGTCGAACTTCACTTCCTCGAATATTGCCGTGCCCATTCCCTGAACGACTCCTCCTTCGATCTGTCCTTCACATGCCTTCGGGTTGATGGCTTTGCCAACATCGTGTGCAGCGGCGATCTTGATAATCCGGATCTTGCCGGTTTCCGGATCGACTTCGAGATCAACCGCTTGGGCGCCGTACATGTAGAAAATGCTTCGAGCGGAAAACATCGTACCTTGGATCTCAGGATAGTAAGATCCTCTACCTAGGATAGTCAATCCGGCCCTGTACTTTCTTCTTATCACTTCGGCGATTGTCATCTTCTTGTTGCCGCCCTTGACACAGACCTCTCCGTTGGCAGCCTCCAATTCTCCCAGACCGACACCGAGCATGGGCGCTGCAAGTGTCAGGATCTGCTCCTTTGCGTCTTTCGCGGCGAGTCTGACGGCATTGCCCATGTGGAATGTTGCGCGGCTTGCTGTCGTCGAAGCATCAAAAGGTGTATAGTCTGTATCTGGTGATGTCACAGTTATCCTTTCGACCGGAACGCCGAGTTCCTCTGATGCGATCTGCGCCAGAATCGTCTTGATTCCTTGCCCCACCTCCACGGCGCTCGTGATGACTGTTGCGCCGCCGTCTTGTTCCACCTTGATGAAAGCAGCAGATCCAGACGGGGTTTTCGTTGCCTTGTATTCGCAGGCTATGCCCACGCCTCTGTTCGGAGGTCGGGGCTTGCCCCACTCGATCGTCTTCGCGGCCTTGACGATGCATTCTTTCAGGCCAATGCTCGTGAGCGCATCCCCTCGTGTGGGATTGATCGATCCCTCCTCCAATGCGTTCTTGAGCCTGAACTCGACTGGATCCCACCCCATCCTTGCGGCGATCATGTCGATCAGAGACTCGTGCGCAAAACTGGACTGAGGAAGGCCATATCCTCTGAGTGCTCCTGCCACTGGCCTGTTAGTGTAGATCGTGTATCCTTCAACTCTCACATTCGCGATCTTGTACGGGCCTACGCCAGATTCGCAGCCATGCAGTGTCACAGTCGGGCCCTTCTCGGCGTACGCTCCCGTGTTGTAGACAAGTTTCGATCGCGAAGCTGTGATCGTACCATCCTTCTTGACTCCAGTCTTGACTGTGACGACCGCTTGATGTTTCGTCAGTGACGAGGTGAAGGTTTCCTCTCTTGTGAGAACGATCTTGACCGGTCGGTAGTCTGTTCGCAGGGCAAGTGCTATGCAGACCATCTCAACCTTGAGGCCGCCTTTACCGCCGAATCCACCGCCCATGTACGGTGGCGATATCACCCTCAATCGTTCGAACGGAACACCCATCGCATCTGCCAAGTCTTTCCTCAGCCGGTGAGGTGCATCATTCGGAACCCAGATCGTCACTCTCCCCGAAATGTCGGCCTGCGCGATGGCCATGAAGGGCTCGATCTGACAGTGGTGCCCTGCAGGAAACGTGAAGGTCTCCTCGAGAATGTAGTCGGCCTGCTTGAAGCCCTTCTCCACATCACCCTGATTGAACTCGAATTTCGCGCAGATGTTTGTGTTTGGAACAGGATTGACTATGGGCATGTGAGCGTAGGTGTGCAACTCTTCATGTATGAGTGGGGCTCCAGGTTTCATAGCTTCGACTGCGTCAAAGAGTGTCGGGAGCTGCTCGTACTCGACTCTGATTAGTTCTATGGCATGCTCTGCTATCTCTTCAGTTTCGGCGGCGACTGCAGCCACCGCCTCGCCTGCAAACCGGACCTTGCCGACTGCTAGGAAAGGTTGGTCTCTGATGGCCTCTCCTCCTCTGAATGGCGCGTCTTTGCCCGTTACGATTGCCTTCACGCCAAGAACTTTCTCAGCTTCAGAGGTGTCTATACTCCTGATCTGAGCGTGGGCATGGGGGCTGCGAAGCACTTTTCCATAGAGCAGGTCAGGAAATCGTATGTCGTCCCCATAGATGGCGTGTCCGGTGACTTTCTCAAGAGCATCTATTCTGTGAATGGACTTGCCGACTGTGGAATGCTTTTCGATTTCGAGCGTAGCGGTCATTTGTTACTCCTCTGTATCTCCTCGCCTGCTGTGAGGATGGCCTCAACTATCTTGCTGTATCCTGTGCAGCGGCACAAGTTGCCGGATATGCCGTAGCGGACTTGCTCTTCGGTTGGGTTCGGATTGCTGTCCAGCAGTGCTTTCGCCGTCATGATTAGTCCTGGTGTGCAGAAACCACATTGAACAGCGCCTTTCTCAATGAACGCTTTCTGAAGCGGATGGAGTTCCTTCGGATCGCTTGACAGGCCCTCAACTGTCAGCACATCTTGTCCGCTCAATTCGGCAGCCAATATGAGGCATGAGTGCACTGCTTGGCCGTTCAGGATTACCGTGCAGGCACCGCATTCGCCGCTGTCGCACCCGCGCTTCGTGCCCGTAAGGAACAGATCCTCTCGAAGCACATCTAGCAGAGTCTTCGTCGGTTCCACATGGACTGTTGCTTGTTCACCGTTGACCCGGAACTTCACAATGCTCTTCATGCAGCCTTACCTCCGCTCTTCATGGATTTCGAGTCCAGGGCATTCCGGAACAGTCTCCTCACTACGACTCTCACCATTTCCCTCCTGTACTCAGCTGATGCCCTTACATCGGAAATCGGCGAACACTCCTCGGACGCAGCCTCTGCCGCCTTTCCCACCGTGTTATCATGAATGGGCTTGCCACGTATCTCCGCCTCTGCTCTCCGTGATCTCATCGGGATTGGAGAGACAGATCCGAGCACGATTCTCGCGTCGACGCATTCCTGTTCTGACAGAGCGAACATCAATGCGGCGTTCACTGTCGCAATGTCCATGGCGTTTCTCGGTCCGAGCTTCAGATACGCGCTCCAAGATCCTTTTGGTGGACTAGGAACATCGACCTCCACCAGAACTTCATCTTTCGAGAGAACCGTCTTGCCGGGTCCTACAAAGAAGTCTTCGAGTTTGACCAATCGCTCTTGTTGCGGACCAGCGATCTTCGCGATTGCTCCCAGAGCGATCAGAGGCGGCGCGGTGTCGGCCGCCGGTGAAGCATTGCAGAGATTACCGCCAACTGTTGCTCGGTTTCGGATTTGATATGAACCCAGGTTGTGCGCAGCATCAGCGAGCATAGGAAAAGCTGTCCTGATAGCTTGGGAGCTGTCTAAGGCGTTGATCGTGACGAGAGCTCCGATTCTCAGTCTTCCGTGCTCGTCGATCTGAATTCGATTAAGGTCTGGGATCTTCTTGATGTTGAGTACAACACGAGGCTCGAACTTGCGTTCTCTCATTCCCAAGATCAAGTCGGTTCCGCCAGCGAGAATTTGGGCGCCTTCGTTGCGGCCGAGAATTGAGAATGCTTCCTTCAGGCTTGTTGGTTCTGCATATTCGAAACCTCGAAGGCCTCCCATGACCATCACCGTCTACCTCAGTTGCTTGAGTTTGGATGAGAGCGTGGGCAAATGTGTACGCTCGCTGGGCGGGCTCGCTAATGTTCTCCAGAGGTCTTGGTCTCGGAGGTCCAGTAGAAGTCTTTTCCGGCTTTCTTCTTTGTCTCCTCATCTTCGGCGGCTTTGACCGCGTCCATTCCGCCGTCAACGTAGGTTGCTTGGCCTGCAAGCCACTGACACAAGGAAACCACCTCGTGAATCTCGGCGGGTGTTGCACCTGCTCTCACCGCTTTCCTTGCGTGGCTCTTTCCCTTCTCGCCTCTTCCAAGCGCAACCTCCACCGCCACCATGATGAGTTCCTTGACTTTGCGAGATAGAATCTCGGGCTTGCCCTTCGGCGGAAGCGTTGATCTTCTTGAAATGATGAATCCCTTGAGGAGTTCAGGGTTGTACTTCTCCATGCTTTCGAAAACCGGATGGATTCTGCCGAATTCCTCCATAATGTACTGACGAATGTCTTCGTCCATTTCGGGCCACCGAGTCGGCCAAATAGGAATAGGAAGCTATTTACCGTTTCCAACAGTCGTTCCCTGCTATTCTTCTGAGCCGGACGGTGGCTCCTCTCAGGGGAGTTCCGAATCGAAAACAGATCTGCATTTTTGAGCAGTCGGAGCGACGACTACCTTGAGTGCTATATACTGAGGAACCAGCCGGTCTTAAGGGAATTCGTATGACTTTGGTCAAGACAGTCAAGCTTGAGGAGGGAAAGCACGTCGATCTGGGCGGAGGGAGTTGGGCGAGAGAACTGCTCACAGGCGAATCTGTCGGCGCTCGGAAGACTATGCTCGCGTACTCAGTCTTCAAACCAGGAACAGGGACTGCTGCTCGCATTCATGAAGAAGAGGAGCTATGCTACATCCTCACGGGGAAGGGTCTGATTCTGTGTGATGATGGTGACGTGTCAGTGGAGAAGGGAATGGCGCTCTATATTCCTCCCGGGGTCAAGCATGGCGCTCTCAACAACGGCCACGAAGACTTGACCATGGTGTATGTGTTCTCATATCCAAAGTACCCACCGACAAAGACGTAACTATGCTCGTTGAACCAGGACTGACCTTCTACTACACTGTTCCTCGATGTGATCAGATTAGAAGACCCAGTTTCCGTCCTTTATCAGCAGTTTGCCATCAACCTCGACGGTTGGACTCCGCATGAGAGAGTCGATGTGCGAGCTGCT
>CAZJVZ010000036.1:0-12324 GCA_964549795.1 uncultured Candidatus Bathyarchaeia archaeon
GACCTTGCCGAGTACGAGAAGGTGAAGGGCTCGTACCAGCTTGGAATGGCTGAGCTGGGATCCGCGAGGAAGGATGCGATTGTGATGCATCCTCTTCCGAGGGTTGACGAGATCAGCCCAGACGTTGACGGCACCGTCCATTCGAAGTACTTCAAGCAGGCGCGGTACGGTCTTCTGACACGGATGGCTTTGATATCGCTAGTCCTCGGAAGCCTAAAGTGAAGAGCCTGACTTCTTTCCTGTTACTTCATGTAACAGCTTATATTCGGGATCCGTTACCTATGGTAAACGATAGCACTTGCGACTCGCCGTACTCCAACCTTCAAAGACCGCCAGAGTACTGCCGGTGCACATCCTAGACTACATGGCATTCAGAGACGCCTTCGGCCCCAGGAGCGAAGAAAACGAACTGCACATGCTGGAGAAGTTCCATGCAGCAAGATGGATGATCCAACGTGGCCTACAGGACACCTTCGTCTCAGCCACTCTGAGGACGGTACCGGAAACGGAAAGCGACGTTGATGTCGACGTCTGCGGAATAGACCAAGACGCTGTCAACCTCGTCTTCTGTGAAACAGGACCCGCCAGCGAGAAACTGTTCCGGAGCCTAGAGTTGGTGCAAGACGCGGAAAACGCAAACGCGACTTTGATCTTCCCCTCAAGAGTTGACACCAGTGAGATTGGCGATCGATTTCCGGAAGCGTTTGAGTCTGGCAAGTTCGAGATTCAACGACTTCCGTGGCGTGAGCGCGTGATCGACCGAACATTCCGTGAAGCTTTGGAGATCATGGGCTTGCTCGGAAATGAGACGAGAGTTCGAATGCTCGTTCCCTTGCTGGAGCGACCGCACGGGAAGAGACACTACCGATCAGAGATCAATCCGAAACTCGTCTATGAGAATGTCACATCACTGCTGACCCATCGACTAATTGACGAACAAGACGATGACACCTACGGACTGACAATGGTTGGGAAGCAGATCTTCTGCGAATACATGGCGTTCGTGGAAAGAGTCCGGCGAGTGTTGGAGGAAAACAGAGAATGAAGACAGAAGATGGAATTGACCTGAACAGAGAGTATCCTGAGCGACTGTGGAAGAGACCGATCGAATTTCACGATGGCAAGCCACGAGTGCGCATCGCAGCCTCAAGCTACAACCAACGAGTACCATACACGATGTTTGGGGACGAAATCACACACAGCGACAGCGAACGTGAGCAACCTGAAAAGACATCAACAGACGAGCCTCAAGTGATGGTATCCATCGAAGCAGGAAACGCGAAGGTAGCGGTAGAACTGCCGTCAGTGAATAAGAAAGACGTCAGTCTGCACTGCGCAGAGAACTCTCTCACGCTATCCATCAAGACCCAGACAGGATCATTGACGAAGGAAATCCCTCTGCCATTCCAGGTTGACCCCGACACCGCGAAGGCCGTCTTCAAGAATGGGAAACTGGAACTGGTAGTGAGAAAGCACGGAAAGTTCAATCCTCCTCGACCGAGACTGGATTGGGTGTGAGAGTGACGACAGAAACAGCGAGAGAACTGGATCAGTGCAGAAACTTCGGTGATGTCTTCGAACTCGTGAAGAAGACAGTGGAACGATCCTTGGGCCAGAGACGCTCGGGTCTGATGCTGTACCTCGCTGAACTTCCTGAGCAGATAGGAGCCTATCATGCAATGGGCACGAACGGGATTGTCATGAACAAACTGGCGCTGGACGCGGTGACGCGGTCGGCGCGGACCCTTCGCCATATCAACTCCTACGTCTACTCGATCCTGCTCCACGAGTATCTACACTCGTTGGGCTACGTGGACGAAGCGCAAGCCAGGAAACTTGTGTTCGAGGTCTCGAAGGAGAATCTGGGTGAGGACCACCCCGCAACCGAGATCGCTCACAGAGGCACCGCGGAAATGTTCCCAGGGATTGGTGAACACATCCGCAAGGAGCACTCACAGAATGTGGAAATAGTCACTGACTTCGACAGATCGACCGACAGATACATCAAATAGCCAATAGACAAGACGCGTCTGATCCTTCTGGGATCATTGGGCGCAAGATGCCAAGATTCGTCGTACACAAACACGCAGCCCGAAGACTTCACTATGACCTACGCCTGGAACTCGATGGCGTGCTCAAGAGTTGGGCAGTCCCGAAAGGCCCGCCTGAAGTGTCTGGCGTGAAGCGTTTGGGGGTCGCTGTGGACGATCATCCGCTTGACTACATAGGCTTCGAGGGAACCATACCCGAGAGAGAGTATGGCGCTGGCAAGGTCGAAATCTGGGACAAAGGCACATTCGACCTCACGAACAGAACAGAGACAATGATTGCGCTGGCATTCCATGGGGATAGACTCAACGGAGACTACGCACTCATACGAACCAAGGACAAGAACTGGCTGATCTTGAAGGTCAAGAAATGAGGGAAAGGTAGAATTAGTAAGCCGAGGTTCTGTTACGGCGCTTGGGGCCGTTGTCTAGCATGGTATGATACCCGGCTCGGGACCATGCATGCGAGAGCCCGGGAGGCCGTGGGTTCAAATCCCACCGGCCCCACCAAACGAGACAGCTTGCGCGTCTTTCTTGGTCTTCAACATGAGACTGGGTGGACCCCACCCCGGAACATGTCGCTCTGAGACCTTTGCGGTTTAGGCAGAATGATTCCACCATGGCCGCCCTGCAGTCGACCCTATTCTACTATCCCTGTTCCTTGCTGTTGGCTTCGATCGCAGTGCTCGAACGAACTTGCTCTCCTCCAAGACGCCTGTGGACATCTTGAGGATCTTAGGTATTCTTCGTCGACGATTTCGTCGGTTCAGAACGTGAAATGCCAGTCAACCGGCCCCACCAAGACGCTGCCTTTGAACTCATAACTGCTTTCAGACGCACGTCTGCTTTCCGGCTACTTGCTTCCTGCTCAACTCTTCTAATGCGAGAAAACATTCAGAAACCCCCGAGTCCGCTAAGACGTGGTTTGCCAAGTCACCAGAGGCAATACCTTTCTACATGACATGCAGTACTCAGGCCCATGTCGAATCGGAGATTCCACGTCTACATCGAGAGAGACGAGCAGACGGGCACTTTCGCTGCAAGATGTCTAGAGATGAGCGTCTTCAGTCAAGGCCGAACGGAGGAGGAAGCCCTGAAGAATATCAGGGAAGCAATCAACCTGCATCTGGAAACGCTCGAAGATGAGCTCAAAGGAAAGAAGCTCGTAGAAGTTGAAGTTTAGTGGCCAGACTTCCCAGGAAGATTTCTGGGAAGGAGTTGCTCAAAGTCTTCCAGAGGCTGGGTTTTCAGTTAGTGAGACAACGAGGAAGCCACGCATTCCTACGCCATCCAGACGGAAGGAGATTAACGATTCCAGTCTACGATGTCGTTCCCATCAACCTTCTCAACTGGATTTTGGCTGAAGCGAAGGTCACGCGCCAGGAGTTCCTCAAGCTACTGAAGTAGAGCCTCTGCTCAGATTGAATCTGAGAAACAGACAGACACCGCCCTGAGGCTTCTTGGAACTCAAAGTTGTAGGTCAAGTTTGGCTTGCCCGAGCGCTCTGAAGGCGTACTTGAAACTACCCATCTCCCTAGTCTTGGCGATCATTGGACGTTTTGCGGACTACTGACGGATGATTTCTCCGCCCGGATTTCGTTGGTTCAAAACGCGAAAGGTCACCTGACCGGCCCCACCACGACTTCTACGTATTGCGGATACCTGCTTCTCTGCGCCTCGATTCCATGTGAACTCAGCAATTGAGAGACAAGAAGTACGCGCGCTAGGCGCGTCGAGCATGTTTTTCCCAGCTACTCATGGCCAGTCTAGACCATGACGGGAAGTCAATGCTCTCGAACAAGTGTCTCCTTCGCAGGATCACGTCTGTCGGATCATAGCTTCGCATGAAATGGATCTGGGCCTTTGTTGGGGGTTCGACAGTTTCCATATGCTCGGCGACGCGAAGATTCCAGCCAACTTCTTTCTTGACTTCTTCAACACTCACGCCTGGGTAAAGGTGGCTCAGATACATCTCCTTCGTATCTCCGTCGAATCTGAAGCCTGCTCTGTCAGTTATTACGGCCACGGGCCCTCCACCTTTCAGCCCGGCCGTCCGTCGCGATTCGTATCCTTCAATGTGCCCAGGAGACGTTATGTAGTCCACACGAGGCACAAAGCGTCGTTTCTCCAATCTCGCCATGATCAACACGCGTCCGGCAGATGAGGCGATGTCGTTCGCTCCGCCACTGCCTGGCAGTCGTATCTTGGGATTCTCATGGTTGCCGCCGTCGAGAATTGAGGTTGAATTGACATTGCCGTATTTGTCGACTTGGGCGCTTCCGATTATTCCTATGTCGCAGTAGCCGTGCTGGAGATCGCTGAACGTTCGCCACGAACTCGTTACGTATGGCGCTCCAAACCCTAGCACGCTATCTCCGACGTCAGTGCATACCATCGGCGGGTGGCTGCCAAGATAACCGCCCTCGAACATGAGCACAGCGTTTGGGGCGTGGGAGTGGACCGCTAGGAATCCCGCAATCATCGGGACTCCGATTCCAACGAAGACCTTGTCGCCGTCCCTGATCTCCTTGGCCGCAAGAACCGCCATAAGTTCCGCGTGACTGTAACCCTTCGCATGTTCTTCGCGTGTCATGCGCCCGCACCTAGACTGGAATCCTGTTGATTGCTCGCTCCATCTTTGCGAGCCTCGACAGCCTCGCTTTGCCTACCTTTCTGCAGTATTCGTTCTGGTCTTCACAACTCAATATCCATTCATCGAGCCACTTCAAGAAACTAAGCCGGGTTTCATTGTTCTTCGCGTAATCTCTCTGGAATATGATGTCATGATAGTAGTATCCATAGCAAGACCATGGGTGGCTTCCATATGGAATCTTGACCAAGGCGTCCACGCAGTAGGAAGGCAGCGCCGTCATGTTGGGAATCTTCAGGATGTCTTTCTCTTTCACTATCTCTTCGCAAGTTACCACAGTATGTTTGGCAGCTCTCGCTTTGTTCTCGTCGTTCGCCAGATGCCCCCATATCTGGGCATTTCCCTGCTTGTCGGCGCGCTGCACGTGTATTATCGCAACATCTGGTGAGGCTGCCGGAACAAGCGCGACCGGTTCGCCCTCGTAAGGGTCCCTGATTATCTTGATTCTTTCGTTGTGCTTTGGTATGTCCGAGCCGAGCAGGGATCTCGTCGGCAAGAAGGGCACATTCATTGCTTTTGCCATGAACCTCAGACCCGCCGCATAGTTAGAGTAATCCTCCACCTCAATCGGTTGAGGAATCTTCTCCTCGACAGCTCGACGGAAGTTCCTGGCAAGCGAGAAAAGGGAAACTCCATGCCAAGCGATCTCGACTCTTCTAATGCATCCCGCACCGATCAGTATGTCCAACTGATCCGTTGGGCTGTCATCGATGACTGTTAGATTCCTCCTATTCTGACGCACGATCTCATATGCGGCGGCCTGAGAATTTCGCCCGCAGAATCCGCCAAGAGTCAGCGAATACCCATCGTGGACGAATTCCTTGATCGCTTCCCTTAGGGTACGCGTCTTGTCAGCGCGCTTTCTCTGATCTGCCATTTCTTCTCTCACTAGGTGCGGAACAGACGCCTCGTCACGTTGAGGCCAATGCTTGTACTTGTACTCTGAATCTAAATTGCCTTCGCGGCGTTCTCGTAGATTCCGAGCCCTTTCTCGAGCAGACTCTCGCTTATCACCAGAGGAGCCATGAATCGCAACACGTTCCCGAAATGGCCGCACGTGTGCATCAGAAGACCGTTCTCGAACATTGTCTTTCGCATTTTCGATGCCATGTCCTTCGAAGGTTTCCGAGTTGTCTTGGATTCGACGATCTCATTTCCCATCATGAAGCCCACGCCTCTTACTTCGCCGATGTTCTTGCTGGTTTCCGCGATTCTATTGAACTCTGAGATCGTTTTCCCACCGAGTCGCTCCGCCCTGTTGGCGAGATTCTCTTGTTTGATGTAGTCGATGGTTGCAGCTCCTGCCGCCATGGCAACCGGATTTCCACGATATGTTCCAAGGTGGAACGCGTCTGGCAGTCTCTCATCATACTCTTGCCGGTAGGCAACCACAGACAATGGTAGTCCGGCCCCAACAGATTTTGACACGCACATGATGTCAGGTGAGGTGTTGGTCAACTCGCAACCCCAGAACTTCCCGGTTCTCGCAAAGCCCGTCTGGACTTCGTCGATGATGAGCGGGATCTGGAATCTGTCGGCGATCTCTCTCAGACCGGGCAGGAAATCCTCTGTGGGGACTATGTATCCGCCTTCGCCTTGGATCGGCTCGACGAGAATGCCGGCCGTGTCGTCCAAGCCTGAGTGTTCGTCTTCCAACAGGTGTTCGAGGTATCTGAGGATGACCTTCGCCTCGTCTCCTTCCTTGGCCGGGAATGGGAACCGATACGGGTATGGGAATGGGAGACGGAAGACCCCTTGTCTCATCGTGCCTGAAGAGCGCAAGTATGCTCGGCTGGAGGTCAGGCTGACGATTCCTTGATGGATTCCATGATAGGCGCCCTCGAACGCAACTATGGTCCTTTTTCCTGTCACATGTTTCGCAAGGCTGATCGCGGCTTCGCAAGCGTCTGCACCTGTGACAGTCGTAAGCACCTTCGCATGGCCTCGCAGACTACCTGGGAGTACCGAGTGGGTCTTCTCCAAGAATGTGATTCTGGCTTCTGTCGGGATCTCAAGTGAGTGCCAGATTCTTTCCAGCTGAGATCTCACGGCCGCTGCCACGACGGGATTGCCGTAGCCCACGTTGAGTACACATATGCCGCCGACCCAATCGACGAACAGGTTTCCATCAACGTCCCTTATTGTTGCACCCTTGGCGGAATCAATCGCGAACGGAAAGGCCTTCGGATAGACGACAGAACGTGTCTCAAGCGAACTCTGCTTCGCAAGTAGTTCCTGTGACCGAGGACCCGGGGGCTTGACGGCTATCTTGGGCGCAGCTTCGAAACTCAGTTCTTCGAATCCAGTCAATGCGGAACGCCGCTGACCACCTCTCTCCAGAACTACTTAGCGCTGTTGCTTGGCCGAGGTGAGCGACGTTGATGTTGGGCACTACTTCTGGACTCGGGTGAGTGCCTTTCCGCATCGAGCCGTTGTGTGGGCCCTCCATGTATCTCTGTTTGTATCACCAGGATCAAGAATTGGATTCTCTCTTGCTCGGCGTGGCGAATCTCCTCGGCGCGCGCGTACATCTCTTCACGCGGGCGACGAAAGACGACTATGCATTCTCCGGCGCCAAACCGCAATGCTGTGCAGATGCGCTTGTAGTCACGTTGCCGCCGCCGGGAATTGGGCTCCTGAGCTGAGGAAGACCGGATCATACCAATCGATAGGCTTTCGCTACGTTCTACCTGTTCAGTCGGGGCTGCCATCAATACGCTGTCTTGGTCTGGTTTCTATCGGCGGTGGCACCACCTGCGAGACCTTGAGCCTCAGGTCGCATTTCAGGCATCGAGCCGCCTCTCCGATTGCTGCTTTCTCCTCCAGACCAAGGTCAAATTCGTCGAAGCTGCAGGTTCGCTTCTCGGCTCGTGTCATCCTGCTGCTTTCGCGGTGTAATGCAGCGAAACCTTTCTGGCGGCCGAAGTGGCAATCGGGCTCGCTTGGTGGTATGAGAGGCTCATCGAGGTGGCCCTTGCCTTGCAGATACTTGTCTATGGCGCCGGCTGCTTTTCTGCCGGCAGCTATGGCTTCGATCACTGATGCGGGTCCGCTCACAGCATCGCCGCAGGCAAACACGCCCTTTCTATTCGTCTTGGCAGTCAAGGGATCGGCAAGCAACGTTTTGCCCGGTCCGCTCTCCAGTCCGTAGGCTGTTGGTACGTCAGGAACCTGACCAATCGCGGTAATGACCGTGTTAAACTCTGATGTGAACTCGCTTCCCCCGATGGGAACCGGACGTCGTCTGCCGGAAGCGTCAGGTTCGCCCATTTCCATGCGTATACATTCTAGCGTTACAGTTCCGTTGTTCCTGCCTATTCTCTTGGGAGCAACCAAGAACTGAGTCATGGCGCCTTCTTCGATGGCTGCGTCAACCTCTTCTGCGCTAGCAGGCATTTCCGTCCTTGTGCGGCGATACAGGATTGTTACTTCGGAGCGTAGTCGGAGAGCTGTACGAGCTGCGTCTATGGCTGCGTTTCCTCCGCCAACTACTGCCACTTTGCGTCCCAAGCTCATCTTCTTGCCCAAGCTGACATCTCTGAGGAATGAAATGGAATCTATGACTCCTGCGGAGTCTTCTCCATCGATCCCCATTCTACTGTTTCTGTGGGCTCCGATGGCGACAAGAATCGCGTCGCAACCCTGTTTGAACAGATCATCCAATGATTCGATGCGGGCGTTTGTTTTCGTTTCAACTCCAAAGCGCCTTATCTCCTCTATCTCATTGTCGAGGATCTTTTCCGGCAATCGGAACCTGGGTATGCCTGTTCGCATTGTTCCTCCGAGTTTGGGATTCGCCTCATACACCGTGACGTCATGCCCGAACTTCCGCAGGAAGTAGCCTGCAGTCAATCCTCCTGGTCCCGAGCCGATAATGGCGACCTTTCTACCGGTCGAAGGCAGCATCTTGAGATGCTGCTTCCAGAGGCCAGTGTCGTGATCGGCTGCAAAACGCTTCAGGTTTCTGATGGAAATGGGTTCATTCAGTTTCTCGCGGCGACAGATGTCCTCGCAGGGATGAGTGCACACGCGCCCGAGCACTCCCGGAAACGGAGCCTTCTCTCTGATCACGGCAACCGCTTCGGGATACCTTCCCTCGGCGATATAGCGGAGGTAGCGTGGAATGTCGACCCCGGCGGGACAAGCATGCTTGCATGGCACGAGGGCTTCTTCGCGTTCAGACCATGTTCTCCATTTGTGATCTCTGTCGCTGAGTGCTCCAGTCGGGCAGACTTCAACGCACGAACCGCAGAACCTACAATCGGATCCGGAGAGAGGAGCGTCGAAAGCGGAGGATATGAGTGTCTGCTTGCCTCGGTTCATGAAGGATAGTACGCCCACACCTCGTACATCTTGACAGATCCTGACGCATCGACCACATAGAATGCACTTGTTCGGGTCGCGCACGAAGAGAGGGCTGGTCAAGTCGACTGGAATGGTTCTTGTCTCTTTTCTTAGGCGTGACTTGTCAACGCCGAGGTATGCGACGAGGGCCTGCAGTTCGCATCGCAGGTTCTTGTCGCATGTCAAGCATTCACCCGGGTGACTCGCGATCAGCAGTTCAACTGCAACGCGTCGCATCTGCTTGGTCTTGGGCGTCTCTGTTTGGACAATCATTCCTTCCTCAGCTGGAGTGCTGCATGCGGCTGGCAGACCGCGCATGCCACGTATTTCGACGAGACAGAGTCTGCAGGCGCCGAATGGAGAGAGGTCGGGGTGATGGCACAGATTCGGAATGTACATGCCGGCCTTCAAGGCTGCATCTAGCACTGACGATCCTTTCTCTGCTGTGATCTTCTTCCCGTCAATCGTGAGGTTGATTGTCTCCAAACCATTTCTCTCCATGAAGTCAATCTGGTTTCTGATCATAGACGGGGATTGGCTTCTCAGGGGTCTTCACCGGTTCTCCGGATACCTTCGCGACCGCGCTGAACCTGGGCGGGCAGACTTCGTAACAGCTCCCGCATTTGATGCACTTGCTCTGGTCGATAACGTGTATCATCCTCTTACCGCCGCTGATTGCTCCAACGGGACATTCTCTGAGGCAGATGCCGCAACCTGCACACTTCTCCGGAAGAACGTAGAACGCGATGAGATCTCTACAGACTCTCGCCGGACATTGCTTCTTGTTTATGTGTGCATCATACTCGTCTCGGAAGTATCGAATTGTGGTAAGTGCAGGGTTCGGCGCTGTCTGTCCTAGTCCGCAGAGTGACCCCGCCTTGATTGCCTCACCCAGCTCCAACAGTAGGTCCACATGCTCAGGCTTGCCGTTTCCTCTCGCGATGTCTTCAAGAATGTAGAGCATCTGTCTAGTTCCTTCACGGCAGAGAACGCATTTTCCGCAAGATTCCTTCTGTGTGAAGTCTAGGAAGTATTTGGCCACATCAACAACACAGGTATCCTCATTCATCACTATCATGCCGCCGGAACCCATGATGGATCCTGCGGCCGTCAGTGATTCATAGTCGACCGGCACATCAAGAAAACTCGATGGGAGACATCCACCTGAAGGACCGCCGGTCTGGACCGCTTTGAACCTCTTGTCCCCCAGAGTTCCGCCGCCGATGTCGTACACGATCTGGCGCATCGTCAGGCCGAACGGAACCTCAATCAGTCCCGTCTTCTTGACTCGGCCTACTAGCGAGAAGGTCTTTGTTCCCTTGCTTGTCTCAGTTCCGTATTGCGCGAAATGCTGCCAACCTTTCTGAAGAATCAGAGCAACGTTGGCAAGTGTCTCCACGTTGTTGATGACTGTTGGCTTCCCCCATAGGCCCGACGTGGCGGGGAATGGAGGCCTGGGCCTGGGCATTCCGCGTCTGCCCTCTATGGAGGCCATGAGAGCTGTTTCTTCTCCGCAGACGAACGCGCCGGCTCCTTCCTTGATCTCTATCTCAAATCCGGAACCAGAGCCCAGGATGTTGTTCCCTAGAAGCCCGTACTGCTTCATCTGTTCGACCGCTGTGCGAAGCCTACGTAACGCCAGCGGATACTCGGCTCGACAGTAGATGTAGCCCTGTCTTGCACCAATAGCACGAGCAGCAATGACCATTCCTTCAAGAACCGAGTGGGGATCGCCTTCCAGCAGCGATCTGTTCATGAACGCTCCGGGGTCGCCCTCGTCGGCGTTACAGATCGTATACTTCTCTGGAGATGTTGCCTTGTAGCAGAATTCCCATTTCTGGCCGGTTGAGAAACCTGCGCCCCCTCTTCCTCTCAATCCCGACTTCTTGATTTCCTCGATTATCTCCTCCTGTGTCATCTGAACAGCTTTGACTAGGCCAGTGTAGCCGCCGTTTCCCATGTAGTGTCTGATGTCTTCGGGATCAATGTGACCACAGTTGCGCAGAATCAAGCGGACCTGCAACTGAAGTTCCGGAAGGCTCAGGAGATTAGGTATGCCGGCGACTTCATGATCTCCGAGTGTGCCGCACGCGAGGTCAGGGCGCGGACTATCTTTTGTAAGGTAGTCAGAGACGACTTCTGAGGCCGTGTCAGGCGTAAGATTGCCGTACAGTATTTCTGGGCGACCTGGCTTCTGTATGGCGAGCAAGGGTTCGCGGTAGCAGAATCCTAGGCAACCAACTTCCATTACGGTCGCGTCCAAGTTGGCTCTCGAAAGTTCCTTCTTGATGCTGCTAAGAACAGCTAGTGCGCCGGCGGCTCTGCCACACGATGCCGTACCGACGAGGATTCGCGGTTTCTCGCTATGTTGGAGCTGCATCCATTCTTTCGAGGCCTCCTTCTGGATCTGCAGGAAATCCTTGACTTTGGCATGCACAGTGCCGTTTGGATGAACGAAGGACATCTGCCTCAACCCTTTCTGTATATGTCGAGGATTTGCTTCAGTTTCCTCGAACTCACCTTGCCGTACGGATCATCGTTGATGACCATCACTGGAGACAATGCGCAGCACCCTAGACATGCAACCTGCTCAAGACTGAATTTGCCGTCCTCGGTCATCCCTCCTGGGTTGACTTTGAGTTCAGTCTGCAGAGCCTGGAGAAGGCTTTCTCCTCCTCGCACATGGCAGGCGGTGCCAGAGCAGACTTTGATTACGTGGTCTCCGGGGCGAGTGAATCGAAACTGGGCATAGAAGCTTGCGACTCCGAGGACCTCGTTCTCGGTGAGATTCAGATACTTCGCGATGCCTGAGATTGCTTCTTCTGGGAGATAGGTCAACTTCTCTTGGACTCTCTGCAGAATTGGAATGAGCTGTGATCGATCTGTCTTGAAGGGAGAAAGGATCTCATGGATCTGATCGCGCATATCCCCGCCTCCGATCGCCCGTGTGGTCACCAAATCCTACAAGATCCTGCATGATTCCCAATTGCACTTTGCCCCGGACTTCGTGTGTACTCGTTCGGTGCTGTTGTAACGAGCTGCCCTACACGCTCCTTCTGGGCAAGGTGACGCGCATCCACGATGATCGGCCTCCTGGCATCGCTCAACACTTTCTTGTTAGAGATCTCGTACATTCTCTCTCTCCCAGGGCCGTGAATCTGTCGATCGCGTCTGCGGGGCTAGCAGACTATATTCGAACCTTGCTTGGGGGTGTTGTCATGAACTATATTTACTCTGAGCAAGGAGATATTTACCGTAAACATTCTAGACTATACTCTCTGT
>CAZJVZ010000037.1:0-11981 GCA_964549795.1 uncultured Candidatus Bathyarchaeia archaeon
GAGAAGGCCGAGAAAGAGACAGGCGAGAGCAAGGGCTGGTGGGCAAACGTCACTGCAGGTGACACAGAGGAGATGCTGAAGCGCTGCGACTACATTGCAAAGAAAGGAGGGAAATTCGTCATGATCGACTACCTTACAGCCGGGTTCGCAGCCGTAGCGTCTCTGAGAAAACGCACTGGCGAGTTGGGCTTGGCTCTCCACTGCCACAGGGCCATGCATGCAGTTATCGATCGCCAATCCAATCACGGAGTAGAATTCAAGGTTCTAGCCAAATGGGCGCGCCTAGTCGGCGTAGACCACATACACACTGGGACCGGAGTAGGCAAACTAGAGGGCGAATTCCAAGCACTCAAGGACAGATGCAATCTCATGCGCAAGAACTACACGCCGAAAGAGGGCGGATTGTATTTCGATCAACCATGGAGCAATCTCAAGACCGTCGTGCCAGTAGCCTCCGGGGGCCTGCATCCAGGGCATGTCTGGAAAGTGTACGAGACATACGGTAATGACGCGTTCTTCCTGTTCGGGGGAGGTTGTCACGGACACCCTGGCGGAAGTCACGCCGGTGCAAGAGCCGTTAGAGCTGCCGTGGAGGCGGCCGCGGCTGGAATTAGCCCCCAAGAGGCAGCAAAAGGAAGCAAGGAACTGCAGCAAGCTCTCGAGCTTTGGGGTGGAGTGAGTTTCTAACCGCTCCTCGGTCTCCGGTTTCCTAAGACTCTACCGGCCGCTCGGCTCTAGGCGACCACGCTCCAGCGTTCTGTCGTGCATGTTCCGATCTATCTCACAGTTTCTGCTAGGCCACTTTTTGATGGAACCCTTGCAGTTCCTCTCGATCAGAACGCTGGGCGATCCTTGAACGACATTCAGAGTCCACAGCGGTCAGCTGGCTTCGCGGAGATAGTCGCAGCAGGTCGTCGAACATGGACTCTCTATACGGCAGAGTTATCAGAGGTTCATTTCTACGTTCAACGCCGAGTAGAAACGATGGCCTCCGCCTTTGATGCACCCAAGATCGTCATTTTGGAGGGACTCTGCAAGGGGTGCAGGATCTGCGTCGAGTTTTGCCCGGTCAAGATCCTGAAGATAAGCGGCCGCATGACCAAAAAGGGTGTCTATCCCCCGGAGGTCGTTGGCCCAGAGAAGTGTACGGGATGCAGGATCTGCCAGTATTATTGCCCCGATCTTGCGATATATGTCGTCGGGAGGTCTAGGACTTCGCCCTCGTGAGATCTGGAACTTGCTTCATGCAGGGAAACGAAGCCTGCGCACTCGGTGCTGTTGCGGCAGGATGCCGATTCTTCGCCTTCTACCCGATCACCCCGGCAGGTGAGATTGCAGAGAAGATGTCTCAGCTTCTGCCGAAGGCTCGTGGTGTCTATATTCAGATGGAGGATGAGATCGCGGCGATCGGGAGTGTGATCGGGGCTTCATGGGCGGGCCTCAAAGCGATGACTGCGACTTCGGGCCCCGGGTTCAGCCTTATGCAGGAGAACATCGGGTACGCCGTGATGACTGAGACTCCGTGCGTGATTGTCGACGTGCAACGCGCAGGGCCAAGCACCGGAATCGTCTCGGCTCCGATGCAGGGCGACGTTGTCCAAGCGAGGCACGGCAGCCATGGCGAGTATGCGATAATTGCCCTAGCACCATCCTCGGCTCAGGACATGTTAAGCATGACAATCCGTGCGTTCAACCTGTCTGAGCAGTATAGGACGCCTGTGATCGTGCTTGCCGACGAGACGGTTGCCCACATGCGTGAAGAAGTGGTCATTCCCGAAGAAGAGTCTCTGAGGATCGTCAGCAGGAAGATCCCGTCGAGTCAAGAGGAGGCCGCTCGCGCGTTCCTCAGTCCGTCCGTCGCCCCGATGCCTGTCTTTGGAAGGGGGTTCTCTGCGCATGTGACCGGCTCATCACATGACGAGTACGGAAAGCGGGAAGCAAGTGCACCGGAGGCAATCGACAAGATCGTTCGAACAATCAGCGAAAAGATAGAATCGCACACGGCAGAGATCTCCGAGACAGAGGAAGTGTTACTGGATGATGCTAGGGTCGCGCTTGTTGCTTACGGGAGCTGCGTCAGGACTGCAGAGTATGTTGTGAAGCGGGCTCGAGAGAAGGGAATCCACGTGGGCCTGCTTAGATTGAAGGGACTCTGGCCCTTCCCCTCACGGGCCGTAAGCGAGGCACTCGCGTCCATCCGTCAAGTCATCGTGCTGGAGAACAATCTAGGCCAATTGCTGCCAGAAATCGAAAGAGCCGCACCCGCCGGGACGGAGACGACCTTCCTTCCGCCGGAAACTATCGCAACCTTGCATAGGCCCGACTATGTTCTGCAGCATGTGGTGGAGGCTGCCAACAAGTGATAACAGAAGCCGAAAGCCATCCCTTGGCCAAGTACCTGCGAAAGGGAGCGCAACCTCACACACACTGCGCTGGTTGTGGCAACGGGATTGTTGCGCAATCGTTTCTGAGAGCTGTCGACCAAGCGGGGATTCCGATGAACCGGATCGTCTGCGTCGCTGGCATCGGATGCAGTGGTTGGATCCCCAGTCCATTCTTCGACGTTGACACCCTACACGTGACTCACGGCAGGCCAATCGCGTTCGCTACTGGCGTGAAGCTTGCCAATCCGGAGCTGGAGGTCGTTGTCTTCACGGGCGATGGCGACTGCTCGGCGATCGGTGGGAATCATCTCATACACGCCGCCCGGAGGAACATAGGCGTCAAAGTGATTTGCGTCAACAACATGATCTACGGAATGACGGGGGGAGAAGTGGCTCCCACGACGCCGCGAGGGATACGTACCACTACAACACCCTTCGGGAACTTGGAGAGGCCGTTTGACCTTTCGAAGCTTGTCATAGCCGCCGGTGGCACGTATGTTGCGAGGTGGACCACCTACCATGTTGCCGGGGTTGTTGCTGCGATGAAGGAGGCGTTGACCAGGAAGGGATTCTCATTTCTTGAAGTGATGTCGCAATGCCCCGTCCACTACGGTCGAAGGATCGGCATCACTGACCCCGTCGAGATGATGCGCTGGTTCCAGAAACAGTCCATCACACTCGAGAAGGCTCGCGAAATGAGCGAGCAAGAACTGTCTGGCAAGTTTGTCATCGGGAAGTTCATCGACATCGATGTCCCGGAACTCAGCCAACTCTACGCAGAGCAGTTCAAGGTGGCCAGCCGTGAGTCGAACTGAAGTCAGAATTGCTGGATTCGGCGGGCAGGGCGTGATCCTAGCAGGAATTGTCCTGGGACATGCTGCGGCAGTCCACGAAGGCAAGAAGGCTGTACAGACTCAATCGTACGGTGCCGAGACAAGAGGTGGCGCGGCTCGCTCAGAAGTGGTGATCTCAAATGAGAAGATCGACTACCCGAAGGTGATCTCGGCTGACATCACGATCGCAATGTCCCAAGAGTCCTTTGAGAGATATGGAGCCGACCTGAGATCCGGGAGCCTTCTATTTGTTGACGCAGATCTTGTACCGAGACTCGCGGAAGCAACCAAAGGCACAGTCTACCGTGTTCCCGCAACAAAGATGGCTGCGGAGGAATTCAAGAAGACGCTCGTTGCCAACATGGTCATGCTCGGAGCCGTCGCCTCAGTCACCGGAGTGGTCAGGCTTGGCAGTCTCAAGAAGAGCATTGGGGACATAGCGCCTAAGGGATCGGCGGACCTGAACATGCAGGCGTTGGACCAAGGATTCGAATGGGCGAATTCACATCTCAAGGCCAAGCGCAGTGACTGAACTATCTCTGACCATATCTCTCGAGAATGCTCCTCCTGATACGTCGGACTTCCTCGGCCGGCAGCTCCACAAGATCTCCAAGCAGGTTGCCATACAGGTTCACAGTGGCCGTGTATTCCACACTCAAGGCCGTGTCGAAAGCCTCCCGGAGTGTTGTGCCCACGGTAACGAGGCCATGATTCTGCATGATCACCGCGTTGCCTGAACCAAGAGCTTCAAGGGTAACCTCGCCCAACTCCTCAGTGCCAGGAGTGACATAACGTGCGATTGGCACTCGTCCTCCAGCCACGCCCGCCAACTCTATCGTGGTCACCTGAAGTTCCTTGTTCGTCACAGCATAAGCCATAGACATCGGAGAATGTGCGTGCACAATGCCGTTCACGTCCGGTCTCCTCCTATAGATGGAGCAGTGCATCGGAGTCTCAGTCGAAGCTCGCAGCTTGCCTCCAACTCTCTCGCCACTGAGATTCACCGTCACAAGATCGTCAGGCTTCAGTTCCCCTTTCGAAAGGCCGCTCGGTGTCACGTGGATCAGGCTTGAGGCTGGTTCTCTTGCGCTCAGGTTGCCCGGAGCATACGCTCCAAGAAATAGAGCAAGACCGGATTCATTCATCTCCCGGCCTATCTCACAGATCTTCCGCTTGATGTGATGCTCGCCATCGGTGTGGGTTTCACCTCTGCGTATGAGTCTTTGCCATGGTCTGAGATTCTGCTTGATCATGCCTCGTTTCACGACCGACATGCAACACGGAGCATACGGCGAGTCTCTGATACCGCAGTCGTCAGGCGTGGTATTAGTCTTGACCAAGCTGAAAGGGTTAGCTTCCAAGCGCCCTGATTCTCTGGACGAGTTTCGGGACGACTTGGTACAGATCTCCGACTATCCCGTAGTCGGCTATTTTGAAGATTGGCGCTTCCTTGTCCTTGTTGATCGCCACAATCAGTTTCGAGCCAAGAACTCCAACTGTGTGTTGTATCTGTCCTGAGACTCCGATCGACACGTGGAGTTTCGGCTTGCATCTCTTGCCAGAGATTCCCACCATTCGGTCCTCTGAGATCCAATGGTAGTCAGAGGATAATGCACGAGTGCAGCCCAGTTCTCCTTTCAGCGCGGCGCAGAGTTCATTGACCATCGTTAGGTCGTCCTTGTTGGATACGCCCTTACCGACGCATACGAGGATCTCAGCGGACTCGATGTCGACCGACTCGCCGACCTTCTTCTTCCTCTCCACAGGTTGTACTCGTCGAGCGGGGATCTTGAGATCCAGAACCTGGATCTTGCCCTGCACTGCGGAAGGCTGAGCCTCGAAGGTTCTGGGCATCACTGAAACAACTTTCTTTGTCGTCTTGATGATTTCAGATGATACTGTGTTTCCTCCGAGCGCATACCTGTTGATCACTAGCTGGCCATCCTTTGAGTCCAATCCAATCGCGTCAGTCACGCATCCTGCCTGAAGCTTCTGTGCGACGCGTCCGGCTGTCTCTTTGCCGAGCCGAGTCGAATTGATCAGGAGAACGTCAGGTCCGCTCTCTTTGGCGATCTCGAACAGAATGCGAGCGTACGTCTCCGCGTCTAGCGTTTCTCCGCCGCTGCTGGGAACTGCTAAGACGTTTTGTGCTCCATGCTCGAAATATGAGTGAGCTCTCTTGTCACTGTCGCCTCCAAGGAGCAGCGCAGACAGTTCCAGGTTGAAGGCTTTACAGAGCTCGCGGCTCTTTGTGAGAAGCCCGAAGGCGCCTTCGTCGGTCTCCGAGCTTACAAGAATTCCGGGGGTCATGGTAGGGCTCCCTCCTTGCGGATAGCGTCAAGCAGTTTCCCAGCCGCTTCATCCGGCTCTCCTTCGAAGATGATGCCTTTGCGCTCCTGTTGAGGTGCCAAATTGCTGACGACTTGGATCGCAGACGCTTGCAAGCCGACCTTTGCTGCGTCGAGTCCGAGGTCTCTCAGTGTCCATGTCTGCATCGGCTTCTTTGACGCCCTGAGAATCTGCGTCAGTGGCGCTCTCCGTGGTTTGTTGATCTCGCTCGTGACCGAGACCACCAAAGGCATATTGGTCTTCACAACCTCGAGTGCTGCTTCAATATCCCGGGTTGCCGTGACACTGCTTCCCTCGATGAACAGTTCTCTAACATACGTGATCTGAGGGACGTTGAGTATCTCAGCGATCCTTGAGCCAATCTGCCCCGAGTAATTGTCCGTGGATCCCTCTCCGACCAGTATGAGGTCATGCTGGCCGATCTTCTCGATCGCCTTTGCTAGGGTGGCTGCTGAACCGGCTGTGTCTGATCCCTCACTCGCGGGGTCGATGACCATGCAAGCCTCGTCGGCTCCCATTGCGAGCGCCTCGAGGATCGTGTCCTTTAGTTTCACAGAGCCTACTGACAGAACCGTAACCTTGGCTCCGTGCTTCTCTTTCATCCTCACAGCCTCTTCAAGCGCGTTCTTGTCCATGTCGCCGAAGAGAACTGGTAGGCCCTCTAGGACAGGCTCACGAGTGTCGCGCTTGATCCTGATCTGTTGGAGGTCGACAACCTGTTTCATGCATGCTATGATGTGCAACTTACTTCGTCGATGCACATGGGTTGTGGGCGCTATAAGATGTGCTGGCGGTGGCCATGGTCAACTCTCCTAAGTGTTGATTCTCCTAGCGAATATGCACGGTATTGATTCCGTCGCGGCACAAGAAGCGCCTTGCTGTCCAGTTGTGAATTGCTGGTTGGGCGTCTTGGCCTGGTTCTGGTGTCGCATAACGATTGGCGCTGTTTCGAGCGGATTACGGCTATCATGGGCCACAGTTTCGGTCACCTTTGCGTCCGCCACGACCCCTGAATTTCGTTTGGAGATACTGTGATTTCCTCAAAGAGACGAGGTGTTGGATCACGTCCCAGGGTCTGGCGCCGGGGGAGCGCACAGCCACGAAGGTTCAGTGCCGAGACCGTGACTGTCCCCTCTAGAGTATGGCGAGAAACCGGAGTGGGGATATGGGCTCTCATGCGGGAAATGGAACAGGGGTTCAACATAGCAAGTTGGTTCGTGTGCGATCGCACGGTTGTGGGGCCTGCGATCGCGGTGACAGAGTGTTGTCAGTGCATGGCGGTGATGCTCGAGAGAAGCACTGGTGATTCGAGTCCGACAGGGACGTTGCTGGTGCCGTCGCACTCATTTTCCAACCCCTCCCGGGCGATACCGGACAAAGGCTTTTGGTCAGATAGTGAATACCCAAGGCGGAGCCCTCAAGTGTATGCTGGAAGCCATCAGGCGTTTCAGAAGGCACCTCAAGATTTCTGGCGTTTCAGGCATCTCGCGACGCTACTTCGTGATGAACTTCTTTGACGGAGCCATGACCATGCTCGGGGTTATTGTTGGCGCTCATACCACCGGCGCCAGCGACCCGAGGATAGTAATCGGCGCAGGTCTAGGGGCGACCGTCGCGATGGGAATGTCTGGGTTCTCGGGCGCCTACTTGACCGAGAGAGCGGAGAGGATGCGCCGTCTGAAGGGGCTGAAAAAGGCGATGCTGTCGGACATGCGGAGCTCCGTCCATGCAAAGGCAGCACACGCGGCTTCTCTATGGGCTGCCTTCGTGGATGGCATTTCTCCGGCCTTGGCCGCAGCGATTCCCATGACGCCCTACGCTTTATCGCTTCTCCACGTCCTCTCTCCGGAACAAGCACTTCTGGCTTCAGTGGCTCTCATAATGACAACCCTATTCGGCCTCGGCGCGTTCTTGGGCAGAATCTCCAAAGAGAATATGTTGATCTCGGGTTTGAGGATGATCATTGTTGGTGCTGCCACAGCATTCATCGTGTTGGTTTTGAGAGCCATTCCAGCGTAACTCGTCCAGTCTGTGAACTTCGGCGCCCGGCAGCCTCATATATGGTGGATCCATGCAATAGGGAGCAAAGTGCGGACGAAGACTCAGAAGGGCTTGGTGAACCCGACGATCAAGAAGATGGTTCTAGATGTTCTTAAACCTCACGAGCCACCCATCTACGAGCTGGCTTCCAAGCTAGCGTCACTTCGCGGAATTGATCACGTGAGCATATCGCTTGCTGAAATCGACCAGAGCACTGAGAGCATCAAGATATCAATAGACGGCAGCGATATCAACACAGATTCCGTGAAGCACAGCCTCGAAGAACTAGGCGCAGTCATACACAGCGTAGATGAGGTTGCGGTGGCCAAGAGAATGAAGTAGCTCTGTGTGGAGTCGATCTCCTTCTGTTCTTGGACGGTCAGTTGGCTTGATGAGTGGTTGTGTACTTACTTCCTGGGGGTCGATGTTGATCGTCTTTAGGCATGCAAATTGTATGCATGGCCTTGTTGCGTCGTTCTTCCTTCGTTTCGCTCGCCCACCTTTGCTGCAGACTATCGCATGTCGCTCGCCTTGGCTACTCAATCGTCTCCACCTTCTCCAACTGTGCTTTCCCGTCACGATATGGAGATCCTGGACGGCTTCGACGGCTTCACGATGAAGCCGAAACGGTACTTGGACCAGTCATGGAGCGAAGTCAACGAGGTTGTGCGCTCGCTCGGCGGCAAATGGTTCAAGGGCTCTAGGCCAGCAGATGGAGCTTGGCGCATACCGAAGTGATCCGGGATGGCGAAAGTCCGCATGGTAGGGAGCAAGACGACGGTAGCCGAGACCTGGCAACAGAGAGAGTTCATTGTCAGAATTCTGGTAAGAATTATAGACGGCCCTCGGCTTTCTTGCACGGTTGCCTGCAATGACTGGACAATGTAGCGGATGATTTATTCGGTGTTCAGTCGGGAGTCTCTTCAGCACCTGTGGTGCATCTTGTCCCAGGATATCTTGTCTGCATCAGATCCTGCGACCATCTTTCATCGTGTCCTTTTTGGATACCAGAAGGCTATGAAAGATGCTGTGGGCCGTGATCCTGCCCAGGTACTAGCTCACCTGACCATGCCAATCATCAGTGATCTCACCAAGCAGATTTCACCAGAACTCTTGACCGCCAGGCTTCCAGATGAAGCCCTTGTCAGAATTGCGGATTTGCTGAATGCTTCAAAGAACATCACAGTCAGGATTGAGAAACGCAATCCAGATCATGTCCTTCACTGCGAGGGATGCGCCTACGCTCCCAACGTACACAGCATATTGATGCCACGGGACGTGACTTGCCCGTGGGCAATATTCGCCATGGCGCTGTTTCAAGGCATCACAAAATGCAGAGTCAGGATGAACTCTTCAGAATTTAGCTCGTCAGGATCGAAAACCGTGATAGAGATCGGTGAGACAACCCCGTAACATGCTGTTTCTTTCTTCTCGATGGCTACTAGGCTAGTTTCGATTGGGTCTCTTTGTTCTCTTGGTCCTCTCAATGCCTATGAGCGCCACGGGTCGGGTTCGGGGGTCATGGCACGAAGGCTCGATTCTTGTGTGGCTCATGGTTCGTCGGTTGTGGCGGACCCGTGTGAGGGTCATATCAGCGTTATGATCCCGTATGTGGTCTACAGGAAGCTCGCTTGGTTCCTGTGATGCGTCAACACTAACAAATCAGTCGACGACCATGTTGCCGCGATCCTGAAAGGCTACTGCAGGAGCCTCAACCTATGAACCCGCGGGGCGAGGGCACTCTTGAAGCCATCAGTCATATTTGGCAGCCCGCGGACAAGTATCGCGACCGTGATTGGCTTTCCCTCATGCTTGGGGATTTGAATTGGATGGATCTTTGCGTTTCAGCTGAACCGGTATTGGACCCCAAACCCGGCCTTTGGGTAGTGCCAGCTTAGGGCGTCTTCCAAGCATGCCATGAGACATGCTCCGCATTCTAGGCAACCGTCTGGTGACGGATGCACGTCTCCTTCCGGGCCAAGCGAGTACACTTTTGCCGGGCACACGAAAAGGCAGTACTTAGTCTTGCACTTGGCGCGACAGATCTCGTGGTCGATCTTGATGTGTCCTTCCTTGTCGACCTTGAACACGTTGCGTCCGAGTTTCTCTTCCACTTTCGTGTCTTTCACCCTCTAGATCTTGAGCAGGTCGAGTGCGTCTTTCATGGTTGAGAGGTTGAGGAAGCTCTTTCTGATCTGTTTCAGGGCTGTTGAAGAAAGCTTTGGTTTGGGATCGGTTCCAATGAACATGAGGTCTGTCAATAGGGTGCCGATTGCACGAGGGTACTTCTCGAACAGCCGTGGATTGCTGAGTACTCTCCACACATGTCTGAAGGTCTGGAGGTCTTTCATCACGAAGGAGTCGTCCAGCATGGTCCGGTAGGCGGCCAGCGACTGGGCAGAGTAGTCACCCCGTTTCTTCGCGGCCTTGATGGCTTCGGCTGCCATTACGCCAGACGCTATGGCTAGATCCATTCCTCTCACGATGATTCCCATGCTGAGTGCGAATCCTGCTGCGTCACCGGCCACCAAGATCCCTTCTCCGCACAGAGTCGGTATGGATTTGATTCCTCCTTCGGGAATTGTGTGGGCCGAGTACTCTACGGTCTCGCCGCCCTCGATGAGGGTAGAGACCTCTGGACGCTGCTTGAATTCCTCCATGAGCTGGAAAGTCTCAAGGTGTTGCGCGTTTTCCATCAGCGGGCCTATTCCGACCACGATTCCGAGCGAGAGGCTTCCGCGGTTTGTGTAGAGGAATCCTCCCCCAGTCAGGCCCTTGGTGACGCTCCCGAAGTAGAGTTGTGCTGCGCCTTCGTCGCCGTGGAGGTTGAACCTGTCTTCAACCGTCTTTCTCGGTAGCTCAATGGTCTCCTTCACTCCAACCGCAAAATGACTAGGATCGTGCTTGGAGCGAAGTCCAGCCTGTTCTGCGATGAATGACATCGCGCCGTCGGCGGCGACTACTACGTTTGCTCCGATGTCTTCTCCCTCGGCTCGAATTCCTGCGACCTTGTTGTTCTCGTGCAGCAGTTGCTCAACCTTGTATTTTGATACTATAGCCGCGCCTTCTGCGGAGGCTTTCTCTGCGAGCCATCTGTCAAAGGTGGGACGAATGAGTGTATAGCTGTGATATGGTTGCTTGTCGTAGGCATCTGAGCTTAGTTCCATGGTTATCGATGCGTCATCTGCCAGCATCGTCAGGCGCTCTTTTGCGACGTGTCGCTCGAATGGGGCCTCATCCCAGATGTCCGGAAGATACTTCCTGATCGGGTTCATGTAGAGTCTACCGCCTGTGACGTTCTTGCTTCCGGGATAGTCGCCTCGCTCGACGACGAGCACGTCTAGGCCCGCTTTTGCGAGCGTGTATGCACAGGACAGGCCTGCAAGGCCTGCGCCTACGATGGCAGCGTCTACTCGTTCCACGTCTGATCTCCGGAGTGGGCTCCAGCCTCTCGGCTATGCTACGTCGTCAGAGATGAAGATGACTTGAGCGGTTTCGAAGTGCTACCCGCGGTAAGGTACCGCGATGTCTCCCATGAGCTCTCGCGCGATGATGATCTTCATTATGTTGGCTCCGCCTTCAGCGCCGACCACATAAGACATGAGTCCTCTCATGCACATCTCGAGCGGGCTTTCCTTGCTGTATCCCAGTGCGCCGTGATACATCATTGAATGCTTCACTATCTCGACGCCAAGCATAGGTGCTTTCAGTTTGCAGATCGCGATTGTCTGGTTGATCTCCTTGTTGCTGAAGCTTCCATCCTTGTAGTGTTGGTCGATCATCCAAGCTCCTTTGAGCAGCAGATTCTTGGTCAATTCTAGCTCAGCAAGGTCTTCAGCGATCTCGAATGAGATCCCCTCAAAGTTCGCGAGCGGCCTGCCGAAGAGGACACGACGTTTCACATAGTCAGCACCAAGCTCAAGACATTTCTCGGCTCCGCCTAGGCATGCGCTTGCGACGAGTGTTCGGGCCACGTTGAAGCCTTCCATGTTGACGTAGAATCCTCTGTTCTCTTGGCCAAGCACGTACTTCGCCGGTATCTTGACGTCCTTGTAGGAGAATCCCCCGGTAGAGAGCCCCATGCGTCCCATGTCACGGAAGGTTGTGTAGGTGATGCCAGGGGATTTCGCTGGGATGTAAGCGAATGTCATGCCTTTGTTGCCGAGTTCCGGGGCCGTTCGAAACAGCGTAAGATGCCCGCCGCCTCTCTTGGTCGCCTCGACGACGCCGCTAATGTACGTCTTCTCTCCATTGATCACGTATTCGTTGCCAACTTTCTTTGCGACAGCCTTGATATTGGCTAGGTCAGATCCGCCGCCCGCTTCTGTTGTGCAGATTCCGATGAACCACTTGCCGGAAGCGACGTTTGAAAGAA
>CAZJVZ010000038.1:0-11858 GCA_964549795.1 uncultured Candidatus Bathyarchaeia archaeon
GCCATTACGTCAGTGGAGTTCTGGGGAATTGTGAGCGAGATCGTCGAGACGGAACTGCCCAAGTTCTCGAAGGTGTATGTCTCCGACACATGTATCGATCCATCTTCGCCGAATCTGACCTCCCGAATCACACTGGGAACACGGACGAGATGCTGGTTCGGAGATGTCACGTTCAACGAAACTTGCCATGCTGCATATGCATCTATCGGGGCGAAGTAGCCAACTAGGCGAACTGCCCCTTCCTCCCCACTTTCGACACGACCAGGAACTAAGGAGTCTGTGAACTCTGTTTCAGAAACGGCTACGATCGTCATGTTCTCTGTGCAACCTTTCACCTTGAGCACTGGAATGATCGCGAATCTGTACTGGTAGCCGTCTCCATGCGGGACGAGCACATTCGTGAACAGAGACGTTACGGTGAACCCGTAGCTCTCGTTGTACGCCAACGTTCGGGCGAAGCTGACCTTGAACCAATATACGTCAGTCGATGGATCTAGATCGCGATCGATAGTGAGAACAACATTCTGATTGTCCTTGGCCTCGAGATACTTCAGTCCCGCAGTCATGTTGCGCGGAATACCGATTGGGATATCGCCTAGGGTGGCTGTGGAATTATTGTACACAGTCAGCGCGTCATCGACAGTGACCAAGCCCCAAGGGCCGACATTGACAGTCCTGTTGATCTTGACATTGTATGCGTATTCAGACTGTGCGACCGCAGCCGAGGGCAAGGCAGAAACAAGGAATATGACAACGAGAACAGCGGCACACAAGATCGCCTTCTCTCTCATTTCGTGAACCCATCCCCTTGCTTTGTCTTCCCGCTTATCATCGTGCGCGACCTTAGTGCGATGAGCCCAATCTGAGGCCCTGGTCTGGTCGCCCGTGTGTCGCCGTCCACGACTTTTCGGCAACTCAACTGATGATCTCTATTTAAGAATGCCGAACTCGTTTCGACTCGAACTGGGCAATTCGACAGCACAATCACGATGGCAGGAGAGAAGTCCGCCAGTCAGCCGGGACCCTCTTCAGTTTCCTCGCCGGCACTCCAGCAGATACGGATCGGGCAGGCACATTGTGCATCACGAGGGAGTGAGCGCCGACAATTGCTCCCTCGCCGACCTCAACTGCAGGCATCAGCAACGAGTTCGCTCCTATGCTCGCGCCTTTGCGGATTGTCGGGCCGACCAGTTTCGTCATCTTCTGCATGACGTACTTGTCGTTTGTTAGAACTACGTGGGGACCAAGAAAGACCGAGTCCTCAATCTTGGAATTGATGGGCAGGTATCCTCCTGTCTGAATTGAGACCCGCTCGCCTATCTCGCACGATCCATCTATGACCACACTCGTTCCTATCAACGTGTGATTTCCGATCCGAACCTTCTCGCGAACCATGACATTGTGTCCGAAGGATACCGAGTCGCCGATCGAGACGTCAGAGTATATGCATGTGCCGGATCTGACAACGCAGTCTCTCCCGATAGTGAGTTGCCCCCTACTTGGGGAATCCTGTATGTTCTGTCCTTTGACGACGGAGTCTGTCAACTCCGTCCTTGACGGAAACCCCAGGATCACATTCGGACCGATGAAGGAACCTGGACCTACAGTCACGGGTCCATAAACCACAGTCCCCGGCTCTACTCGCGTCCCCGCCCCAACCCGAACGAGGCCGAGCAGACTTGCACCCTGACCAACGACACAGCCTTCACCTAGGGACACAGTCTTGTCAACCCAAGCTCCCTCTTGCACACGCCCGATTGTGCCGGTCAAGAACGATCCCAAGCGGATGGGGCCCTAGCGCAAGATATTAGCTTGCCCTAGCAGAGTGATACAAACTTCGAGGGCAGGTCTTGGGCTTAGATACGTGAGGTAGCAAGGACTCTTTTCCGACATTCCTGCAATTCCCATTCGGCTCTCGGCCTGAGCTCTCTAGGCACAGGTATGTACGTTTCCAAACCAAACTCTGAATAGCCATACAAGAATGATTGTAAATGCGGAGATTGAGGGGAAGCCCAACAGGTACTTTCATGTCGCTCTCCCATCAGGTACGGGTCTATCTTGGCTCTGATGCGCAACGCGCGTGTGTCTGATCGGCACAAGCCTGGGACGACGGCCATTCTGGACATCTCTCGGATGGCTCCAAACGCGAAGGCGAATGAGAGAGGAAATGTTCAGCCATAGACAGATTCTCTGGGCCCTACGTCAAGCAAGACTACTAGGCTTCTCTCTTCATCTATTTTGCAGATTATTCTGTAGTCGCCGGTTCTCCATCGAAGAAGACCGCCTAGTTCTCCTCTCAGCCTGACGCCTGCGTACGGGTTGGACGTTATTTCCACGGTTGCGAGTAGAACCCTCGCTCTTATCTCAGCCGGAAGCTTCTTGAGCTCCCTCAGAAAGTGTTTGGTAGGCGCGCTCCGAAAGCGCTCCTCCACCATCATCTAATCCTCAAGTAGCGACCCGATCTTCTTCGGGTCTTCGACGACTACGAATTCGCCTTGTTCGTACTCCTTCAGGCTACTCCTAATCCTGCGCATTCCCTCCTGATCAGCAAGCTCCTCAAGGGTTGCAATGATTTCCTCTATCTCGCGTGCGTGTTCCTGAAGTTCTTTCAGGACGGATCTTGGCACAGACAAGGACTCGCTCAAGTCAGTTCCAGAAGGTCGGATTCGTACGTGGCTAATAGGAGTTCCGGTGGAGGCGAGGTGAAGGACTCTGATATGTGAGTAGATGTTTGAGGTATACCCAAACCCAGAATGCGACTTCTACGGAATGATTGTGGTCAACAGTGAGACGGTTCCCGAACCACAGGCCTTCTTTGCCAAAGTGACACAAGCTTAGAGAGGCCAGCCTTCCTGAAGTAGTAAGGAACCTTCTCCAACATATTTCGACACTTACCTTCAATAGGACTTAGGCTACGTCACCGGGAACGTGCGGTCTCGCATTGGCAGCGTGGTCCGTCATCAGAGAGTATGACGAGTTCCTTGACTGCCGCGCCTGCGAGGATCTCGTGCTTAGTGGTCGCGGCCATCGCCCCATCTGTCATCTCGAATGAGGCGTTTAGACGATGGAATCAAACTCGGCGAGCCATCGTTGAGAAGAGGGGCACCGTAACCGCCAAGCGAGGGCAAGAAGGGCTTTCCCAGTCCGTGTCGTCTTGGCACAGTAAGATATTAGTTTGGTTCCAAGGCAACTTGCACAGGTCCAATTGATGACCGATGAGCGAAGCACATCCGTACATCCCCAATAGCGCCCCAAGAGTCATGGAAGAGATGCTGCGAGAGATAGGAATCCGAGACATCGAGGCGCTCTTTGCTGATATCCCGGAATCAATCAGGAAAGACTCGACACTACGACTGCCTGGCTCGAGATCTGAGATGGAAACTGGCGTGCAGGTGTCAGGCTTGCTGTCCAAGAACATCTCAACCAGAGATGTCATCTCCTTCTTAGGCGGAGGCGTCTGGCCTCACTATGTTCCCGCAGCGGTCGATGAGATTGTCTCACGGTCCGAATTCATCACGTCCTACACCCCATACCAACCCGAGATCTCGCAGGGCATGCTCCAATCCCTCTTCGAATACCAGAGCATGGTTGCAGAGCTCATGGAAATGGAATTCGCAAACAGCTCACTGTATGATTGGGCAACGGCACTCGGCGAAGCAGCCAGAATGGCCTCCCGAGTAACTGGTCGAAACGAGTTCCTAGTGCCTCACTTCATGCAGCCCGACAGACTCGGTACTCTGAAGACATTCTGTGAGCCTGCGGGAATCAAGATAGTGGAAGTCGAGGGCGACAGAAGAACAGGGACGATTCTGCAGGACGAACTGCAGAGGAAAGTCAGCTCGAAGGCCGCAGGCGTCTACATCGAGAACCCGTCATACCTCGGCCTCCTTGAACCAAATGCGAGACGGATCGGCGAGATCGCGCACGAGAAGGGAGCAATGTTCGTCGTTGGCGTGGATCCATTGTCTCTTGGCCTCTTTGCATCGCCTGGAGAGCTGAATGCCGACATCGCAGTTGGAGAGGGGCAGCCTCTCGGAAATCACATGAACTACGGCGGACCTCTGCTTGGGCTCTTCGCCTGTAGAGGCGATCGGTTGCTTCGACAGATGCCAGGCCGCCTGATAGGCATGACAACAACGAAGGACGGCAAGTCGAAGGCCTTCACCATGGTTCTGCAAACAAGGGAGCAACACATCAGGCGAGAGAAAGCGGTCTCAAACATATGCACCAATGAGGCGCTGTGTGCAGTTGCCGCTGCAACCTACTTGGCATTGATGGGACCACGGGGACTCGAGAGGCTCTGCAAGACCATACTGGCCAATTCGAACTATGCCATGCGAGAGTTGGGGAAGCTGAATGGCCTGAAGGTGCCGATCTTTGATGCCCAGCATTTCAAGGAATTCGCCATCGGCTTCGACGGCGTCAGGCTCACCTGTTCGGATGTGAATGCCGCGCTTCTGCAGAGAGGCATCCAAGGAGGAAACTGTCTTCACGACCAGTTCCCTGAGCTTGGCCAATCAGCACTCTACTGTGTGACAGAAACGCATACGCGCGAAAGCATCGACCGCCTCGTGGAGGCGATGAAAGCCATCTTGGAGGGACAATGATGCCATACAGACAAGCACGGTGGGAAGAGCCACTCATCATCGAAAGATCCTCAGAGGGGCAGGTCGGCTTCTCCCTTCCGGACATCGAGGCCCATGCGACAGGTGTTCCTTCCGAACTGCTTCGGCAAAGACCTCCGAGACTACCAGAACTCTCAGAGACAGAGGTCGTCCGGCACTACATTCGCCTGTCACAGGAGAACTATGGAGTTGATCTCGGGATCTACCCGCTCGGAAGCTGCACAATGAAATACAACCCGAAGATACTGGATCGCGTCGTCGCAACCACGAAGCTGCAGGAATTGCATCCTCTCCAAGACAATGGGTCAGTACAGGGTATCCTGCGAATCTTCTACGAGCTGTCACAGTGGCTTACCGAGATAGTCGGGCTGAGCAAAGTCTCGCTGCAACCTGCAGCAGGCGCCCACGGAGAATTCACCGGCGCCATGATCATGAGAGCCTACCACAAGAAGAACGGAGACTTGGAAAAGAGGGACGAGCTGATCGTACCTGATTCTGCTCACGGGACAAATCCGGCAAGTGCAGCGATGGCGGGCTTCAAGGTCGTCGTGATACCCTCAGGAGAAGATGGGTGCGTAGATGTCAGAGCTCTTCGTTCCTCTCTCTCGCCCAGAACGGCTGGCCTAATGCTCACGAACCCCAATACGCTCGGGATATTCGAAGCAGACATACTGGAGATAGCACGGCTCGTTCACGAAGACGGCGGTCTCCTGTACTACGACGGAGCTAACTTGAACGCCATGCTCGGGAAGGCAAAGCCTGGTCGAATGGGATTTGACATAGTCCACATAAACATCCACAAGACATTCGCCACCCCGCATGGAGGCGGAGGACCCGGCTCCGGCCCAGTTGCCGTCACGAAAGAACTTGAGAGATTCCTGCCCATTCCGACCGTCGAGTGTGCAGGCGGCAAATACTATCTGGACTTCGACCGGCCAGACAGCATCGGCAAAGTCAGAGGTTATTGGGGAAACTCATCTGTACTGGTCCGCGCCTACGCCTACATATCGATGATGGGGCAAGACGGACTCACGAAAGTGGCAGATGTCTCTGTTCTGAACGCGAACTACCTCGCCAAGAAACTCAGCAAGATACGCGGTCTCGAGCTGCCATACGCAGACAAGCTGAGGAAACATGAATTCGTGTTGAGCGCCGCCAAGATGTCACGCGAGACAGGGGTCACAGCCGCTCACATCTCGAAGAGACTGCTTGACTTCGGAATCCACGCCCCTACTGTGTACTTCCCTCTGATTGTTGATGAAGCTCTGATGATCGAACCAACCGAGACAGTGAGCAAGCAGGATCTAGACGAGGCCGCGGAGGCGTTCTCAAAGATCAGCACGGAAGCGTACTCAACCCCCGATATTGTGAGAAGCGCCCCGAATAGCACTGCCGTAAGCAGAATCGACGAAGCACGAGCGTCTCATCCGAAGACCATGAAGCTGACATGGAGATCCGATACATAGTCGTCTCGAACAGCACAACATTTTTCCCAAGGTTTGGGCGGTAGACCAAGCTCTGCCTGATCTCACATGAAAGTCAAAGTGAAGTTCTTCGCCCTCGTGAGAGAACTCACAGGAAAGAGAGAGGAGATTGTCGAACTCGACGACCATACGACTGTTCGTATGCTGCTTGAGAAGCTGGTGACGGAATACGGGAAGAAGTTCGACGAGTACCTCTTTGACCCCATATCTAGGCAACCACGAGGACATCTGCAATTCCTGATCGACGGCAGAAACATCGTGCTGATGCAGGGGCTCGACACGCCCCTATCAGAGGGATGCAGTTTCGCGATTCTGCCGCCAGTCGGCGGCGGCTAGAAAGTATTGCCACGATGGACTTCAGACGCGAGCCATCTGAGGCATCAGATTGTAGAAGAGATGATGATCTAGCGAGCCGGCCCAGCCACTAAGCCCCGAGTGCCCGAAAGCGTAATTCTCCTGTAATTCAATGGTAATACGCAACACTATATAGCCTGCTGCCATGACTTCCAACAACCCTGCATCGCACTCACGCGGACCGGTCTGGAGCTCAGCTCGTTTGATTGTGAATCCCGCCCTAGAACGTTTGAGTGAAATCACGGCAAGATTTGCTCGCGTCTCAATCGTAGGCCTCGGTGACGAGGGCAACTCCATAGTTAGCCACATCTTCCAAGGCGGTGGCTCTGGAGCCCAATGCATAGCCGCCAACACCGACAAGGAGCATCTCGAACAGGTCTACTCACACGAGAAGGTCTTCATCGAACCCGATGTGCAACCAGCTGACAGTGACGAAGCCAGAGAGCGGGTCATCAGCGAGTGTGCCGGTCTCCTTGCGCCGCTCCTCGTCGGGGCCGACGTCGCCTTCATAGTCGCCAAGATGGGTGAGAAGACAGGCCTGAACGCGGCACCTATCGTGGCAGAGATTGCGAGGCAAGCTGGGGCGGTGGCAGTTGGAGTCGTCATCATGCCCTCGCCATCCCGAATCACCGATGGATTCGCGCCTCACGAACTTGCAGGAATGCGACGGGCCTGCCATACCCTTGCGATCGTGGATGCTGCTAGATCGATGCAACTCGCGCCATTTCCGCCGAGCCTGTACGAAGATTCGTCAGACAATCTCGTGGCGGACATGGTTTCTGGAATTGCGGAGACCCTTGCTGCCCCGAGCGTTGTCAACATCAACCTTGCAGCATTCCGGGGACTGATGATTCACGGAGGTATTGCGCACTTCGGAGTTGCCCATTCAACATCTGCACTGAGAGTGGAGGAGGCGACTATGGGGGCCCTCAGAGGCCCACTGCTCTACGACAGTGTCACGCGGAACCGAGGAGCTCTGGTCAACGTGCGAGGCGACTCTGACCTCACGATTGGAGAGGCACAGAGAGCAGCTGACCTCGTCGCGGAACGCGCAGGATGGAACATGCCAATCATAGTGGGCGCTCATGCGGAAGAGTCATCGCTCGATGGGTGCCAAGTCTCGATCCTACTTACCGGAGGGATATACCCATACATCCCCGGCGGCTACAGGAGACTGCCATTGGACATGGACGAGATGGAACCTGACGGAGAAGAAGAGAGACAAATAGACCTCGATTTGGACTTGGACCAGCTCGAATAGCCCTAGAACTTCCTGAGCGTCCTTGCCCACTTGAGGAGCTTCTTCTTCAGCGGCGTTGGTGCGCCCACCGGCTGCACGGATCCTCGTCTTATCGCATCCAGGATGTCTCCAACTTCTCTGGTGTCGCTGTCGATCAGTGTGTAGGCATCACCCACAGTCTCTGGTATGTGTGAGTCGCTTCCTGCAACCATCGGCAACTTGAGCCGCTCCGCGGCACGTCTCGCGAAAGCGCTGTTGAGGCCGAAGAAGAGGGCGTCGGAGTTGATCACTTCTATCGCTTCGGGCTTGGATCTCAATTTCGATGGATTGACACATCGCGATACTGGATCGAAGGGGTGGGGCACGACCGCAATCCCTCCGTCACGATGAATCATTGAGATAGTCTCATCGGCAGACCTTCCCCTCGGAATACTGCCAGACATTCCGAGTCCGATCACGTGTCCTCCGCGCGTTGAGACTTCGATTCCAGGCAAGATGATGATTCTCGGGATGGAGACTGCTGTGAATGCGTCGTGGTTCGTGATTGCCACACCGTCCAGACCTCGTTGCCGGAGAATGATCGGCAGTTGTTCTGGATCTGTGAATGCATCCTTTGAGCCTGTCGTGTGCACATGAAGGTCGATCTTCAGCTTCATCCGCGAAGCTCCTTTCTAGTCTGTGCCACGCGTGGAGCTCTGAATTTGCTCGTCGGTGATCTTCTTGAACAGTGGGGCAGGGACACCTATGGCATGGCCTTCATGGAGGAATGTCTCACCTGCGTCCTCCCAACGGGCACTGGTTACACTCCCCCCCAAGCCTAGTTGTGACCAGATCGAGTCCGCTGCCCCCGGTGTGAACGGAGCAAGCAGTATTGCCAAGGACCTGACAAGCTGTGCGCATATGAACATCGTAGTACGAGCGCGAGCAGGATCCTGCTTCATCGCGTGCCATGGCTCGGTTTCGCTGAGGTAGAGGTTTCCATCTCTGGCAAGGTCGACTGCCACTTGGAGAGCTTCTCTTAGCTTGCATTCGTCGAAGTTCGCTCCTGCCCTTTCGGGAGCTTCCCTGATCTTGGAGAGAATCACCTTGTCGCGTTCATCGAGTTCACCCGGTCCTGGAAGTGAGCCGGAGTAGTTGCTCTTTATGAAAGTCAGCGTTCTGTGGATGAAGTTGCCTAGTACGTCGTTAAGGTCTGCGTTCACGCGTGCTTGAAATTCTCTCCAGGTGAAGTTGGCGTCTTTGGTCTCGGGTCTCAGGGCGATCAGCATGTATCGCCAGTAGTCCGAGGGCGCAACCTGGAGAGCTTCGTCCATCCAGACGCCAATTCGGTGACTCTTCGAGAACTTCTTGTTGTCGAATAGTATGAACTCCGTTGAGGACACCTGCCAAGGCAGAACGTATGGGTCCTTGGTCGCCATCAGCAGCGCTGGGAAGATTATTGTGTGAAACGGGATGTTGTCCTTGCCGATGAAGTGCACATTCTTCGTTTCCTTGTCAAACCAGAAACGCTTCCAATCCTCGGGTCGTCCACTCTCCTCTGCCCACTCGACAGCTGCGGAGACGTATCCGAGAACTGCTTCTAGCCAAACGTAGATGGTTTTGCCTTCGGCTCCGGGGAACGGCGCAGGTATTCCCCATCTGTTGTCACGCGTGAGTGCCCTTGGGTGTAAACCCTCCGTGAGCCACCTCTTTGAGAAGTTGCGAGCGTTCTCTGGTAGCTGGCTATTTGAGTCGATGTACTTGCTCAATGCATCTTCGAACTTGGGGAGGTCAAAGAACCAATGCTTCGAGGGCTTGATGGTAGGGGCAGTCCCACAGAAGACACAGCGAGGCGATTTCAGTTCCAGAGGATCCAAGACTCGGCCGCAGCTGTCGCACTGATCTCCCCTAGCGTTGTCTTGACCGCAGTGCGGGCATATGCCCTCGACGAATCGATCTGGAAGGAAACGCGCGCACTTCGGACAGAATGGAAGATTGACTGTCTCGCTGAAGATGAAACCGTTGTCGTATATCTTGCGATAGAATTCTTGGACAAATCGTGTGTGAACTGGGTTCTCGGTTCTTGTGTAGTTTGTGAGGCGGATCTGGTACTTGTCGAGCAGGTCGCATATTGTGGCGTGATACTGGTCCGTGAGCTGCTTCGGCGGCACTCCTTTCTTGATTGCTTCAACCTCGATAGGAGTTCCATGCTCGTCGGATCCAGTGACCGAGATCACCTCTTCGCCTTTGAGGGTAAGGTATCTTGAGAAGACATCCGCAGAGAGAAGGTGGATGAAAGTGCCCAAGTGGGGAAGGGTATTGACATATGGCCATGCTGAGCAGACTATCCACTTTCCCATCTCAGACCCTTCCGCACGTGCTTGACCAAGTGAGGCATCCCACGGCATCGCAGATGCGATGTGATTGCGCAGGTGCCTCGAGATTGCCCCTCCGAAGCGTGAATGTCGGATACGCGACTCTTCGGATAGATTAACGTTATCGGCAGCGGAATGGGAATGGAGAAATAGAGCACACTTCATGTGATTGCGAGGAACAGAGCGATGAGCGACGAATACACGAAGCTTCTGGACGAGGCAATCGAGAAGATCCCAAAGAGGAACTCATCGGGAGAAAGGTTTGAACTGCCTAGCGTTCAGGGTGTCAGGATTGGAAACAGAACGATCATCCAGAACTTCAAGGAGATCGCTGACCGCATGAACCGAGATCCCCACCATCTCCTGAAGTTCCTTTCAAAGGAGCTTGCGACAGCTGCGGCTGTGGAGGGGGCCCGAGCGATCTTTCAAGGCGTTTTCAAGGTCCAGTCGATGAATAGACTGGTGAACATATACACGCAGAGATTCGTGATCTGCCCCGTCTGTAAGAGGCCTGACACCAAGATGGAGAAGCAGGAACGATACACATTCCTTGTCTGTGAAGCCTGCGGCGCAAGATCTTCCATATCGATGACGTGAGAAGTGCGTAAGAGTGGAAGTGCACCTCAAGGTCGTCCAGGACAAGAGGGGCGTCCTAGTAGCGATTTGCGACTCTGGACTACTAGGCGAAACCTTCAGACAGGGAAAGATGAAACTCGAAGTCAGCACAGGATTCTATGGCGGAACACTGTGCGCTATCGAGGAAGCCATGGTAGCCCTGGCAAACGCAGACACTGCGAACCTTGTTGGCGAGGCCACAGTCAAAGCAGCCGTCCAGAGAGGACTTGTTGACCCTCAAGCCGTCATCTACTTCGGCGAAGTCCCACATGTCCAGATAGTCAGGCTGTAGAATCGGTAACGGTCTGACTGACTTCCGGATGCGCTCACCATGGTGGGCCGGGAATCGTCTGTCGCCACTTGACTGGGCGCCGCAAGCCCTACCCTTTTAATGTGACTTGTGAACTACAACGTGCGAGTATCGAGTGTGAGCGATTGGGCAAGAAGAAGGTCCTCAGCGAAGGCCAGCTTCGCGAGATGGTGACACCCGGAGAGGGTCAGATGTATGGTATCGTATTGCAGATGCTCGGATACGACAGACTCATGGTGAAGTGCGCCGACGGACACGAAAGAGTCTGCCGAATCAGAGGAAAGATGAAGAGGCGCGTTTGGATCAAGGTCGGGGACATTGTGCTTGTCGCACCATGGGACTTTCAGTTTGAGACCCGTGGCGACATCCTATGGAGGTACACCGAAGCCCAGGCTCAGATACTTCGTTCAAAGGGTCAGCTTGCAATGTGAGCTAACCCAAAGGGTGCCTGTTTGTGGCGTGGAGTTCGAAGACCGAGCAACGGCTGAGACTAAGGCAGGTTCGGTACGAGACTACCCGCTTGATGAGAGAGAAGAGAAGCGAGGAACTGGAAGCTCTCGAGCAGGTCTTCGACAAGTCCACCCTCATGGTAATCTACCACATGCTCGACACTGGCAAGTTGACCAAGATCTCAGGCGTTGTCAGGTCTGGCAAGGAAGCAAGAGTCTACTGGGGATTCGGCCCAAAGAAGAAAGAGATCGCGATCAAGATCTACCTGACATTGTCAGCCGAGTTCAAGAAGGGCAGATTGATCTACATAGAGGGGGACCCGAGATTCGCGAGAACCCGCACAGACACGCGGTCTCTCGTATATGTCTGGGCTCAGAAGGAATTCAGGAACCTCAAACAGGCTCGTGAAGCAGGAGTGCGGGTTCC
>CAZJVZ010000039.1:0-11505 GCA_964549795.1 uncultured Candidatus Bathyarchaeia archaeon
ATCGGTGGAGGAAGCAGTTCGGGCTTGAGAATCGGCATACTGAACGGTGGAGGCGACTGTGCCGGCCTGAACGCAGTCACCAGAGCTGTAGTCAGGAAAGGCGAGGAGTTTGGATACGAGGTCATTGGAATCAAACATGGTTGGGCAGGACTTCTCAAATCAGACACGTTCCCGCTGAAATGGCCGGATGTCTCGGAGATCATCAAAGTGGGTGGTACGGTCCTGCACACAACAAGAACCAACCCGTTTGCCCGCAAAGATGGTCCTGAGACCGTGCTCGCGAACGCGAGAAGAATCGGGTTGGATGCCGTCATAGCCGTGGGAGGAGAAGATACGCTCAGTGTCGCGGCCAAACTGGCCAAGATGGGGCTAGATGTCGTTGGCGTTCCGAAGACAATCGACAACGACATCGTCGGAACCGATGTAACGTTTGGGTTTGATTCGGCTGTCAATGTCACCGTGGACGCAATAGACAGGATTCAGACAACTGGCGAGTCGCACGACAGAATAATGGTTGTGGAAGTGATGGGACGACACGCGGGATGGATCGCCGCGTACGCAGGCATAGCTAGCGGCGCAAACCTGGTTCTTCTGCCTGAGGAACCCTTCGACCTTGAGGAGGTCTCAGATTTCTTGAGGAAGAGGCATGCTTCAGGAGCCACGGCTTCGGTCGTAGTGGTCGGTGAAGGCTGCAGCCTCAAGGGGTCCCCTCCGGGTGATCCGACGAAAGTGGATGAATTCGGCCACGCTCGTCTAGGAGGAATCGGAGACCTTCTGGCAAAGGAGATTGAGAGACGCACCGGAATCGAGACGCGTGCAGTCGTATTGGGCCATGTCGTGCGGGGAGGCCCTCCATCAGCATATGACCGAATGCTTGCCACTCGCTTGGGGGTTGCAGCTGTGCAGGCTGTCAGAGACCGAGACTTCGGAGTGATGGTCTGCTTACGCGGTAATGTCATGTCTCGAGTTCCTCTGGCCGACATACTCGGCAAGATGAGGACGGCCGACAGGGAAACAATCTCACTCGTGGAAGACTTCTCGATCTAGAAAGAGCCCATTCTGCCAAGCAGAGAGGATGAGTCGCCGAGGATTTTGGCTGCCACTTCAGAACCTGGCACTCGCAGGGTACTTCTGCTCAGGCAAGACCCTGACCGCAAAATGCATTGTCCAAGACAATGCCAAATTTCGTTAGAACCGGCGGCGACGATCTGCGCACGATGTTCTAAGCGATTCGACTCCAACATGTTTCCAAGTGCCCTTGATGAGTTCCCGATTCGGGCATTCCCTTCTCTTTTCCGGGGCCAGGATCCGAGATGCAATCGACCTAGACTACGCAATGCACGCGCGCGTGCAATTGTGGTGAATATGGATTAGGCAGGAGGGTATCCAGGCTACCAAATACGAGACACCTCAAGCTGAACGGAACGAGAACGACAGAAGGACTCGCTGCCCCGCCATTCCCTGCGACCTTTGTGTGCTCGCTCGTGTCAACAAGGATACTGAGCGGTGCCATCGAAGCCACTAGGGCGACCTAAATGGCACGTTGCAGACAGCATCGCCTCTTGGCTTGTCTCTTGCAGTTTGTCTCAAGGAACGCTTAAGAAGGCGCGGTAGTTGTGGCTGGAGAGATCACCCGCAGGAACCCGCAATGAGCGATCCCAGACCTATCATTGAGACTTTTGGCCTCACAAAGAGATTTGGCGAGCTGCAGGCTGTTGACCACATCGACTTATCGATGCGCGAAGGCGAAGTATTTGGACTTCTTGGGCCGAATGGTGCAGGCAAGACCACAACTCTCTCGATGCTTGCTACACTCCTCAAACCTACCGAAGGAACAGCGAAGGTCGACGGTCACGACGTCTTGACTGAATCAGCCGCAGTCAGGAAATCCATTGGCATTGTCTTCCAGGAACCGAGCAGTGACGACATTCTGACCGGCAGAGAGAACCTCTACCTCCACGCTCTGATGTATGGTGTCGACCGCAGGATTCGAGAACAACGCTTCCGTGAGGTACTGAAGCTCGTCGATCTCGAGGATAGGGCAGATGACCAAGTCAAGAAGTACTCAGGCGGCATGAGACGACGACTTGAACTGGCCCGCGGTCTCCTCCACAAGCCGAAGATACTCTTCTTGGACGAGCCGACACTGGGGTTGGATCCGCAGACTCGAGAGCATATTTGGGAGTATATCAGGAGACTCGTTGATCTTGAGCGCGTGACAGTCATCCTCACGACTCACTACATGGATGAAGCGGAACGCCTCTGTGATAGAGTCGCAATAATCGATGACGGACGAATAATCGCGCTTGACACGCCAGAACGTTTGAAACATATCATAGGCGGCGATATCGTTCGTCTCCGAATCCAAGATCCACAGCTGAGCCGCATGAAGGAACTCGGATATGTGGTGAAGATAGATCGGACAGGCGACCTAGTCACGTTGACCGTCAAGGATTCAAGTGTGCACCTGCAGGAAATCCTCAGCCTAGTCGGAGAAGTCAAATCAGTAGAGTTGAGGACCCCCACTCTGAATGATGTCTTTCTACACTTCACGGGACACGAGATAAGGGGCGACAGTGCTGAGGGCGGGTTCTTCCAGCGTGTTGCAAGAGTTAGGAGCGGTGGCAATTGACAGAGCTTGAAGGGCTCTACGCCTTGTGGTATCGTGAGTTCAAAGTCTTCCTAAGAGAGAAGTCCAGGATCGTCTCATCCCTTTTCACTCCACTGCTCTGGATAGTCGTTTTTGGAGGAGGACTAGGGTCAAGCATCTCGCTCGGAGAGACGAACTACCAACTCTTCATCTTCCCCGGGATCCTGACGATGACGATTCTGTTTACATCGATATTCTTCGGCCTCTATATTGTCTGGGACAAGAAAATCGACTTCTTCAAGGAAGTGCTCGTTGCTCCACTGTCACGCCTAACGATCTTCGCAGGTAAGATGCTCGGGGGTTGTACTGACGCGCTGATACAAGGGAGCCTGATGCTGGCCTTTGGGGTAATACTGGGCGTGTCCTACACCATCTCGATAGTGATCGTCTCATTGATTTTCATGCTCGTTCTCGCTTCAGCAGTGGTGAGCATCGGGCTTGTGATAGGCTCATTCATGGAAAGCCCTGAGGGATTCAATCTAATAGTGAGTTTCCTCGTTTTTCCTCTGTTCTTCCTGAGCGGGGCTCTATTCCCCATCAGCAACCTGCCATCGTGGCTTCATGCCTTCACGATTCTGAACCCTATCACGTACGCAGTTGATGGAATGAGGGGTGCCATGCTCGGCGTGTCCACGTTTCCAGTAGCTATGGACTTCGGCGTTTTGCTCGCGTTCTCATCTGCGATGATTGTGATCGGCTCGATCGCATTTAGCCGAATGAAATAGAACGAACCGCAGGAACTGCCAGATACGACCCGAACATCCACCGCAGACTCGGGCAAACTTTAACTGCCCGCCCTATTTGACAATGGGTACTTCCCTGAACGAATGCAGTGAAAGAAGACATAGGTGTGACATGTTGCCACGGTTCAAACGGCTGCGATCGGCTCTCGGGCCATACATAGGCAAAGAAGTGCTGACAAGCAGAATGCGCGCGATTCGCAAGGCTGCTTCCGGAATCCCGCGCGGACGCCTGTTGGAGGCAACCGTTCTGTCGCTGATCTTCATAGTGGCGGTGGCAGTTCGCCTCCTTCCTCTTCGATTCGGGTTCTACCTGTCAGAGTTTGACCCGTATCTGCAGTGGCGCATGACGGAGTACATTGTGAAGAATGGCTTTCTCGCCTGGTTCGGATGGCATGACACGATGAGCTGGTACCCTTGGGGAATGACGATGGCCCAAGGCAACTTGTATGGCGTCGCATTCGCAGTGGCTGCTGTCTACATGTTCCTTCATGCGATTGGAGTCCAGACAACAGTCTTCGATGTCTGTGTGCTCTTCCCTGTTTTCGCAGGCGCTCTGACATCGATCGCGTGCTATTACCTTGGCAAGGATCTGTGGGGTCGCGGCGCGGGCATGTTGGCTGGATTGTTCATGGCCCTGAACCCGAGCAACATCAGCCGTACTACGCTTGGCTTTCTCCGACATGAACCGCTTGGCATACTCCTGATGATTCTGGTCTTCGTCTTCTTCCTCCGTGCAAATCAGAAAGGACGAAGCCTGAGAAGCACCATAACATACTCCATACTCGCGGGCTTGGCTTTGTTCTATTTGACTGCGTCCTGGGCTGCTTCGTACTATCCGATGGATCTTCTCGTTCTCTACGCGGCGGTGCTCGTGTTGACAGGCAGATACACACGTCAGCTTCTCGTCTCATATGTGGGCACGTACGGGGTTTTCCTCCTGCTGACTCCACTGGCAGTGCCAAAGGCAGGATTCGGGATACTCACGAGTCTGAGCTTCTTGGTCATCCCGGGTGTCGCCATTCTGCTGCTTGTACGCGAGGCGGCGAGCCAGCTGCCAGCCTGGAGACACCGAACCTATGCGCTCATTGTTGCCTCGGCCGTGCTCGTGGGACTGGCGTACGCTCTCGTTGCATCGAACATGATGGCATTGCCTTACGGGAAGTTCCTGTCAACGCTGAATCCCTTCACCCGGCTCAGCATGCCAATCGTGGAAAGCGTGGCAGAGCATAGACCGGCGACATGGGCGTCTTTCTTCTACGAGTACCAAACCCTCACTTTCCTAGGCCTCTTCGGGTTCTTCTTCATTGTCCGCCGTTTTCGTGACACAGACGTCTTCCTCACACTTGCGGCGCTCACCTCACTTTACTTCTCAGGATCTCTTGTTCGACTTACTCTGATCCTTGCGCCGACTTTCTCCTTGTTGGCGGGGATCGCAACTGTGGAGATGGCGAAGCCAGCCGTAGACATACTTCGTCAAGCCGTCATATTCCCAAAGCGGAGGATCCCAGGCCTCGTCAAGATAGGCAGGGAGTTCGGTCTCGCGATACTTCTAATACTCATAATCGCAGTCGTGCCGGCTTTCTCGAAAGCAGTCTCCGCCGCGTATGCACCTGCAACGATCGCGACATCCAGCATCCCGATAGTGCCGGGCGAAGGTGCGAAGTACGAAGACTGGCTTGAGGCTCTGGCTTGGGTCCACGACAACACCCCCCAGTCGACTGTTGTCATGGCATGGTGGGACTATGGCTACTGGATCACAGCACTCGCGGATCGCAGAACCTTGGCAGATAACGGAACACAGAACACGACACAGATTGCAATGATAGCTCAGATGTTCATGCGAAACGAGACAACCGCAATTCCGATGATGCAGAGGTACGACGTCTCATACGTGATGGTCTTCGTCACCTATGCGCGTACAGAAGGCCAGACGAATCCGAGCTTCCTTGGTATTGGCGAAGATGGCAAGTGGTATTGGATGGTTCGCATCGCCAACCAGACAAGCTGTGGCAACGAGACGATCCTGTTTCAGGAGGAGAGAAAGCAGAACGCTCAAGGAAACACCGAAATCAGCTACGTTCGCATCCTCAAGGATGGAGACAGAACGATCTCCAATGAGACGATCTCGTCTGGGCAACAGCTCAAAGACAATTCGGTATTGGGCTACATGATCAACACGGGCGTAGGACTCTCGCAGGCACAATCGGACTACTTCGACCGCGTGTTCACCTCGTCAAACAACTTCGTCATAGTCTACAAAGCACTCTATCCCAGAACCACAGTCGTGACTCTGGGCGTCGGCAAGGACAGAATCAACTTCGGCGAGACCGCGCACATCACTGGAACGGTGATGGACGCCGAGGGAACCGCATACGGGACGGGGGCAATTGAATTGAAGGATACTACCGAGGATATGGGAACGCAGACTCTCGCGACCGTGAACGTGATTGATGGGAAGTTCAGTTATGACTGGACGCCACACTCCGGGAACCACTCTTTGACCGCACATTGGACAGGTGCGAAGGCGGAGTCTCTGTCAGCTGCCAGCAGTCCGGTGCTGCTCTACGTCGAACCCAAGACGGTAACGATGAACGCATGGCTTTCTGACGATACGATCACGCTCGGGCAGAATGTGACCCTCTCAGCGAGACTGTCTGAGATGCTCTCGAACGGCACAATCACGATACGATACAGCATTGACAACAAGACATGGAGCGAACTGGAACCGCTCACGCCAAAGGACGGAACACTTGAGTACTCATGGGCACCGGCGACAGCCTCAACCTACTACATCCAAGTGGAATACTCAGGCTCAGGAGACTTCGGGCCTGCGACCAGCATCATCTTCGTGCTCCAAGTGAAGCCGCCGTGAACTTTGAGAAGTGAATAACGTACAACCATCTACGCAGAGGACTCTGTGCGCCGCGGACGCAATCTCGCGTACTTGTCAGCTGGCGAGAACTTGGGCGGATGTGCAATCACAGTCTCCGCGCCGCAGCTAGGGCACTCTGCTCTCAGCGTGTAGTGCCCACATCTCGCACATCTCCGTATCTGCCACTTCAACTGACTCTGCGCCCTTCACCGCCGGAACTCTTTACAGTGCTTGTGGCTTCTTCCACCGCCGCCTTGAGCACCGCTTCTGCCTCAGAGTACTCCCGCGTCGTGGCCTCGATCCTGTACCTCGGCGCCCCAACCGCATACACCCGAATGGTAGCTCCTCTAGGCTTCTTCACTTTGATCGCGTTGGATAGTGCCGCTCGAATCGCCTCAATTCCCCCGGTGGCCTTGCAGGTGAGCTCGACGGTGGCCGTAAGGGAGGCTTTCTCGAGCTTGACCTTGCTCCTTGCCACTTCTGTAAGCGCTGTGGCCCAGTCCGGCGCAATGTCCTGCTTCGTGAAGACCTCCTCGCCCGATTCGACAGCCTCTTGAAACGCCTCGTAAGGGGTCTCGAACTTCTCGTAGACGAGAAGACGCATCTTCTCGGTCGTTGCCGCATCAGACTTAAGACGCTCACCTGCGCCCTTGACGATCGAGTCCGCTTTCTTGCTCCTCTTCCACTCAAGCATCTTGTCGGTCTTTTCCCTGCCTGTGACGCGTCGAAGGGACAAGTCGACTTGGCCACGTTCGCGATCGACACGGAGGACTTTCAGAACAAGTTTCTGTCCTTCACGAACATGCTCGCGTATGTTCTTGACCCAAGTTGTTGATATCTCAGAGATGTGTACGAGCCCCTCGATTCCTTCGTACTCGTCCAGTCTCACATAGGCCCCGTAGTCAACAACCTGCTTTACAGTCGCAACAGCGAGATCCCCGACATCCGGATAACCCGAGGAAGACAAAATGACTAGACCCCATCGACTCTTGCAGGCTAGCCGAGCACTTGCGTGACTTCACCCTTGATCTCTGCTTTCCCTCCCAGCGTCTCAAGGAGAACGTCTTCGCATACGTTGCACTTGACCACCACGGCAGCTCGATCAAATACCACTTGTTCGTTTCCGCATTTCGTGCACTTGACCCTTAGGAAGTTGCTCCCTGGCTTCGGTATCAGATCCCCCTTAGCCATCTCCAGTCTCACGCTCCAACCTCAAGTTTGCGAAGGCGTATTCCAAGCCGGTAGACTGTCTGGTTGCATTTCCTGCATGTGAGTCGCAGCAACTGCTTCTTCGTGGTCTTGGCCGTCCGCTTCAGTTCGGGCCACTTCTGGCCACCATACCCATGTTTCTCCCGCTCGTGGCGTCTTGCACCCGCCGATAGCGTGCGCTCCTTGCCCTTCTTGTAAACAGACACGCCATGCTCTGTGTGACCCTTGCACTTCGGGCAATAGGTGTTGACGGCTTTCGGAAACTTCATCGAAGTCACGCGGCCTCTAACCCAACTATGCGCCGTATTTATTAGTTCCTCGGAAAGGGCGCGCCCTGTTGAGAAAGACAGCACCAGATTCCAAGAACGAGGCGTAGCATGATCTTGTCCACAGCTAGGCGTGACTTCCGAGTTCCATAGATCAGATCACTATGTAAGATGACTTGGTGAATCGCACCTTGTTCTTCACCATAATCTCCAACGCATTGGAGAGGTGGCATGGTGGTGAGTCAATTGCCCTCGTCAGGTCTATCGGTACAACTACTTCGAAACCGAGATCTCTGCCATCCACTGCTGAATAGAAGACACAGTAATCCAATGCGAGCCCGCAGAGGAATATGCGCTCCTTTCCCAGTGTTCTGAGATAGCCCGAGAGGCCCGTGTGCGTTCTCTTATCATTCTCGATGAATGTTGAGTAGCTGTCAACCTTTGGATGGTATCCCTTGCGGACAATCGCATTGGCGAATTTGACTTGCATCTGGCGGTGGAACTCTGCTCCAAATGATCCCTGAACGCAATGATCAGGCCATAGAACCGGTCCTATCCCGGCACATTCGTACACATCAAACGGTTTCAGACCATGGCTGCTCGCAAACGAGAGATGGCCAGCAGGATGCCAGTCTTGGGTCATGACCACAGCATACTCATGGCTGTGAAACTCGTCTGCGAGACGGTTTATGGGAGCGACTATTTCGTCGGCGTTCCTCACCCCCAAGGCGCCAGATGGCATGAAATCATTCTGGATGTCGACGATGACGAGTGCATCAGTTTCCTTTGTCCTGACACTCTCGGCGAGATCCAACTTCTCGAGCTGCACCGGTCAGAGCACCTGCCCACTAATCCACATTTGGTCAGATGACCAAAAAGGGTTGTTCCGGAAGCTCCACAGGGGCCACCTCTCCAGGAAGCGCTATCTACTCAATAAGCAAGTGAGCTCACGTCGCACTGTGTTTGAGGAGGAAAACGATGGGATCACCAGACTCTGCAGATCGGCGATATCTCAGGGAACAGATCGGTTCAATTGCGGTCGTCTCAGTCTATGCAGACGGCTTCGAGAAGCTTAACCCTAGACAACGGGTGCTGGCATACTACTTGGCCCAAGCGGGCATCGCAGGGGACGAGATCTACGCGGACCAGATATCGCCCTACGGCCTGAGACTCAGCAGTTTCCTCGATCACCTGATTGCTCATCTTGACGATACTGAGCCTGAACTCAGAGCGAAGATATCAGACTACGTGAAACTCGTCTGGATTCATCATGGCAACTATGACATGGATAGCTACCACAAATTCACACCGGAGTTCACATTCGAGCAGCTGCAGGATGTAGTGTCCAGAGCTTGGGCAGCGGGAGCAAGGTTCGGTCTGCGAAACAAGAGACAGCTGAACCAGGAGATGAAGAGCCTTCGCGACCCTGTTTTCAACCCTGACTACAAACCTGTGCTGACGATGAAGAACCCCCCGCCAGGTCTGGACATTATCACAGCGAGCAGCGTCAATCTCTATGAGAACTTGACTCTGCAGGAGGCTGAGTCGGCGAAGGAACAGTTTGGACTCAATTCTCGTCTTGCCAAGATTGGCAGAAGAATCATAGAGCAGCCCTATAGGGCCGGGGCACCAGCTGAGGGAATCCCATCGGGTCGGTACGCCAAACAGCTCAGAAGAATGATATCCTGCATTGGGACTGCGGTTCGGTACTCCGATCCAGAGCAAAGAGCCGTGCTCAGGAAACTGATTCGCTTCTACAAAACCGGCCGCGAGAGGGACTGGTTGGATTACAACGTAGCGTGGGTGGGAGCGAATCCGACAGTTGACCTCATCTCGGGCTTCATTGAGACCTACTTGGATCCCAGAAGTGAGAAGGGGAGTTTCGAGGCGCTTGTGTCATTCGTGGATCCGGAAGCCACAAGGCTCATGCGCCGCCTCGCCGAGAATGCCCAGTACTTCGAGTCGCGCGCACCTTGGAAGGACGAGTACAAGAAGCGTGATTTCGAGCCTCCTGTCGCCAATGCGATCAACGTCATAGCTGCCACAGGGGATGCGGGACCACTTTGCCCCAGCGGTATCAATCTGCCAAATGAGCAAGCGATCAGAGAGAGATATGGCACCAAGAGTGTCTTGCTTAACAACATCATGAGCGCCTTCACTGCTGCAATAGGCGAGCGCGCAGCGATCGAGTTCTCTTCCTCTGAAGAGGAGCGCGAGAGAGCCGCGAAGTACAGAGTGAGGGCGAGAGACCTGCTTGTTGCCATGCATGAGGTCGTTGGCCACGGCTCAGGAAAGGTGAGCGAGAAGGTCAAGGAAGATCCTCATGTCTATCTGAAGGAGTACTATTCCACATTGGAGGAATGCCGAGCAGACCTCGTGGCCTTGTGGAACTACTGGGATCCGAAGCTCGCGGAGATCGGCGTCCAGGACTACCAAGAAGTCGCGAAGGCCGGATACGACGCCTATGCACGGTCAGGCCTGATCATGCTCAACAGATACCCGAACTCGACAACGATCGAGGAAGACCATGACCGGGGAACTCAGCTAGTCATCAACTTCGCAACTGAGAGACACGGTTCGATTCAGCCGATTGAGAAAGGCCCGAAGACATACCTTGTCGTGAAGAGCTACGAGAGAATGCGTGAGGCCGTTGGAGAGCTGCTGGCAGAGCTCATGCGAATAAAGGCTGAAGGAGACTATGATGCCGCAAGAGACCTCGTCAACAGACATGCAATCGGACTCAACACTGCCTGGCGTGACCAAGTAATGAAACGATGCAGAGAGATCAACCTCCCGAAAAAGGCAGCTTTCATCATGCCGATTGTGGAACCTATTCATGATCGAAGAGGAGGAATCACAGACGCAAGACTGCGCTACCCTGATAGCCTCACAGAACTGCAGCTTCATCTATGGAATCAGAAGAGACGTTCGTGACCATTGGCGTACCGAACTACCACGACGGCGCCAGCTGCCCGGATAGAACGTCGTCTCAGGAAGGACGTGATTGGATCAATTGGTGCTCCGGGCGGGACTCTCGGCGAGGGTTTCCTCGTTTTCGAATTCGCGGATCGTTTGGAGCGATCTCCCGCGATCAACGGCTCGAGTGGCCTCCGCCGTGTTCCGGACGGATAAGGCCGCTATGCTGTCGGCCTCGGCGCTAACCGGGCTACACCACCGGAGCACCACGGCGAAAGCGACAGAATGAGTCTTTAAGTTCTTTGCTCGTCGGAAGTCCTCGCATAATCGCGAAAGAGTGCATTCCATTAGGTCAGCGGCGCCCACAGTGTACCAAAGAGAACCTCGTGCGGGCTTGGACACAATGACAACTATCAAAGCTGTCATCTTTGACCTTGATGGAACACTGATCGACTCGAATTGGGTTCACCTCCAATCGTGGCGAACCGCAATGAAGGATCTTGGTCTACAAGTCCTAGACCAGGAAGTTGTTGATAGACTTGGCTTGAAGACAGTTGACATCGCCAAGGCACTTGTTTCGGATCAGGGCGAGCAGACTGTCATGCGACTCGTGGAACTGAAGAGCCGGCTCTTTGAGGACGCCTGGCGAATAGAGGTGAAACCACACTACGGAGCTCTCGATATCCTCCAGATCTTGAGAGAGAAGGGAGTGAGAACAGCCGTCGCCTCATCTAACAGCATCGAGAGGATATCGAAAGAACTCAGGTATTACGGAATGGATTCACTGCTCGACGCAGTCGTCGGAATCGATGAAGTTGAAGCCGGAAAGCCGGATCCTGCACTTGTGAT
>CAZJVZ010000040.1:0-10781 GCA_964549795.1 uncultured Candidatus Bathyarchaeia archaeon
GCCAAGGTATCCGTTTGTTACGGCTTCGAAGATCTGGGACCCGGAGAAAGGTTACAACAAAGAGGCTGCCGAAACGGCCATCGAGAAATCCCAATCGATTCTCCAGCAACTCGAACAATACTCGGAACACAACCTAGGATACCGGCCAGACGACGCGACTAGTTGATGGACGAGTGATACCTAGGCCGGCCGCATTCATAATGCCGTGCAATACCCCTACTAAACATCAAGGGAGCTTACTTGGTCACTTGCCCAGTTCCGGTTCAATCATCTCTTCTGATGTCGTTGCGAACACATCGTTTCCCAAATGAAGCAGAGGCTTGAATCGCTTCAGATCGTAGAGGCCACTGAACACATCTCTGCGAACGTAAGCTGCCACCACGCCACCTATCACGAGTACATGGTCGCCTTTCGGTATCGTCTCTGACACCTTGCACTCGATGTGGGCAACACACTCGTTCACGATCGGCGCGTTTACCTTCCTTGCCTTCCCGAGGGTGAGACCGGTCGCCTTGAACTTGTCGATGTCTTCCCCGGATCTACGCCCACAGAAGAGGACTTGGCCTGCGAGGTCGCACCCTGCCATGTTGACAACGAATTCCTTCGTCTCCTCCAAGAGCCTGAAGGAGTAACGTTCCTTCCGAATTGCGAACATGAGCATCGGCGGCTTCATGCTGATAGGCATGATCCACGCTATCGCCAGCGCGTTGGGCAGGCCAGTCTTTCCCCGGCAGGATATCAGTGTCGCATTGTAAGGATGCAAAAGACGCGGGAAGTCACCAAGCGAGACATCGATCATGGGCATCACCAATCACTCCGCGATTGGGACCTCTTGGTCATTCTCTTACGTTCCCTGACTAGTCGCTTCGTGAGTGCGCTCGCCTTCGTCAACGGAAACGACTTGTGAGCAGTCACGAGAACAAAACCATCCTCCAAGTAGTGGATGATGGCAAGCAGTCTCTCGTGGACCAGAATCGAGTACTCCGGATCGCCAAGAAAGACCGCCCGCGCCTCAGCAGACTCACGCGCTATCAACTGCGAGATGAGGTCCGGGGTCTTCTCGAGCGGCTCGATGGGCTCCACGTCAGGACGCATTCCGCCTTCAAGTATTCTGCCCTGGCTATCAACAACCGCTGCGAACCTGATTCTCTTGTCGAACCGCATCGCGGAATCGTAGACCCCAGCCAACATTGACACCTATTCTTGACTCAACCGCTGACTCTCGAACGTAAAATAGTTGTTGGAGAACCACGCATGCTTCAGTCTCTTGCGAAGTTCGTGGGTGTCTGTTTCTCGAAGAGCCCTCGATAGTGGCCTGTTCCTATGGTTCTTTGGAGGATGAGTTGGCAGACCGCTGTGCCTGGGAATATCTCAAGTGGTGACGGGCCGAAGTTGCTCAGCTCCAGAACCTGATGGTTTGAGATTCCCGGCTGCACAAAGCTCGCAGAGATGTGGACAAGCAGGCCCAGCCGGGAGAATCGGCTTCGCCCTTCAAGCCAGCCGCAGATATTGTCTGCAAGCGTGACCTTCTCCTCAGTTATCCCCAAGACAGTCTCACTGGGGCTCAACTGCACGCCTGAGCCTTGTGGGACGCGAATTCCCTTGGTCGCCCTCTTGAAGTCAGTCAGATCTGTGACAGGTATGACCTTGTGGGGTGATTGAAAAACCCGAAAGGCGTTCGCCAAGTGCAAGTCAATCGAGGCTGCCCTGACACAGCTTCGCCTGAACGGATTGATCTTGATCCTTCCAGTCTTGATCTCTCGAAGAATCTCACTTCTCGCAAGAACGCTCACGTTTGTGCCCCCTAAGTCTCATTCGAATCACTAGTCAACGGGGAGGTATTTCAAACAAGCGCGACACAACAGACGTCACAGACTCAGACAGACCTCCGTGAGACAAGCTTCTTCTGAATGAGAGAACAAGAATAGCAGCATGGAATTCGTGTCAGAAAGGAGAGTCGCACGACTGCACTCTCCTCTGAAGAACTTCGAGATCGATGAGCAGACAGTCGAGCATAGGCGAGATCCCCTCACGGGCCGAGGAAGTATTGTGTTGGAAGGCAGACGCGGCTACGTCAGGAAATACTTGCAGACCGATGAAACATCGTTCCTCCAGACCGTGCAAAAGACTCGTGAGGGCTGCCCGTTCTGTCCGGAGAAAGCTGAGAGCTCCACACCAAGATTCCCTGCGGAACTGGTGCCGGAAGCCGGCATTCATGTGGGAGAGGCCCGCGCCTTTCCCAGCCTATTCGCCCACAGCGAATTCAACGCCGTCATTGTAGTCACTAACAGCCACTATCTCGGACCGAGAGAACTTACTGCCAAAATCCTGGCCGACGCGCTAGATGCCTCAACGCAATATCTGAGAATAGTGAACGAGAAGAATCCCCAAGTCAGGCACGGCGCCGTCCTCATGAACTATCTGCCTCCAGCAGGCTCGACAGTTGTGCATCCTCACATGCAAGCACTGGCCAGTGATCAACCGTTCAATATGCTTGCCGAGGCAGACCTCAAGGCTCGAGACTACTGGAAAACGAACGGAAGGAACTATTGGAGCGAACTCGTCGCTGAAGAGAAGAAACGCAAAGAACGCTACGTAGGCTCTTCCGGTTCCTCGGACTGGGTTACAGCGTTCTCTCCGACGGGTTCCGATGAAGTTTTGGGAATCACATTGGATAATCCGGATCTGACACGCGTCCTCGGCGACACATTGTTCAATCTTGCGGATGGACTATCACGTGTGTTAAGATTCTACGATGAGATGGGCATTCGAAGCTTCAATGTCGCGGTCTTCTCTTCACCATTCGGAACAGACTCACCTCATGGTTCAGTAGTTCTGAAAGTCGCTTCCAGATACGGATTCCAAGAACGCAATGTGAATGATGTGTGGGGGCTGCGGTACTTCTTGGATGAATGCGAGACCTTCGACTCTCCGGAAGAGGTGGCGGCAGAGTTACGCAAGTACTTCACCTGAATCGAACGAGGAACAAATCCCTTTTGAGGGACAACGTGAGCCAAGTACTACTGGCGTGCGGACCCAAATGCCATCGAAGAGGCTCTCTGCTGTCATAGTATCCGTAGGAGTCCTAGCCGTGCTTGCTCTCATGTTCTATGCTGGCACGAACCTGGGGTTGGCTGGAGCGTGTCCGGTGACACGGCCTCAAATGTGCATCGAGATCTACGAGCCTGTCTATGGTGTGCCGACTTTCAGAGTGCACTCGAACTCGTGCGTGGCCTGCATGGAGGGAGCTCGGTTCTGGATCAAAGCCGCCGCCTAAGTAGACACTCCAGTCGCTACTGATGATATGAGCTGAGCGACCAACCGAACAACAACCCAATAGTAGAAACCCTATCCCTGCTTGAAGGACGAGGTGTCAGTGCGATTGGCCTCGAAGGTCGGCGACGCTGAAACCGGACGTTCTCGAGAACTTGGAATGAAGAACGTCACGAATCTCGGCATCGTGAGTCTGCTCACGGACGTCTCGACTGAGATGATACTTGGCGTTCTGCCATTCTTCGTTGTTGTCGAGCTCGGCGCGACGAAGGCAATGCTCGGCCTGATGGAAGGCACAGCAGAGTTCCTCAACTACGTCTTCCGCGTCTTCTCAGGAGTCATCTCGGACCGACTGGGTCGGCGCAAGCCGCTCGTCCTGCTCGGCTACGGCTTCTCGACATTCGCGAAGCCGCTGTTCGCGTTTGCGACAAGTTGGGCCGATGTGCTCGTGGTGCGGCTCGCTGATAGACTCGGAAAGGGTGTTCGAACCTCACCTCGGGACGCACTCATCAGCGAATCCGTGAAGGAGGCCCAAAGCGGCAGAGCCTTTGGCCTGCACAGATCCATCGATCAGCTCGGAGCCATCCTCGGGCCAACCTTCGCGTTCCTGCTACTTCCATTTCTGGGGACGCGGGGATTGTTCTGGATGTCATTCATTCCCGGGTTCTTGGCGCTGGTCGTTCTCGCCTTCTTCGTTCAGGACAGAAGAGGTAAGGGCACAACCGCGAGCGTGTTCAAGAACGCAAGATCGATCCTGACGAGGAAGTTCAAGCTGTTTCTGATTGTGATGGGTATCTTCGCGCTCGGCGCATACAACTTCTCCTTCATCCTCGTCAAGGCCGGCGCATTGGGTGTCCAAGAGGGCACGATCCCTCTCGTCTACGCGACCCTGAACGTCGCCACGGTAGTGGCAGGCTTGCCTTCGGGCCTGCTGGCCGACAGATTTGGACGCGAGAAGATCCTTCTTGTGGGATTCTGTATCTTCTCCGCATCGTCCGTTGCAGGAATGGTGACGACCGAGGGCGCCCTGTCAGCGTTTCTCATAGCATTCATCTACGGCTCGTATCTCGGCATCTCCGAGACTCTCCAACGAGCGCTAGTGCCTTCATTCGTCTCAAGCGAATTCAAAGGCACAGCGTACGGAGTCTACTACCTTGTGATTGGGACTTGCTCTCTTGTGGCGAACCTCGTATTCGGCATCCTGTGGGATCAGGTCTCCATGGGCGCGGCTTTCCAATACAGTGTGGTCACGTCGTCAGCGGCGATCATTGGATTGGCAGCCTTCATAGTTGCCAAGCCGAGGACCTGACCTAATGACGAATCGCCGGTGCACGCATATGGGCAGATGCACTTGGAGAGGGCCCAAACCATTCCTGAGATATCTTTCCCCGTGGCAAAGACGGCGGCTACACCTTTGCGGTTTGTCAAGCACTAGTCTGAAACCCACTTCTAATCTACCCATGCAGAATACGTAGGGACAGGACATGATGAAAGGAGCCGGTCACGGGCCGAAACTCCCAAGATCGAGGAAGGCCGACCCGAGTTTCGACAAGAGCATCCACAACTTGTGCCCAGGCTGCGGAACCAACGACCTCACCGTCTACTTCGAATCCGGCCACTCTCGAAAGATTGGAGCGCTCTGCTACTCTTGCGGCCTGGTTGGGTTCTTTGCCCGAAATGACTTCTTTCAGCTGAAACCGATCACACGTAGCTTGAGAGCTCATGGGCGGATCGTAAGAGTGACAGGCGGCTAGTCGGTGCGTGATCGAGGCCTCAGGCCCGGATCACTTCTTCGTGAGCCTCACGTAGTTCAGTTTCAGATCAGCGACCAATCCCTCAAGATGTCGTCTCTGCTCCTCTGGCAGATGGGGTTGAAGCTTCTCAGTTAGGAACCCCACGGTATCGATTGCGACTCGTGATTGGTCGAAGTCGGTCTCAATCTTGTCGGTTCCCGGTTTTGCTCTCAGGCCCATCGTCTGCCAAGCCTTCTCGGCCAACAATCCTAGGAATAGGCCCATCAGCGAGTACGTGTCAAGCGAAGCAATATCCACCATACCTGGCGGCTCTTTCTCAGCAGCATCATTCTCCTTGCTCATACATTCACACTCGATCTCTCATTTCCAATGGGCAGCCAGCCCCGCAGATCGGTAACTCGCTGCATTTGTCGCAGTCTCCCGGGGCATACTCGTGCGCTCTCAGTTGCCTAGACAGTGGATGGTTCCAGATTGTCTTCCAGTCTGCCTCAAGAAACTTGCCCAAACTCTCGAAGTAGCTCTGACATGGGTAGACATCGCCGGACGGGCCGATGCACATGTTCATGCCGCTCGCCGTGCAGCTCTTCACCCCCAGCCCCAGGTTGACCGGGTTGAGTTCGCAGTATCGCGTAGGCGTGTACCAGAGGAAACTCATGCCAAGGTGCGACGCTTTCTCCTGCACTCCTAGCAGGAGTGCCTTCAGTTGGTCTGGCCTAAGGCCATTCTCTTCCGCGAACGAGGATCCCTTGCCTGAGTGGATCAGGCCATTGCAGCCAAACGATCTGATGCCCATGCCGTACAGGAAGTCGAGTGTCGCCATGAAACCTGCCGCGTTCATCTTGGTCAATGTAGTGTTTGTTGTTGTGTAGATCGTCGTTGGGATCAAGTTCCTGATCCCCTCAACGGTTTCCTGCCAACTTCCCCTGGATCCAGTCATCTTGTCGTGGGTTTCCGGGTCGCTCGATTCGAGCGTCACTTGTGCAAAGTCCAGGCCTGCCTTCTCTAGGGTCGCAACGAATTCCTCGTCCTTGAGGTTGCGCCCATTTGTCACGAGCCCTGTGACGATCCCGATCTGCTGTGCGTGCGCGATCAGTTTGGGCAAGTCTTGACGGAGAGTGGGCTCACCGCCTGTGAATGTCGCGATGAAGATACCGATTTCCTTCATCTTGTCCAGAACATGCTTCCACTTCTCAGTGCTCATCTCCTCGGACTCGTGTGGTCCGCCGGCGTAGCAGTGAAGGCAGCCGTTCTGGCAGCGGAAGGTGAGTGCTAGATCCATTCTTATTGGGGCGGAGAGTTCCTGGGTGAAAGGTTCAACCTTCTCAACGCCAAGGTATGAGATCGGACAGACCTCTTCGGTCTGCGCGAGTGTACTGATTGCGTAGATCAGTTTCTCGTGATCCTTGGTCGCAGTCTCTTCGCTAACCCGGTAGATTCTTCGAATGTGGTGCACTGCCTTGTGGGTTGGCATGCCGAGCATGAAATGATAGACGTGAGCCGCCGCAGTCTCGTTGAGATAGAGAACTGTCTTCGCGTTGATCGCAAGAACGCCTTTCCCGTCGCGCTCGATACGTAGTTGGAGCGCCATTCGCTTGAACTCGTCTCTGCCGCGGTAGTAGTACAGTCCCGGGGGGACTTCGTATCGTCTCAGCCAACGTAGCAGCCTGACAGATCGTGTGTCTTCTACCATCATCCAACTCCCCCGCCGGCGCAGGCACATGCGCAGGAAACACACGCGCAAACGCATGCACATGAAACACATGCACAGGCACAGTTTGCCTCATGATGGACTGGCTGTCTGGAGACTCCTTTCGGCGGCGGTGGAGCCGGCAGAATCGAGTTCGTGAACTTTTCAATGCTACCTACGAAGTTGCCGGCAGTCTTCTCTAGCGAAGTCGCGATGTTGTTTGCGAATTCTGCTCCGGGGATCGTGGGGGGCGGTTGTGTTCTTCCTATGGTGGCGGGGTCGTAGGCTGGGTTCGGATGGTACTGAGTGTATCCGTACCAGTACCACCACCAGAAGGGCAGTGGTTGGAAATCGAAACCCTTGAATGCAGTCTCAGTCTTGCTTCTGAAGTTGTCGTCCAGCATGAGCCATAGCAGATTCTCATCGTACATCTTCGATGCAAGGTCTGGCGTGCCTCCCTTCTGGACTTGGTCCCATGCCTGTTGGACGGTCTTCCTGTAGAATGCGATCGTGTCTTCTCTGCAGTATCCTTTCAGTGTCCCTTCAACAGACGATCGAACTCGCATGTAGGCATCAGCAAGGGGCTTCTCATCCAGTGTCCCATCGGCTTTGACTGCGTGCAGAAAGTCTTGCTCGTAGTATCTGAGGCTCGTTTCGGCAGAGCGTGCGGGATCCTTGAATCCTTCCGATATCTGCACATCCAGGCTTGGCTGAGTTGCGTTCACCCATAACACACGTTTCTGGAGCAGCCCATAGAGCATCATCACGACGACCTTGGCCGGCGGAACTCCGAGCAGGTACGACGCTTCTACTGCTGTGAGTCCTCGCCTGATGCCTAGACTCTCCATCAGCATCTTCGGGCCAACGTAATTCTTTCTAGCGACGCGCTTCACCGCTGCAACTGCGACCACGATGAACGCGAATGCTGCGAAGAAGTACCATACGTTCTCAGGCAGTCCCAAGAATCCCTGGGATGTCGTGACTGTTTCGTAGTGCTCCACGTAGGTCGTGGGAAATGAGACGCCGACCTGGAACTTCGTCTCGGGAGCAAGGTCCTTTCTCTCCCAGTAGATGACCAGTCTCTCGCCTTCGTTCGTGTCTGTGTAGGCGTTGTCCCAGTCTGGCGTGACTTTGATCTGTTCCTGTAGTGCCCCCGCAGGAAACACCACTAGAATCCTGAGATCATCCACTGTGGCGCTCCACCAAGTCGGAGTGAATTGGAATCCTGCGTTGCCTAGGTTCATCTCATCAGCGTAGATCACGTGGCCTACGTTGGTTGTGACTATGAACTCTGCGGCCTCTCCGTCAGTCAAGGGCCCGAACATGTAGACCTTGACTCCGTACTCCGATCCATCGCTTGCGTTCTCAGTCGTCAAGACATGCCCGTCTGAGTCGTACGCTTCGCCAATCGTGAAGTCCCAGCCGGGCTGGCCCACGAGAACATAGGTGATGAGGCCTTGATCACAGACGATGCGGATCGTGTATTGGAGGTCGATTGTGCCGTCTGTGTTGATCCAGATCTTGACCCACTGCTTCTCAAGGTGGTATTGAATGTCCGCTGCTTGGACACAATGCTGAGGAGCGCAGGCCAAGATTAGGGTCAAGAACAGGAGAGCTAGAAGAACCGCGAGTGCTCTCCGAGGCTTCACCATTTGGGTTCCTCTGAGATCTCGAACTCGTTCCCGCAATACGGGCACTTGATCGATGGAGCGCCTTGCTTCACCTGCATCTTGGATGGATCCAGACCTGCCCCACAGTTAGGGCATTTGATTGAATCAACCTTGAGGCTTCCCGGTGCTTGGATTTCATACTTGACTGAAGGCGGGGCCACTCCTGACTTCCACGACAGCCAAGCGATTCCAAGACCTGCCACGGTCAGGATGATTCCCACGAGGAGGCGTGATGCGGCATACGCTGATGCCAGGAGGAATATCACTCCGAGGAATATGAGAACTGCCGATACAAGATATCCCAAAACTCTCCCAAGTCCCAAGTCACTCAACCCATTAGATGGATCCGGTGAAATCCGACCTTGCCTGATAAGCTCGCATAGTCACTGTCTCCTCCTTGGCCCGCTCTTCATTCTCTTCCTCATGCTTGAGAGTGAAAGAGTAGAACCGGGCATTATCACCAGTACAAGTGCCGTAGCCGTGGAAATGACTAGGGCCGCTACCATCACTCCCAAACCGAGCATCTCGTTCACCTTTGGGATGCCGAAGATCGTTGCTAGCGTGTTTGGAACGGATATCACGAAAGTTATCCAAGTCAATGCGAGCATGACCCATGTTAGGGCCGTCAGGCGTTCGTTCAGTTTCTCATTAGAAGCTGTGAGGTGAACCATCGCCGTTATCATTCGATCTTCGTGCTTCTCAATCTTGAGAAGCTCCTTCAGCAACGTTTCTTCATGGGAGTCCTCGCTCACATTCCCGCACCCTTCCAGCGAGTAGGGAGAGGTCGTCGGTAGAAATCTCTTTGCTTCATGGCTAGGGCAAGCTCCACCCGCGCTCCTCTTGGTTAGACTCTTAAGCGCACTCGCGTCCAACGAGAACTTGGGATGTCTCACGTGAAACGCGTTCTAGTCTTGCTCGTCATATTCTGTCTCTTGACACCAACTTCCATAGCGACAGTGACATGTGAGGATTCGACCCCCAGACTGCAAGGAACTGGGAATGACGTCGAGGCGTTGTTTCAGGATGATTTCTCGCAAGGCCTATCGAAATGGAATTCCACCTCAGCGGGAGCGTGGAGTGTCGAGAATCAGGAACTGCAGGGGAGCTCCGACGAAATTCTTGGAATGATTTCGGCCGGAGAAAGCGCATGGACCGACTATGTCTTCAGCGTGAACGTGAAGAACCTAGAAGGACTTGTCCACACTGTCCTTGTTCGCTGGCAAGATCCGGACAACTACTACAGAATAACGTTGGCACAAGATCGTTTTGAATTCTGGTTGAGGCGCTCAGGCGGTGAGGAGTTGCTCTACCGCGAATTTCCTTGGGGATTCTCAATTGATATGAAGCAGTGGCATGAAGTCAAGGTCAAGCTGTATGGCGTCGTCCCGACGATCGAAGCATACATCGACGGCCAACCAAGGATCACAATAAAGGACCTCTCGGGCCAATCGATGTCGTCTGGAATTATCGGCCTCGCGGTCGAGGCGGGCGCAGTCTCCCTCTTTGACGACGTGAAGGTGACCACACTCCAGCCAGACATAGCGGGCTCGTATTCGGTAATTCTGCTGCTTGTCGAATTCTCTGATGTCAGGCACATTCAGTCACCTCAGGAGGTGTATGAGAAGGTCTTCCCCACATTGAACAGGTACTACACTGAAGTCTCATACAATCTGGTGTCGGTGAATGGTGAAGTCACACCTGAATGGAGGCTACTCCAGAAACCCTCCTCATACTATGACATCTCAAGCATAACTGGCTCAGGCTGGCTGAAAGGCCGGACTGCCGAATTCCTGGCTGACGCGATACACGCGTGGGACGGCGAAGTCGACTATCGAGAATATGACTACGTGTTCGTTGCCGGACCGCGCGACTCAGTGTGGGGATACGCCGAAACCTGTTGCCTACAGATAACCACTGACGATGGAATCACTGTCACACGGGGAAGCGGTGAAAGAGAGAACTACGATTGGCGGACATACGCCCACGAACTTGGCCACATCTTCTCTCTGCCCGACCTCTACAGCTACGAAATCGCTTTCTCAGGCCCCCGAGACTGGCGTGAGGCAGCCGTGTATGTTGGCCCTTGGGATTTGATGTCGCGGTCAGACGAGAGGCCTCAGATCGGAGCATGGGGCAAGGCGAAACTAGGCTGGATCCCCCCGAGCAGAATCGTGGAACTGCTCCCGGGCGAAGGGGCTGTTACGATTCTCGACCCGCTCGAACGTCCAACTTCAGGAATTCAATCAGTCATGATCCATGTCAATGCTACAACATACTTCGTAGTGGAGAATAGGCGACCGATCGGTTTCGATGAAGTTCTGCCGGACAAGGGGGTCTTGGTAAGTCACGTTGATGAGGCGAAGTATTGGAGAGGAAACGGGCCGGTTGTAGTGCAGG
>CAZJVZ010000041.1:0-10717 GCA_964549795.1 uncultured Candidatus Bathyarchaeia archaeon
CGCAAGGCTCAAGAGCGAAGATCTTGTTGAGAGCCACGGTTACACTATGTAGCGGGTGCTCCATTCTTCATTATGATCTTTCCGTCGACGTAGAGTTCGCCCTGCTTCATGTTCTTGATCATGTCGAGATGGCTTGACGCTTTGTTGATGCCGTGATACGATCCAGTGTTGCTGCCAATTGCCAAGTGGATGGTGCCGTAGATCTTCTCGTCGACTATGATACTTCCCCCTGTGTATTTGGCGCCGGGGTTGCAGCCTATTCCCAGTTCTGCGACAAGATCTTTGTCACCAGTGTTTGCTTCGAGGAAGCTGCTGAATCGATCGGCACCATCATCTGCGCTTGCGCTGACAACTCTTCCGTTGGTGAATTCCAGTTGCAGGTTCTTCACCTTTCCGAACCCAGATATGGCAACCTCTTCAAATAGCATGGTTCCGTTAGCTGTCGTTTCGAGTGGTGCGACGAACACCTCACCGCATGGGATGTTCAATCCAACGTCGCCCCGGGACACATCTTCAAGAGAGATTGTTGGATCGTCCAGAAGCACCGGCCGGCCCTTGATCGCGAAGCTAAGATCCGTTCCATCCTTCGCGAGGATTCTGACATTCTCTTTCCCGTTCAGAGCGTCTCCATAGTGCTTGATGAGCTCCATCAAGTCTTTGGAGAATGACTGTCTGATGCTGTCGAAGAAGATGCGCCGAAATTCTGGTGGGTCAAGTCCGTATGCTTTGGCTGCAGAGGGGATCGGCCAGCCCATGTAGGCCCATCTGACCTTCCTCTCATCCACGATTCCCGTGTACTTCTGTCTAGAGGGGGCACCAAGCTTCCATTTATCGACAAGGCCCGCTGTGAAGTTGGGATCGTCATATTCCCCAATGTACAGGTCAACATCCTCAGTTTCAACGAGCCGGAGAAGCAGCGGTTCGACTTCTCCGAGAGAGTCCTCGGGTTTCGTTGAAAGCTTGATCCTTTCACGACCATAGTTGAGCGGGCGCAGTAGGGTATGAGCTCCTCGCTTCCAACATTCCTCTTCGACCTTGAGAGCGAAATCTATGCATGTCTGATCTGCAGTGTTGTATCTGATGACAACAGATTCGCCGGAACCGTCACTGCGTCTGCCAATTCGCAAGGATTCAGCGACAAGGAAACGAGCAATCTGGTCGATCTCAGCCGGTGCGAGCTCAGACACGGGCAATCACTACCGGTTCACGTAACGACGCGAAGACATGCTCTAATAGCTTCTGAACCTGCGCCTTGCGGTTCTTCCTCTATGTTGAAACCCTTATGTATGCGCCTTGCAGAGCTACGGGCGAAACCTTCAGTCGTGCAAAATGGTGACCCGGATGAGTGAAGGAGCTGAACTACCACCTCAAGTCCAGGAGGATCTGCTAAGATTCCAACAGCTCCAACAGACGCTCCAAGCCGTCATGTCGCAGAAACAGCAGCTTGAGATGGATATATCGGAGACCGACAGAGCTCTTTCCGAGCTTGAGAAAGTGACCGGAGAGAGCCCGGTCTACAAGAGCGTTGGGAGTATTCTGGTCAAAGCAGACAAGGAAGGACTGCTGACGGAACTCAAAGAGAAGAAAGAGTTGCTTAATACAAGAGTTACAGTTCTTGGAAGACAAGAAGAGAGGACACGCGAACGGATCAAAGACCTGCAGCAGAAGCTCCAAGAGAAGCTACGCGCGCCCAAGTCACTCGAATAGCTGTGCCTACTCACACACGTTGTTATTGTTGAGCTGGATCAATCGTGAGTATTGAACTCCGCGCACCGCCAAACGACGACGAAATAGAAGCGATCTGCTCGGCAGCTGAGGAGGCTGCTCGCAGGTTGATACTCTCGAAGATCTCGCTGAAGAAACTCGAAGACCTGCACCTATCCGTTGAAGCGGTCGGTGACAAGCCTCTTTCGCTGAGCATCGAGATTGCCGTCGACACAGGCCAGGAAGATCGTCACCTCAGCACAGTGGTCGATGAAGCCACAGACGCTGCTTTCGCGGCTGCGGAGGCAAAAGTACGGGAGCTGAATCTATGCGTAGTCTCGACCGACTGATTCGAATCGCGAAGTCCTCACACAGGGCCCTCATACTTGGCCACCAGAACGCCGACCCAGACGCCGTGTGCTCAGCCTATCTTCTGGCTGGCCTCCTGAAGAGAACGAACAGACGACTTAAGACGACCGTCGTCTTCCCGGATGGCGTGAGCAAGGTCTCCGCTCAAGTGCTTAGAAACCTCGGATTCTCCATGGAAGAGAAGGCCGAACCATCCGAGTTCGATGCAATCTTCACAGTCGACACGAACACACTGCAGCAGCTCGGCAGCCTTCAGGAGCCTGTGCGAAACTCGGGCAGACCGATTGTCGTGATCGATCATCATGCGATTCATCCCAACACACGTGCCCTTGCAACGATCCTTGTGTCCGATGAGAAGGCCACTTCCGCCTGCGAGGTCGTGTATGGCCTCTACAAAGCCAAGAGATTTCACCTTACAAGAAAGGAAGCATTTGCCGTTTTTCTTGGACTGGCATATGAGACCGGACACTTTACGATCGCAACGACAAGATCTCTTAGATTGGCATGCGAGCTGTTGGATGCCGGCGTCGATGGAACAAGAGCGTTGAATCTCATCCGGGTCCCGATGGACAATTCCGAGCGCATTGCTCGAGTGAAATCGGCAAGGCGCCTGGATTGGGAGAACATTGGTGGCTGGATTGTCGCGACATCTACGGTGGGCTCATTCCACGCATCTGCAGCTCGATCTCTTGTCGGGCTTGGAGCACATGTTGCCATAGTCGGCGGGGAGAAGGAAGATAGAACAACACTTAGCCTTCGCTCGACTAACGAGTTCTACTCGAAGACAGGATTCCACTTGGGCCGCAATCTCGCAACGGTCCTGGGCGAGACCATGAACGGCGCAGGCGGCGGTCACTCCACGGCGGCTGGAGCAACAGTTCAAGGAAGCGTACGCGAAGTCCTCAAGAAGTCCGTTGACTTGCTCAAGGCACACCTGGGCCGTGACAAGAAAACAGCCCAATGAAAGGCTATATGGCGCAGCCAGGATATGGCGCGCAACTCGAAAGATGGTAGCTACTGGAGAACCTTCGCATCGATCTGGAACGACGGGAGATCGCAGTGACTTGTCGGCTGTTCGCGCAAGTAGCCTGACCTTCACCTATGCTGGTGCATCCACACCGTCCATCGACGGCGTTTCCCTCAAGATATCTTCCGGAGAGTTCGTTATCTTGACGGGGCCAAGCGGATGTGGGAAGACTACTCTCTGCCGATGCCTGAACGGATTGATTCCGAGCTTCTACTCCGGTGATCTCACAGGGGAACTCATCGTCGACGGGATGACCGTGGGGAAACAGACGACGGCAGAGCTCTCGTCTCATGTAGGTCTCGTATTCCAGAACCCGGAGAACCAGCTGTTTTCTCTGAGCATCGAAAGAGACGTTGCTTTTGGCCCTGAGAATCTCGGGCTAGACAGAGAAGAAACGCGAAGGAGAGTTGACTGGGCCCTAAGAGCGACTGGAATCACAGACCTCAAGGACAGACCTCCCTACGAGCTTTCTGGGGGGCAACAACAGAGGGCGGCGATAGCAGCTGTGTTGGCGATGCAGCCAAAGATAATTGTGCTGGATGAACCTACGTCGTTCCTAGATCCTAGATCAGCGTTGGAGATCCTTGAAGTCATTTCCAACTTGAACAGAGAGCTTGGGATCACTGTCATCTTGGTCGAACACAGGCTTGACCTCGCCTCAAAGTATGCAAGCAGGGTCATCGTCATGGACTCGGGCAAGATCGCCCTGGACGGAACTCCGAGACGGGTCTACGGCGAGCAAGCGCGGCTGATTGGAATTGGCTTGCCGCGTGTGATCACGCTCTTCAATCTCCTGCAAAAGGCGGGACTCGAGTTCTCCCAGCTACCGACAACTGTGGAAGAGGGGGCCCAAGAGCTGAGGAGGATGATGTCCAGATGATACGGACTGAAGGCCTCAAGTATGCATACCCAAACGCGTCAGAAGTACTTCGGGGCATCGACCTTACCATCGAAGATGGAGAATTCGTTGCGATAATGGGAGAGAACGGAGCGGGGAAGACCACTCTTGTCAAGACCTTCAACGGCCTCTTGTTACCGACTTCCGGCAGAGTAATGATCGACGGCGTCAACACGCGCGAATCCAGTGTCGCACAGCTCTCCAAGGACGTGGGACTGGTGTTTCAGAACCCGGACCATCAGTTATTCTCTGAGGCAGTGAGGGAAGAGCTTGCATTCTCACTCAGAAACTTCGGCTATGGTGAGGACGCTATCGACAGACGAGTCGCAAACATACTTGAGACGCTAGACCTCGCTCGGTATGCAGATTCCTCTCCGTTCATATTGAGCGGAGGAGAGAGAAAGAGAGTCGCATTGGCAGCTGTACTAGTGTGGAATCCAAAGCATATGATCCTTGACGAACCGACAATTGGCCAAGACTACGACCAGAAAGACCGACTAAGGAACTTCATTGTGCAGCTGAACACTCAAGGAAAGACCGTCATAATCATTACGCACGACGTCGAGTTTGTCGCGGAGTGCAGACCTCGCATAGTTCTCCTCTCTAGGGGACTGGTGATAGGGGACGGGCCAGCGGAGGACATTCTGTCGGATGAGCAGCTTCTAGAGAGAGGGTCGCTCACGCGCCCTCAGATCGGCGCACTCATGCACCAACTCAGAGACCTCGGATTTTCCGATCGCGTGATAGATGCATACTCAGCGCAGCAGGCAATCCTTCACGCACTCAAGAGGAGACAGTAGATGTCACTCAAGGTCTTCGACGGGTTCAAGTTCGCGAAACTCCCTACCCCGATCCACATGATGGATCCACGTGCGAAGTTCACCATGACAATGGGGCTGTTTGTTGCCGCGCTCATGTTCTCCAACATTTATGCACTGATCATCATCTTCCTTGTCCAGCTTCCGATTGTCTATGCTGCAAAGACATGGAAGAAGTGGGCGGGTTCGATGAGAGCGGGCCTCTTGTTCGCGTTCCTCATATTCGCAATGAATTTCGTGTTCGGGTCAACGCTCGTTTTCTCCGCGGCGATGACGGTGAGATTCGTTTCTCTGATGTCCGCGTTCTCGCTGTTCTTTATGACCACATCGCCTGACGATCTGGGGTTGGCGCTCGAACAGGCACATGTTCCTTACACTCTGTCGTTCACGTTCACAACGGCTGTCAGACTGGTCCCAACCATGGCCCTCGATGCCCAGACTGTCATTGACGCGCAGCGGTCTAGAGGACTAGAGCTGGACAAAGGCAATTTCATGAAACGCGTCCGAAACTACATACCCATCCTCATTCCTTTGATTGTTTCTGCAATCCGGAGGAGCATCGAGCTCGCCGAGGCGCTTGAATCAAGAGGATTTGGTGCGAGTCCCAATCGCCAACCGCTGATTGTCTTGAGGATGAGGCTTGCTGACTACTTTGTCGTTGCCACCACGATCGCGCTCGCAGCGTTTGCTATCTACGTGTCTCTGTACGTGCCCCTTCCGTCACCGGACATTCCGATCACCATGCCAAAGATCATTCCTTGGCTCTGACCTCGTCACGATTAGTCACCGCAGGTTTTTGCTGCTCAAGCAGCACTCCGGCATGGGCCTGATCTTCGCGACGGCAAGAGTAAAGAGCGCTCCTTGCGTTCTAGCGTAAGCTGTGGTCATTTTGCGGCTGGCCGCGTACCAACATGCCACGGAGGACCTCATAGAAAGCGTTCGCGAGTCTCTTCTTCGGGTAGATCTTGATCAAGTCGACAGGATGATTGCGGAGATGCTTGCATCAACCGACAGACGCATCCTTGTCCTCGGAGCGGGACGATCTGGCCTGATCGGCCGAGCCTTTGCGATGAGATTGATGCACCTAGGGTTCAAGGTCTACGTGGTGGGAGAGACGATCACACCCTCTATCGGAAAGGGAGATCTCATCATTGCACTTTCGGGATCCGGTACAACCAAGCTTGTGGTCACGGCAGCTGAAATCGGCAAGACCGTGGACGCAAGGATCATCGCCATAACCTCCTACCGAGACTCGGACTTGGCACAGCTGGCGGATCATGTGGTCATGATCAAAGGGCGAACAAAGGTCGCGGACGAGAAAGACTACTTCCTGCGGCAGCTGACGGGCGAGCATGAGCCGATGGCTCCGCTCGGAACAGTCTTCGAGATCAGCCTGATGACATTCCTTGACGGAGTTGTGGTCGAACTTATGCGCCGCCTCGGCCTTACCGAGTCTGAACTCAGAAAGCGTCACGCCACAATTGAGTAGTGTAGGCCCTCCCCCAACGCGGCGGCTCTCCATTAGCTGGATGGCTCGCGAACGCAGTGGGTGTGATCCGCGGAATACAGAGCCCGGATTTGTCCTCTCCAGACCTCTGGCAGATGCGCCTACGCCTAAGGAACGTGGAATCGGAATGCCGAGGCATCATGATGAAAGCCTTTAGTATTTTCCATTGACACGTGTTGTCGATGGGAGTAGACGTGTCGCTTCTAATACGGAATTGCTCTTGGATCGTCACACAGGACCCGTCCAGGACCGTCATGAGAGACGCTTCCGTCTACGTTGAGGATGGGCGGATTACACACACGGGAAGAGAGACGCCCAGAACCGCCGATCGCATTCTGGATGGAGAGGGAATGATCCTTCTCCCTGGCCTGATCAACACCCACACACACGTCCCGATGGTCATCTTCAGAGGATACGCGGATGACATGCCTCTCCAAGAATGGCTGAGCAATAAGATCTGGAAGCTTGAGCCAAACATGACGAGTGAGGAATGCTACTGGGCAGCAATGCTGGGCTGCTTGGAGATGATTACATCTGGCACGACTACCTTCAACGACATGTACTTTTTCGTCGAAAATGTGGCGCGGGCCGTGCAAGATGCAGGTCTGAGAGCAGTACTATCTTCGGTCATCATAGAGATGGCTCCTGATCCCAAGCTGCACAAGGAGAATGCCGATAAAGTCCTTCAGTTTCTGAGCGGATTGAGAAACCCTCTTCTGACAGCTGCGATAGCTCCGCACGCGCCGTACTCCTGCTCGGAGGAGACCCTCCTGTGGGCAAAGGAGAGAGCGGACAAGAAACACTTGCTGGTCCACACCCACATAGCAGAGACCAAGACGGAACAGGCGGATATCGAGAACAAGCGAAAGATGAAGGTTGTTGAGTATCTGGACGAGATTGGGTTTCTGGGCCCTAACGTCATTGGAGCACATTGCGTCTGGCTGACTCGCAAGGAGGTCGGACTCCTTGGGGAATCCGGCACAAGAGCTGCCCATTGCCCTGTCTCGAACATGAAACTGGCAGTTGGCGGAGTAGCGCCGCTTCAGGAAATGCTTCAAAGCCACGTGTGTGTCGGTCTAGGCACCGATGGAGCAGCAAGCAACAACACCCTGAGTATGTTCGAGACGATGAAATTCTGCGCGCTTCTACACAAGCATACTCGTTCAGATGCCACCGTACTCCCTGCTCAGATGGCGCTTGACCTCGCCACGATTGGGGGGGCCAGAGCGCTAGGGATGGAGGACAAGATCGGGAGTATAGAAGCTGGAAAACGCGCCGACATGATTCTTGTTGACACCCGCTCGCCCAACATGACGCCGATCCACGGAAGGGAGACGATCATCTCCGATCTGGTATACTCCGCAGGCGGAGCAAACGTTGACACGACCATCGTCGATGGCAATGTCCTAATGGAGAATCGCAAGCTGACGGTGCTGGACCCCGGGAAGATCAGGAACGAGATCAACAAGGCAACAGAGGACTTGCTTACCCGTTCAGCGCATGCCTAGCTGTTCTTGTCCTGCAAAATGGCGCTGTGAATCTCAAGATAGCCCGAGTCTCCTTTCCAAATCGGCCGCGCTTCAACGATCCGTATCTTTCTCTCGAAAATGGGCGCGTCAAATACAAACGTCTCGGCCTCGCCTCCCTCGAAGACGAGGCTGATGCCGTGCTTTCTATTGATGCTCTTCAGTTCATCCACGGCTTTCCTGTCGATCACTCGCCCGAGCCAAGTCGAGTCCAGACCCATGGCCATACATGCAGTCATGATGAACCGGAATCCCAGCTCAATCTGTTCCTCAATCAGATGTTCTGGAGTCATTCCCCACAACGGAGCCAGAGACCGAAGTCCAAGCTTGTCGCAGATTCTGTCGACGCGTGATTTCTGGTACTCGCTTGCAATCGCTCCCGTGACAGCGCCTTCGATCTCACCTGTCTTCGTGAGCCCGCGCAGTGCCCCCTCCATTGCACCGAGTTCCTCTTCTTTGACCCCAGACACATCGGCCGTCACTTGCGGGATCCCTGCGGCTTGGGCCTGAAGATGCGTCCATCTGACTCCGGGGTGATGAAACATCCATGAGTCCATTCTCTCAGGAATCATCGTTAGGAGACAAACCACGTCGTGTGCTTGATGGATTGCCCACCAAAGCGCAAGCGCACTGTCCTTTCCCCCACTGAAAAGGACGCATACTCGCAAGGTCTGGCACCGACAAGTTCAGGTTCTGTTCCATGAGTGCTGGCACTTGGTACATCTGAGGCGTTCTATCGATCGCTCTTGCCTAATCCCTGCATGCTCTCCGGCGACAATGGAGGTCCTGCGAAACGCCTCAGAGTTCCCGCACTTAGGGCACGTCTCCTTGACCTTCACGTACTCGGTCTCAGATTCATCGACCACATCTACGGGAGCACGATCGTGGCGTTCTATGCGTCTGACTTCGATCATCTGATCATGGGCCTCATTCCCACATTTTGGGCACAGATATCTGCCCGGCGACCTCTGCATGTAAGACCCACATTTGTTGCAGAACTTCATACGCCCGACCACCCACATGCCCGCACGACTACACGGACGCCTCTGAGAGGAAACTGAGGAGAGCAGTGGAATGCGCCACTGCCGATGAAATACTGGTCAACCGAGCATCCCCTTTCTGGCGAACTGTTGGCCGTATAGGCCGCGCAGCTTCTGTAGCGAATCCACCTCGTCCAAGCTCTTATCGTTTCTGATGCGTGTTATCCTTGCGAATCTAAGCGCGAAACCCGATTTGTAGTGAGGGCTCCGCTGGATCTCATCGTATGCCACTTCCACAACCACGTCAGGTTTCACGGTGACCATGTACTCCGTCTCGGACGACTTCAGGTCTTTGAGGCGCTTGGTCATCTTGGTGAACTCTCTGTCTGTGAGGCCTTTGAACGTCTTCCCAACTACTAGAAGTTCGCCTGAGCCTTCGTCTCGCGCAGCTAGATGATAGTTCGATAGCCAGCCCCTTCTGCGCCCGTATCCCCAGTCGGCAGCAACGATGACCAAGTCCAGCGTTTCCGCCTTCTTCAGCTTGAACCATCTCTTCCCCCTCATACCAACCTCGTATCTACTCTCAAGAGCCTTGGCCATCAGACCCTCGTGGCCTTCTGCGATCGCCTTGTCGAAGAGGCGGCGAATCTCGCCCTCATCTTTCGTCACTACTTGCGGGGTGAGCAGCTCCGTAGGAATCTCTCTTTCCAAGATCGTCCGCCTTTCCTTGTAGCTCCTGTCGATCAGCTCTTCGTCTCCGAGCAGGAGGATATCGAAGAGGTGCAGGCGTAGTGGGATCTTGCGCGTAGTGCCAGCGATATCATGCACTCGTCGGAACCGACGCATAAGATCCTGGAACGGCAAAGGCCTGAAATTCGTGCCGACAGCGACAACTTCGCCCTCAAGGAGGACTCGTTTGCTTTCTATGAGCTCCCTAGCGGTTGTGACAATCTCTGGTATGCTTCGGGTTACGTCGCTTAGTCTCCTGCTGAAAACGCGGACCTGTTCTCCATTCTTGTGGATCTGTATGCGTGCACCATCGTACTTGTATTCGAACGCCGAGCCGTTCCTATGATGCCCGAGGATCTCCCGAATGTCGGCTGCCGTGCTTGCGAGCATGGGTCTGACTGGGCTGAGTAGAGATATCTTCACCGTGGCCACTGCGCTTGGGTTTGTGAGAGACTGTGCTGCAATTTTTCCAATGTCACCCATGATCATGTAGGCTCGCCGCACCTGATCCAAGCTCAGTTTTGAAGACGAGGCGATCGCCGCAAGGAGTACGCCGTCCACCGCACCGATTTCCATCTCGCCGGAAAGCAGTCGGAACGCATACCGCTTCTCGAGTTCGCTGAATCTGGAGAAGAGTCCTTGAAGTATGTTCTCGGCTCGTTGTTTCCTGTCTGCTCCGCTCAGAGCAGCCAGCGACTCAAAAGCGCTGCTGACTTCCAGCAAGCTCTGCCCCGCTTCCGTGGGAAGTAGTGAGGTCTGCAGACTATCGGCTTTGGTGAGCTTCCAGAGGGTCGCACCTCCCACGCCCAACTTCTTCACTTCATGCTCGCTGAGCACGCGCCCCGTGAGGAAACGCGCCGCAATCGGCACTTCTGCCGGGAGAAGCGTCGAGATGAAATCCGAGATCAGCTGCGCCTTCTTGTTCCGGCTTCTGCTAGCCTCTAGGCCTTTGCACAGTTCCGCAAAAGCTCGAAAAGAGGTTGGAGACACCATAGATCTCATCGGCTGCTGGGTACCAAACAAGGCCTGCTGCTATTCATCGCCCGAGCCAGTGCTCGAGGTCAGGCTCCGGAGAACGCTTGGCCATGCGTTTCATCCGTTCGACAGCGATCTTCACTCGCTCCTGAGCAAATCCCCTTTCATCGCACAAGAACCTCAA
>CAZJVZ010000042.1:0-10155 GCA_964549795.1 uncultured Candidatus Bathyarchaeia archaeon
CCATGGCTGACTTGGGGCATTGAGAATTCGTTCTCAACGATCGTTCTTGCGTGCTTGAAGCCGTCTTCCACGTTGCCTTTGCGGATCTTGAAGATGTTCGCGATGTTTGTTCCAGGAACGGGAGTGAAGACAGGTGAGTGTTCGTATTGAGCAAGGTCTTCGTGGACGAGTGGGGCGTTTGGTTTCAGTGCCTCGTTAACGTCGAATACTGGCGCCAGCGGTTCGTATTTTACGTCGATCAGTTCGATGGCTTCTTCAGCTGCTTCCTCAGATTCGGCTGCCACTGCTGCGACAGGTTCGCCTGCCCATCGTACTTTGTCTTTGGCAAGGACCATCTTGTCTCTGACGTACAGGCCCATCCTGTATGGGAATGCTTGCCCGGTAATCGCGGCGACAATTCCAGGATGCTTCTCCGCTCGTTTCGTGTCGATGCTTAGAATGCGGGCGTGAGCATGTGGGCTTCGGAGGAACTTCCCATACAACATCGCGGAGACTTCCATGTCCGCGACGAACTTTGCCATACCGGTGATCTTCTCGAAGGCGTCAACTCTAGGCAATCCTTTGCCAACGTACTTGTAACCCAAGGGGTCACCAGCGCAATTGGCTTCGCTCTGGAGAGCGTATTAACTAATCGTATCGACTGTTAAGACGACTCGAAATTACTGTGAGACTTTCTTGGTCACGCACTCAAGTGTCTGGTTGACGACTTTCTGCGAGGCGCCTTCGATGAGGCTCCCGGCGACGCTTCCCAGCGGGCCGCTCACTGTGGCTTCAGCATTCCATCCAAGCTCGCTGCCTTCAGGATGCGGGTTGCAGGTGATCTGGATCTCGGCTCTGAATGCGCTGGCTGCGCCGGAGCCCTCAATTAGGAGCTTCGCTCGGCGATTAGCAGGATCCTCTTCCAATACTCGACTGTTGACCTTGAATGTTCCCTTGATGAATCCGACACCCATCTTCACTTTCGCCTCGGTGCGCTTGCCCTCTAGCACTTTGTATTCCTCCACGCCCGGCAGGCATTGTGCGACGGATTCTGGTGTGGAGATGAAGTTCCAGAGCTTGTCAGGTGGGGCCTTCACAACGGCCTTGCCTTCAAATCGCATTTCAATTCACGGCCGTAAGGTCGGCTTGGCTTCTATATTGCTCTTTTCGATTTGCCGAAAGATTGGAGAATAGAAGAAGGTGGGAAGCTCGTCGGACGTTGGATGCTTTCTACTCGACGAAGGCGACGACTCGTGCGAAGGCTGATTCGCCTCCGCGGAACTTCCAGGGGAAGCATCCTATCGTGGTGCGCTTGTTCAGCAGTTGGCCGATGTCTCCGCCAAGATTCTCCATGTGTATGATGTCGTGCGGGAAGAGCTTGTTGTGCGTGACCTGATAGTCTTCCATCGGAAACATTTTTTCCAGATTGCCTTTGCCGAATTTCTTCTCGGCAAACGCGCGAACCTTAGGAACGCATCTTAGGCCATACTCTGGATGCCCAATCGGCAGGTTCAGTGGGTGGTCGGTTGAGACGGCGTCGACTCCCCAGAGCTTGATCTTGCGGCTTATGATCCAGTCAATCCAGTCTTGTGACGGTCCCGGATGCATGTGAATGTACCTTTCTTCATCGGCCATTCCTTGGGGCTGATACCACGAATACTTGTACCACCCAGTGTGCACGACAAGGATGTCGCCGTCATGGAGATCGACCCTCTTCTCAACCATCTCCGGTGTGTACAGTCCCAGATCTCCAACGTCGCTAACGTCGACGATGACTCCGGGTCCGTAGAGCCATTCGAGAGGAACCTTCTCGATGTCCTTACCGCCTGTGACAAAGTGTAGCGGCGCATCAAGGTGCGTTCCAATATGATTGGAAGTCATGATGTACTGCGCGTTCACTCCATGCTCCGGTTTCCGTTTGATGTACTTGACCTCAAATGGAGGATAGAGTGGCCAAAACGGTGTATCTTGGCATAGCGGCTGCGACAGGTCAACCAATTTCACTGACTAGCAACCTCGCGTCTACGGTGAGACCGGGAACTTTACTTAAAGACTACGTAAGTAGTCTCACTTAGAACAGCTAACGTCAATGCGCATGCCGGAAGTTGGTTCGAGGCAAGACATCTCGCAGTCTTGCTGCCACCACGGTTGCGATCGCGATTTTGATTGCGTCACCAAGAATGAATGGGAAGACGCCAACGAGAAGAGCGCCTTGGAAATCCCCGTTCATCCATTGTGAGAGCTGCAAGACTCCGCAGAGGTAGATGGCTGCTGTGCCGAGCAGTAACGAGACGATGATGCGAACATAATGTGGCCGTGTCCGGAGGTCGCTGATTCTGCCGATCAGGAACGAGGATGCTATGAAGCCGAGAAGGTAGCCGCCTGTTGGGCCAACGAGTACCCCGAAACCTGCTTTTCCACCAGCGAAGATTGGCAGCCCAATCCCACCTAACAGGATGTAGATGACTTGGCTTAGAGCACCCAACCAAGGCCCTAAGACTGCGCCGGAGAGGTATGTGAACAATGTCTGAAGAGTAACTGGGACGGGGTAGAGTGGAAGGAACACGAAGGCGCCGATTGCTGTGAGAACGCTGAAGCTGGCTGTCGTGAGCAACTCAGACGGTCTAAGGGGCAAGGATGAACATCCACACTGGATCAGAATATGGCGCTCCCGTGATCGGCGGGGTTAGCCTCCACCGACAATCTCCATGATGTCGACGCTGTCGATCGTGACGGCATCCTTCTCCAAGAGTCGCGTATTCAGACCCTCAAGCATCTTCACGCTATGACCGTTCACGAGGATAATCACGCTCGGGCTCAATTCCCTCGTTCCAGGATCAAACACAAGTCGCCTTGCGTCAGGACCAAGCCTTCGCGTCAGTTCTTCCACGAGGTCACCGACATTCCTCACGGTCTCAGGGAGTTCAATATCTTCTGATCCGGCGGCCATCCTCAGGCGGCCGTGTAGTTTCACTCGGATTGGCATGAACGACCGCGTCACGAATGGATGGCCCGCGATATATACCCCTCACGTGCATTTCGTCTCGAAACCAAACGCCTGAGTTTCCGTTACCGGTGATCTATGCTGTCGATGTTGTTCTCATTCCAGGTTCGTTTGAGTCTAGAACTGGAAGGCGAATATGAGAGTTGCATAGGTTACGAAGAAGAAGAGCCCAAGGCAGAGCCCCCACCACGGCATCTTCTTCTTGAGGATGAATGCCAGAAGGACGAGCGAGATCGTGGTTGTGGCTAGAACGCTGAAGTATGCATGTTGATCAAGCGTCCATGAGGTAAGGAACAAGCCTATCGCGGGATAGAATGTTGAGTAGAGTATCTTCTCACCCACAAGTGAGCCAAGGCTAAGGGTATCCTTGCCGCGGTAGCCCCAGATCAATGCGCTTGTGGTTTCAGGGATTGCTGTGGCCGCTGGTACGATAATCAAAGCTAGCCCTAGTGGGCTCATCTTGATACTTGCTGCCAGTGCGATTACAGAGTCCACCATCGCCTGCGACCCAATGTAAATGCCTACGGCCGCCACCAAGATTTGGATCAGCGCTGATGCCAGAGGTAGACGGATGATTCTTCCTCCGTATCTGTAAAGGTAGCAATCCTCGACCTCTTCGATCAGGCCGTCTCCTCTTCTCCGAAACATCATCCAGATGTAGAGTACGAAAGCGGCGAAGAATATGAGGCCAAAACTGAACTTCACTATGTCCGAGTGACCCAGCAGGCCAGGTACAATTGTCAGCGGAAAGAGGATCGTGATGAACACATATGGGACAGCCAGATTCCTGTCAACTACAAGGTATGACTTGTCTCGCCTCTTGATGAGGAATCCGACCAGCGCGGCAAGTCCGACTAGACCGTATGAGAGACTTGAGGCCATGAAGGGCTGGCCGAAAAGCGTGCCGATGCCAACCTCTTGTCCCGCGGTCTTGCCAACAGCGAATACAGCAACGAGGAAGACAGTCAGTTCCGGCATGGATGTAAACAGCGGAGCGATGATAGCGCCGACGAACGAGTGCCCAAGATTCAGTCTGTAACCGACGTACTCTATTGCATTAACGAATATGACCGCCGCAAAAAGCACAATGACCATCGACCCAAGCAACTGGAATATGGTAGCGTCCATCTTCTCCCCTCAAGATACCTCCAATGTTTCACCCATCGCACAACATTTCTGTGGTGTCTCGCTAGCAGGAGTTGGCTATTTCATACTTAGGCTCATACTGGTCTCAGCTCTCTGCCTTGTCGGTCAGTTCGAATAGTGTGGGAACATGCTCCGTGAAAGGGGATTTATACCCGCCAATCCAATTAGGCCGCACCTTCACAGTGACGGGATCGTGGAGACTTGCTTGACGCTATCCTGACCATGATCGGCTACTACATAGTCATACTCGCCTCTGCAATGATACTGATAGTCGTCGGCATACAGATCTTCAAGATGCTCTCCGGCCGGAAACAGGGGTTTCTGTCTGATGTGCCGGACTTAACGCGTGAAACATCGCAAGAGACAGGCCAGGAACTCACCGCAGCTGCGATTGCTGCTGTCAGCGTCTTTCTGAGCTCAGAACAAAGAGGCGCTGCTTCTGCATGGTCGTGTGTTGAGAGAGCTTCTTATTCTCCTTGGAAGACTGCGAGTAGGTCTCGACGAATCCCAGCGGTGGGAGGATAGTGTTTGAAGCGCAAGTTCATTGTTAAGATAGGTGATAAGACGTTCCCTGTGGAAGTTGAGGAAGTTTACGAATCCCGCGGGCCAGAGATTGCGCAGGTTCCACGTCCGGCGATTGTCGAGGCAAAGCCTGCTCAACCTGAACCGGTCAGACCCTCTGAGCGAGAAGTTGATGCTGTTTCTGGCGCGGTTGCAGCGCCGCTTCCTGGCAAGGTAGTGTCGATCAAGTGCAAAGTCGGTGGCAGTGTCAAGGTGGGTGAGACTGTGTTGGTTCTTGAGAGCATGAAGATGGAGAATGCGATAATGGCGCCTAGGTCAGGGACGGTCAAGGAGATCAATGTGACCGAAGGTGCAACGGTGGCTCTTGGGGATCGTCTTTTCGTAGTAGAGTGATCGTGATCTTTGGCGCTCGTTCCCTTCCCTGTCGGAAACATCATCATGATGGCGGTAGGGGCCGTTCTGATCTATCTGGCCATCGAGAAGGAGTACGAGCCTATGCTTCTCATACCTATTGGCTTTGGCGCGATCCTCGTGAATCTCCCATACAGTGGCCTCATGGACCAAGGCGGGATCCTTAGGATAATCTACGAGGCTGGAATACTCACTGAGATCTTCCCCATCTTGATATTCGTTGGAATTGGAGCAATGACTGATTTCGGAGTGCTGCTTGAGAGACCGTCGATGCTTCTCTATTCGATTCCAGCTCACCTCGGAATTCCAGCAGCTTTTCTCGCAGCGTACTTCTTCGGTTTCAATCCTTTTGAGGCGCTGAGTGTGGGAATCATTGGGGCGATGGATGGTCCAACTGCAATCTATGTGACATCTCAGTATGCTCCGAGCCTGCTGGCGCCGGTCACGGTCTGCGCCTACTCGTACATGTCAATGATTCCGATACTCCAAGTCCCACTCTCGAAGCTCCTGATCTCTAAGAAGGAGAGGTTGACCCGCATGGAATACACGACGGGGAGGTTCTCACAGCGGATTCGAGTCATCTTTCCAATATTCGTGACAATCGTCGTGGGGCTCATTGCGCCGAAAGGGATTCCGCTGATAGGGTCTCTCATGCTTGGCAATTTCCTGAAAGAGAGCGGTGTGGTTGATCGACTGGCAAGGTCGGCTCAGAGTGAAATCTCCAATGTCACCACATTACTGCTCGGCGTCACGATTGGGGGGACGATGTTGGCGGACCAGTTTCTGAACGTGACCACGCTTCTCATATTTGGCCTCGGACTGCTTGCGTTCATCGTCGGGATCTCGGCAGGGATTCTATCGGCGAAAGCGGCATACTATCTGACAGGCGGAAAGGTCAATCCGCTGGTCGGAGGCACGGGTATCTCAGCTTTCCCCATGGCTGCGAGAACGGCTCACATGATCGCACGTTCCGAAGATCCTGACAACTGGCTGCTCATGCATGCTATGGCCGCAAACACAGGGGGCCAGATCGCCTCAGTTGTTGCGGGCGGGGCGATGCTCAGTTTGGCGCCGATCTTCCTCGGAGCCTAGTTCGAAGATGCATCCGACTTCTCAGGCTTGACAGGCCTAAAGCGGAATGTTTCCATGTTTCTTTGCCGGTGCGGGTTTTGGAACCCTCTTTCCTAGACATAGCATCTTGAGTGCTTTGTAGAGTTCTGGTCTGGTTTCCTTTGGTTCTATGACGGCACTGACGTATCCTCGTGCCGCGGCCTCGTACGGATTCGCGAATTTGCGTCTGTATTCATCCGCCAGTTGGGCGGCCGTCTCCTTGCGTTTCTCCGGAGGAGCGCTTTGCAGTTCACGGTTGTAGATGATCTCTACTGCGCCTTCAGGGCCCATCACTGCTACCTCGGCAGTCGGATACGCGAAGACCACATCTGCGCCCAGTGACTTGCTGCACATCCCGATGTATGCCCCACCGTACGCCTTCCTCACAATCACAGTCACCTTGGGTGAATCCGCTTCGGAGTACGCGTAGATGACTTTGGCTCCGTGTCGGATTATCCCTCCATGTTCCTGCCTCGTGCCCGGAAGGAATCCGGGTACGTCGACAAATGTGACAATGGGAAGGTTGAAGCAATCACAGAATCTGACGAACCTGGCTATCTTGTCTGCCGAATTGATATCCAACACTCCCGCCATCACAGCCGGTTGGTTGGCGACGATGCCGACTGGCATTCCGGCGAGGCGTGCGAAACCAACGACAGCGTTCTGCGCAAAGAGCTGATGAACTTCGAAGAAACTAGCTTTGTCAAATACCCGGTTGATCAGCTCAAGCATGTTGTAACTCTTGCTCGGTTCGGTAGGAACGACTGAGTTCAGCCCTTCGTCGATTCTATCAGCGGGATCCTCGATCTTCGATCTCGGAGGGTCTTCCATGTTGTTCGGAGGCAGATAGCTGAGGAGCCTTTTGATGAGACCGAGCGCTTCTCGCTCGTCAGGCGCAAAGAAGTGTGCTACTCCGCTCGTTGTGTTTTGGACTCTTGCTCCTCCCAGCGAGTCGTTGGAGACTTCCTCTCCAGTAACAGTCTTGACGACTCTCGGTCCTGTTATGAACATGTAGCTGGTCTTGTCGACCATGACAATGAAATCTTCGAGGGCCGGTGAGTAGACGGCGCCTCCCGCACAGGGTCCCATGACCGCTGTGATTTGAGGAATGACTCCAGAGGCGGCCACGTTCTTGGCGAACACTTCACCCAGAGTTGAGAGTGAAACCGCTCCTTCTTGGATCCTGGCACCACCTGAATCATTCAGCCCAACCAATGGCACTCCCATCTTCAATGCCAGGTCCAGCGTTCTGTTCATCTTCTGGAGATGAGCCTCTCCCAGCGATCCTCCCATGAATGTCGAGTCTTCAGCGTAGACGCAGACCGGTCGTCCGTCGATGAGTCCATATCCGGCAATCACGCCGTCGCCGAGGCCTTTCCTCTTGTCCATTCCGAATTCCGTGAATCTGTGCATCATGAACGAGTCGAGTTCAACAAAGCTGCCAGCATCGAGAAGCGTCTCGAGACGTTCACGAGCAGTCATTCGCCCTTCGCTGTGCAGTTTCTCAACCGCTTCTCTTCCTCCGAAGAGCTTGGCCTTCTCTCGATACGATCGGAGCTCAGTGCGGAATTCCTCATAGTTCCTCGAAGCCAACTTGTCAGCGCCACAGGCCAAATCAGAGAAATAGCGTATAAATGTCTAGCCACTTGAGACCCAACGTGTATCTATCGCCCGAATGTGGTGCATTCGATTAGTTCAGGTGGCGAGGCAGGTCAACTTTGAGGTCGCTTTCAGACTTGGAGTTAGCTGTCGCCAATGTCATCTTTCTCGGAAATGAACGCAAGATCCCGTTAAGCGGACTAGCCTCCCTCACCCAAACCACACCTGGCCAAGCCAAGAGAGCGCTAGGCGAGCTCAAGAAACTCGGATACCCACTGCGTCTATCCCGAGCAGGCATGGTGGAACGCCTATCGTTTCGGCCCATTGATGTGCAGAAACTGAAAGCAGGGCTATCCACAGAAAGGATTGGGCGGAGAATCGAGTGGAGGCTACACGTGAGCTCAACTCAAGACGAGTTGAAGAAGCTCGAAGACGGGGCAGAAGACGGGACTGTACTGTTGGCCGAGACACAGCGGGCAGGAAGGGGGAGACTGTCCAGAAGCTGGCTCTCCCCGGCTGGCGGAATATGGATGTCAATGCTGCTGAGGTCAACTTGGCCCAGATCTCATCAGATCCTCACACTCGCCTTCGCGACAGCAGCAGCCAAAGCGATTTCTACCTTGACGAAGATCTCACCTCTCATCAAATGGCCAAACGACCTGACCATAAGGTCCCGCAAAGTCGCCGGCATATTGGCTGAAGCAACTTACGAAGGCAACAAGGTCCATCGCCTAATCATCGGGATGGGCATTAACGCGAACATCAGCATTGCGCGGTTTCCGGCGACAATTCGCAGAACCTCAACCTCTCTCAGCCGTGAGCTCGGCCATGACATTGACAGAAACCTACTGGCGAGAACAATCATCGAAGAGACGGATCGTTCATACCGCAGATTCGAATCCGGGCACTCGGCTGAACTGCTAGACGAGGCTAGGCGACTGTGCTCCACCCTCGGAAGAAAAGTGCGAGTCACGACAGCCGAAGGACGGTTCATATGCGAGGCTCTCGATCTCGGAGACGACGGGCAACTCTTGGCACGTCTGGGAAGCGGTGCAGTGGTTCCATTCTATGCTGCTGATGTCGTACATCTTCGCTAGCGTTTGGAGATTCGATTGACTCACCAATAGATACAAATCAAGGCTAGCCTATCCCGCGGTGATCTGCATTGGTGCTGATAGAGGACAAGAGGTCAAAAAGGGTCGCGATTGTCGCTCATTGTCTACTTAATCAGAATGCGAAGGTGAACGGTTTCGCATTCTTCCCTGACATGATAAAACCGCTGGTCGATATCCTGGACGCAAACGAGTTCGGAGTGGTCCAGCTTCCCTGTCCCGAGACAACGTTCTCCGGGTCTAGGAGATGGTGGTACGTCAGAGAGCAGTATGACACGCCAGGCTTCCGAAATCACTGCAGGAGAATGCTCGAGCCGATTGTGTCACAGATAGTTGAGTACCAGAAGGAAGGATACAAGGTGGTGATCATCGGCCTGGACGGCAGTCCGTCTTGTGGGGTGAGATGGTCAGGAACTAGCAAGAACTGGGGCGGTCCTCCGAAAATCCCAGAAGAAGAAATGACGAAATATCCTCTGACAAAGAAGCCCGGCATCTTCATGGAAGAGCTGATCTCGATGATCAAGCAAGCTGGGACCGGAATGCCTCGCATGATTGGCGCAGGCTTCGACATGCCTGGGTTCAAGCTGGAGAAGATTGCGGAAGAGATCAACGGCTTTCTCAGAAAGGCATAGATAGAGATCGTACCATCGACCGCCGCGCCAATTCTGTCATTACTTCATAGAGCAGATTGCACGAACATTACTGCCAAGAAGCGAGTCCAACTGAATCCTCTCAGCTCTAGGAGCAGGTTCCTGCATGTTTGGGATTTTCAAGACGGACGGAGGTATCTCTCGCGGTTCGCCAAGACGCGATGGTTCCGTCGAACGGGCATCAGAGGACCTCCGGCGAGGCCGGCAAGCTAGCAAAGCTTTTAATGCAAATTGGGCGCCTTCCGGTGTCGATGAAAAATGAATCAAACAACATCAGCAGTCGGAATGATCGTAACACTCATCATCGGACTTGTCATCGGCATCGGAGCAGCACCAATGTTGATGCCTCCAGCGCCAACTGGACAGGTAACCACGACATTGACGACAACAGTCACAGCTGAGATGGCTACCGCATTCTCGAAACTGAAGGTCGGCCTGATAATGCCGATCACACCTGAGGACTACTCATGGAACTACCAAGCTGACTACTCGATCAGACTACTGAAGGAACAGTTCGGATTCGAACTTTCCACGGCAGAGAACCTCTTCGACGGAACGAAGGCTGAACCAGTCGCTACTGACTGGGCATCGAAGGGATTCAACATAATCATCGGGCAAGGCA
>CAZJVZ010000043.1:0-10153 GCA_964549795.1 uncultured Candidatus Bathyarchaeia archaeon
CAGGAGTGGCGTTGAAGTCCGCCTCCTCAATCAACGTCGAGATTGCAGCCAAGAGATTCTTCCAGAGCCGTGCGTCACTGATTGATGCCTTGAACATCAGACACTACCAAGCCTTAACGTGGTCAAGTACTGATTTATGCTTAAGCCCCGTATATATTGCACGTGAGGCCTGCCAGACGATATGAGACCTCAAGAGCTAGCTGACAGAATATTCTCCCTGGATAAGGCAATCCGATACGTCGGAGTGGTGAGCCCGGGACCGAAGTACGAACTCCTAGAATCGCGGATGAGGGAGGGCATCAGCTCGCTCACCCCTAAGAAGACACATGACGAGTTCGTCGAGACGATTCCTCTCTTCATACTTGGAGCAGCAGAGAGACTTGAAAAAGACTTGGGCAGCATCCAGTATTCGTTGATACGCTACGAGTCAGTCACACTGGTGTTCTTCAAGACTCAAGAGTACATTATCACTATGAGCGTGGAACCCGGATTTCTGGTCAAGTCTTTGTACGACCGCGTCTCGTCCGCGCTGCAGTCTGAGCATTAGCTCCTGCGAGCACGCCGAGTAGTTCCGTTGTTCACTGTGGAGTCTGGGGTTTCAAGAAGTCTCTCGCCAAGTGTTGCCGCAGCTGGCACATCTGAAGAACTGAGTGGAAGACTCGTCAGCGCCTCGAGTCTGTACGAGCCAGTAGAAGGCTTCCTTGTGGCCGCACTTTGGGCATTCAACTTTCATCTTGGGTAGCGTTCTGATCTTCTGTTCCTCTCTGCCGATTACGATGATGTTCTCCTTCTCGGACTTGAGAGGCTGAATGGTCTTCTCGGGCTTCCTAGTCTCGTACTCGCAGCTTGGGCAGCTCAGCACGACCGACTTTGCCTTCTTGACGGGCACCAACCGTGCGCCACACTTTGGGCAGAATCTCAATTTTCCCCGAACCGCCACGAGAGTCTCACTGTCATTATTAAAACATTCAGAACAAGGAACTATGACAACACCGCCTAGACCCGCAGAGGTCTGGGGAAGTGAGCGATGAGCACCTTCTGAAGAGAAGAACAAGCAAGCCCTGCAACCCTTGTGGCCTCTGGAACACCCTCTCTTGAGGTACATACTTCGAGAAGCCGCTCAGGGTCCATCTCACCGAGACCGACATAGTACACGTGGAACCTCTTCGCTGCTTTCCATTCCATGCACGGCAACTTGGCAAAGGCATTGAGCGTCTGCCTACTCGACCCTCTCAGTCGCTTGCGAAGAGCGCTCGCAGGGATTCTTCGCCTGAGAACAGCCAGAACTGGGAGCCTTGTGTTCCTGCCAAGAGCCCTGATGTCCACAAACCTTCCAGATCGGGAAACCAGCCTGTCGATGGCAAGGACTCTGAGTTGGGGGAAGTGAGGAGAACGAGTAACCATCTTCACTATGCTGGGAGTCAGGTTTGTGACCTCAGGCGGTAGGGTTGTACGCATGACGCCTTCTAGCCATCGATTGCCTCTGTAGACCACACCCACAACCTGGATCGGAGCTGGTCCCTTGAGACTTGGGTCAGTGAATGATAGTCCGAGAACGCGTATCTCTTTCTTGATCATGCAGTGTTGGACTCCCCGCCTTTGATCTTCTCAGCAACTAGCTTGATCAGACTCACGAAGGCATCAACGGGGGAGCCCGTAGAGGCCGCTATCCGATCGACCGCCTCTTCGAGGGAGACGAAGTTGTTGAGATATCCGTAGACTAGGAGTGCTTCGACTGCGTTTGCACAGTCTTGACGGGTCGTACGGCGAGGCAGCTCCGGCCTCAACCCCGATCTCCGGAGGGCCTCTGCCAGAATCCTGTCGCTAACCTTGATGCCTTGCGGGTCTTGGAGCGCCCTAGATCTGCCAAGGGAGAAGACGAAGTTCACGTACGCGTCTCCGAGTTTCGCCAGCTTTGAATCTGTTAGGATTACTCCGAGTTGAGTCTTGCCTGACTCAGCCAGAAACGGCGGCTTTGTCAAGCTTTTCCAAGAACTCGTTGCTCATCTCGCCTACTTTCGCCAGAGCTCGTGCCAATGCCTTCTCGGGAGATGACTCTCGCTTCGTCCGGATGTAAAGGATCGAATTGAAGATTAGTGGGTGCGGTACGTCGTATCCTGCCATATCCACGCCCTTGTCCTGCAACAAGACGTACTGGAGGAGGTTGCAGAACGTGTGACCCTCTCCCTGTATTTCGAGCTTCAACTCATTCTTCGATCTCTGCAAGACCTTAAGATTCAATTGTCCTACCTCGCTTCTACTCCGTAGTCGTCGACCAGACGCCTATGCTCCATGTTGCCGCATTCACGACATTGCAGTCTTCGATTCACTATGACAAGGAGGTTGCCGCATCTTGAGCAGTACGCTCTGATGACTCCGAGCCCTCTACCTGCAGTCGTGAGTTCCGGTATCCTGTTCTTGTCGTTGAAGACTTTGGCTCTTACCATGTCGCCTGTCTTACAGACATCTTCCATGTTCCGCTCATATCTTGGGCTTGATGATGAGATGTGGAGAATGCCTGTGAAGGGCCTGCCGAGTATCTCCGAGTCCACCTTGAAGATGCTTATGATTGCGGATTTGTCGTGGGCATTTGTGACTTGCCCGATCACTGTTGAACCGTCTGTGGGCATTATCGGTATCTTCACCTTTGCGATAACCCTGACTGTTCTGCTATTGAGATCGACCACTCTGTCACCAGTGAGGTCCGAATAGACGGTGCCACCGCTCTCGTATGTGCCGGGACCAGGCATGAACTCCTCTGCAACACAGAGCTCCTCACCCGGAACGACAAATGCGGGTATTCGATAATCTCTCGCGGGCATTTCTGATTGAACCTTGCTTGTCCTCACGTAGCGTCGGGTCAGGGATTGACCCTACCGGAGTTTCGTTCCATAATGAGAAAGCCCGTATATAAGCAGGGGCAATCGCTAGGCCTCCTTGTCGGCAGGCACAGTCGTCTCTATCCTGAAGCAATCGACCTTGACGGGATGCCTCTGTTTCCTGTGGTGCTCGAACATCCTGGGAATGTCGAGCGTGTACTCATGCACCGAGCGCACTCTGGATCCACACCTGTCCAAGTATCGCAGGAGGTGGTCTCGCGTGGCCGACTTGTGGATTGAATAGACTACACCACCGATTCCAATGGCCTTTCTCAGGAAGATCTTGTCAACATGCGCCTTCTTCGTTCCAAATGGTGGGTTCATAATGACGGTGTCAAATCTGCCGTGGATCGCGTCTAAGGCACCCACGATCCAGTCGACATCGACCTTTGCCGCCCTGGAGTTATCCCGGGCAACACCAATCGCGACAGGATCGATGTCAAGTCCAGTAGTCTGGCTCGCGCCCAAAAGTGCCGCGCCTATCGCAAGCCTGCCTGTGCCAGTTCCAAGATCCACTACGCTCCTGCCGGCGATGTCTTGGTGCACGACTGCTGCAAGGTATACAATGTCAGCCGCGATGCTCGCCGGAATGGTGTATTGTTCGAGGCTGATGCGGGGACTAGGATGCGGCCGCATCTGCTGTAGTAGGCGTTCGATTCCCTGCTTCTTCGGTATGCTTGACATATTCTTCCCAGCTCTTCTTGCCTATGGCGATCAATGCCTCATCTGGGTTGACTACGGGTCTGTGATAGCGGCTTCGGTCATCGATCGATATTCTTGGACATGCCACCTCTACAAGCCCGTCCAGATCCGTGAATGACTCTATCGATTCTGGGATGAGCTCTGATGAGGCTATCAGTGTACAGGCCTTGCCGTTCTGTTCCAAGAGGGCCTTCAGATTCCTGGCGAGGGCGAGGTTCATCTGGCCGCTTTTCAGCCCCACGATGATTCCGACTCTCCTTGTCTCTTTGAACTTCGTGATGGTTGCGTATCTCTGTCGAAGTATCTTGTTGACGAGTGGTCCGGCGTCTCGTGCTGTCTGTTGGTATGGGTCCGCTATGATCACCCTCTTGCCTGCAGCCAATGATACGCCCAGTGCATGGAAGTCTCCGCCGGCAATCACCAAGAACGCGTCGACGTGACTCGCGACTGAGAGGACGCTCCCGTAATCGCAGCCAAGGAGCTGGCCTCTGTGCTTGAGCCGTCCCGATGCTGGCCCTATCCACACGATCTTGCCAGCACGTTCGAGCGTCTGCTTCGCCGATTCGAGCAGGTGCAGATGTTGAACGGAGGCTGCCAGGCCGATGTTTCTCTCGCCGCTTAGAAGCTTCAATGCATCAGCGAGTGGTTTGTCTATCTTCTCATCGGATCTTGCCTCAACGTAGATTATGTCATCACGAGCGCCATCGCTTGGGATCTCCGCGTGCCCAACATGGATCAAGAGGTCCGCACGCAGCTGCTTCATCTGCTCCAGCGCAAGATCACATGCACCGTAGCATGGGTCTCCTGACACGAATACCTCAACGCCGCTCTCGTCCTGGAGCCTTCTGGCGAGCTTTGCGGCGAGCGGCTTGAGCCCTTCCGGCAATTGAAGCAGGATTCGACGTGATGATCGCTTCTTGATCTCTTGGATGATGCGAGCTTCTTCAAGATCATACATGGAGGTACGAGGACCTGCACGAGTTGACCTCGAATTAACCATTGCTTGTGCCGTTCACACGTTCTGTGACAAGGGCGGCGTGGAGACGATCGACTCTCTGCCTAGTTACCCAGCCCTTGTGGTGACGAAATCCTCCACCGAAGGTCCTCGGGATGTGAAGCAGTTCGTGGATTATGACCTTCTCCTTCTCCGCAGTCGGGAGGTTGTCAAAACGCTCTGAGAGGACCTCGATCGTGTAGTGGCACTTCATGCGGAGGCTCTGTTGCCAGACCCTCGGGAATGAGTGCACTCTGGCAATGACGCCTCTGGATTCGGATCCGACGCTCCTGACACAGATCACTCTCTCCTTCGGAATATGGACGAAACCCAGTCCACCGATCAGCCGGTCTGTCAGGGATTTCACATCGGAAGCTGGGAAGTACTTGATGGGCATACCCACTTCTCGGCCCCGCCAGTGGATAAGGCGTTGTGCACTTTGTGTGCAAATGATGGGCTGGTCTCACGGCGGAAACTGCCAACTTCACGGGAGACCTTCCGCGCCAAGCTGGGGCGCAAGATACTCTTTTCTATTGGATTTGAAGCTGCAAGCCAAGATACGTGACTATTGTGGGGCATTTCAAGTGGAGTCAGACGGTGAGACAACTCAACCGATAACGCTTGCTGATGACGGATTCGACATGACCGTCGAGAGATATGACCTGATGGTCGTCGATTGCTGGGCACCTTGGTGTGGCCCATGTATGACGATGGCGCCCGTCATCGACGAACTCGCGGAAGAATATGAGGGCAGAGCGATCTTTGGAAGACTGAACACAGACGAGAACCCCTCAACGACGGAAAGATTCGGCGTAATGGGCATCCCAACGCTCCTATTCTTGCAGGGAGGAAACGAGGTTGAACGCATCGTTGGAGCGGTTCACAAACAGGAGATCCGGAACGTGCTCGATCGCCTACTCCAGTAGACTTCCTTGCCAGCCTGCTCTAGTATTGATCTCACGACGAACGATAGCCCGCGCAGCCACGCTTGGCCGCCTGCGAGGGCGTAAGCGACGCCTCTCTAGCGTCTACCTGCGAGCCTTTCTAGCATTATTCGATGCTCAACCTGCGCTACCAGCTTACGTGTTTGAACCACGACGTCAGGGTTGACTGAGATGCTGTCGATTCCTGATTCGACAAGGAATCGGGTGAATTCTGGGTACACGCTCGGTGCTTGTCCGCAGATGCTTACAGTCTTGCCATACTGGTGAGCGGTTTCCACGAGGCTCCTGATCGCCCTCTTGACAGCTAGGTTTCTCTCGTCGAAAAGTGGTGCGAGGATCTCATTGTCTCTGTCGGCGCCGAGTATGAGCATCGTGAGGTCGTTGCTTCCGATCGAGAAGCCGTCGACGCCTGCCTTGCAGAATTCATCCGCCAACAGAATATTACTTGGGACCTCAGCCATAATCCAGAGCTTGAAGTCCTCGTTCTGTCGTAGTCCCTCACGGTGGAGCAGTTCGCGTATCTTCACGAATTCCTCGACTGTTCGGTTGAATGGGATCATGCACCACAGGTTCTTGAGTCCCATCTCGTGCCTGACTTTCTTCACTGCCGCGATCTCAAGCCTAAAGGCAGGTTCGTATTTGGGATCAGTATAGCGGCTTGCTCCTCTAAATCCCAGCAGAGGATTCGCTTCCTTGATTCCGCTTTCGTACTTCTCTCCGCCCTGCAGTTTGGCATACTCGTTCGTCTTGAAATCACTGAATCTCAGGACCACTGGTCTCGGGTGGAAGGCTCTGCAAAATGTTGCGAGTCCCTCGGCCAACTTGTCGACGAACTCTTCAGGATGTTTCGTCTCAATCAGCCACATTGGGTGCTTCCTGATGTGGTCGTTGACGATGAACTCCATGCGGAGCAGACCAACGCCGTCTACCGGTAGCTGAGCAACCTTCTCAGCAAGTTCTGGTTCGCCAAGGTTGACAAGGATCTTCGTTCCGGTTACCGGCGCCTCGGAGAATCCTGTGGATTGCGCAGAGAGAGAGATTTGCGGCGGTGGAGCCAGGGCCTCTTCGAGGATTCCATCGTACACTACACCTCTCTTGGCGTCCACAGTAACCTCCATGCCTGATCTCAGCATCTGTGTACCGTTCTTGGATCCTACGATGCACGGTATCCCGAGCTCTCTGCTCACGATGGCTGCGTGACAGGTCATGCCGCCGCTGTCAGCGACGATCGCCTTTGCCTTCTTCATCGCCGGGACCCAATCTGGAGCAGTCATCTCGGTGACGAGAATCTCGCCGGCCTTGAACTCGCTGACTTGCTCGCTTGACGGGATAACGTGGACTTTTCCGGCAGCGATTCCGGGTGAAGCCGGTAAGCCTTTGACGAGGATCTTCCTCTCGGTCACAACATTTCCCTTCTGCTCGATTGGGCCTTTCTTCTGTGACCATACGGTTTCGGGACGAGCCTGTAATATGAGCAGCTTCCCGGTCTGTTTGTCGAGTCCCCATTCGATGTCCATCGGCCTGCCGTAGTGTTGCTCGATCGTGAGCGCATACTTTGCCAGTTCGGCTACTTCGTCGTCCGTGATGACCTGGCGGTTCTTCAGCGAGTCAGGTACATTCTTCTCTTCTGTTCCGCCTTCAGGCTTCTGTATGAGCATCACTGTCTTGACAGGGATGTTTCTTCGAGTGATCTTCAGCGTCTTCTTTTCCACATAGTAGTCGTCTGGTGTCACTCTGCCTTGGACGACGTACTCTCCGAGGCCATAGTTTGCCTCTATCATGACGAGTGAATCGTCACCGTTAGTGGGGTCCATAGTGAACATGACGCCGCTTGATTCTGAGAAGCACATCATCTGAACTATCGCGGACAATGCGATGTCGAGGTGATCGAAACCTTTCTGAACCCTATAGAAGATCGCACGATCAGTGAATAGGCTCGCGTAACACTCTCGAACCTTCTCCACGACCTGGTTCCCGCCAGTGACATTCAGATAGCTCTCCTGCTGGCCCGCGAAGCTTGCGTCCGGCAGATCTTCTGCGGTTGCTGAGCTTCTGATCGCGACGAATGGATTCTTGACCTTCTCACGTGCTGACAATTCCTGGTATGCATCGACTATGAGCTTCTCAAGTTCTTTCGGTACGGGAGCGGAGCTGATTATCTTACGGATCTCGGCGCCAACCTTCTGGAGCGCTAGAGTGTCGTTGGAGTCCCGCAGAGTCTTCAGCGAGTCAGCGATCTTCCTGTCGAGGCCGTTCTTTCTGAGGAATAGTCTGTAGGCTTCGGCTGTGAGTGCGAAACCATATGGGATCGGAACCTTCGTCTTGGAGGTCATCTCGCCCAAGCTTGCAGACTTGCCGCCTACAAGCGGGACATCCTCTTTGCCGATCTCGTCAAACCAAAGCATGAGCACACTCTGCTTGTTCGAAGGCGCCATTCTGTTCACTCTCAAGGATTCGTTTGAGCAGCGTCTAGGTGCGTCTAATAAACCATGACACCGGCGCTCAGACGCGGCTTTCTCGGCCGCTACTGCCGTGTAGGATGAGACTTCCGAGTGATCAGATCATTGACGTGAACTCGCTAACGAGTGAGAGCCCGCGTTTCATGTCAAGCTGCTGACGGGGCAATCTCGCGCTCGACGACTACTCTGCATGTTGCGGCGAGTTTGCTGGAGCTGACTTTGAGGGCTTCCTTTGCGAGGTCGACGTGTGGTCCGTTGACGTAGAGGTCGATTATTGGCTGGCCGGCTCGGAGGCGGGCTGCTCGACCTGAGGGTTTTCCGAAGGATCTCCTCATTCCTTCCTGAAGTCTGTCGGCACCGGCGGTGGCGATCATGCGGTTCTCTCTGAGGATTATGTGAGGATAAGGTCGGAGGCGGACCACGTAACCAGTCTCGCCGAGCTTATCGAAGAGAACCTTGTTCGCGGCGACTCGCGCGGCCTCAAGCGCGTTATGGCGAACCTGAATCGCAGCCTGAACAACCAGGCTCACCCTGTACTCGTAGCTAGCCTTGGTGTCGCCCATGGTGAACTTCGAGATTCTGGATGCTGGGGATCCGTGAATGTACTTCCCACGCGTGTAGGGTTGACCGCGCGTTGTTCTGTAGTTGCGACCTTTCAACACTCTTCACTCAGTGAAGCCATAGCCTCACCCAGACTGGCACTAATATCTGTTGCCTAGACTGAACTCTGAAGACCGGTCCGGATTCAGTCAAACGACTGGCATCGATTTCCAGACGTGCGGGCGTGTATCGCGCTTCCGGGTTCGAAGAGGTAATATCATGCCGCAGGGGTAGGGTCACGACTTGATGCGGGGGTACCCGAGTCTCTGGCGAGACAAGCGAGCCAGGCGGGAACCAGGTCTAAGGGGCAGGACCACACGAATGTGAAGTCGCGTGGTGCCAAGCTTAGGTGGTCCCTCATGGGATCAGTAGGGACCTGGGAGACCCTGTGGCGTAGGCCTTCGTGGGTTCGAATCCCACCCCCCGCACCAGTTTGCTGTACCGTACTGCAATGAACAATGATTCCAAATCAGCTTCCAGATGGCTGAGACGAGACATCTTCTGAGAAGCAGGCATGCGACATCCGTCTCTATCGATTCTTTCCATCTCTTCGAGGCCTTGTGCTATGCTCAAGAGCAACCGTTAACCAGCGACGAACACCGATCTGTCGTGCCCTGATGCCTCATTCGACAACGCTGCGGTAGAGATCGAGAATTCTCGAGATGTTAGCTTCGATGGTGAACTCGAGTCTTCTCTTCGCCGCATTGGTTTTGACTGATCGTACGATGGTCGATTCCTTCATCAGGTCATCAAGTCCGTTGATGTCATCGAAGACTAGGCCCATCTTGTTGGTTTCGATAAACTCTTTCTGCGCCTTGTGCGGAAACGAGAGCACTGGTAGTCCCGAGGAGAGATATTCAAACAACTTGTTCGGTAGCGCCACATCAAGGTGCTCTCTGTTCTTTGTGATATTGAAGCCAGCCCACCCGTAGTCGTATTGGGTTATCTCGTAGGGAAGTTCCCTTGGGTCCTTATGCCCGCGATAATGGATTGAATCATGCGTGTCGGCTAGTCTGGCGTAGTCTCTATTGCCATGGGAATCGTAAATGTGAACATGATATCCGTGACCGGCGAGATCCCTGAAGATATCTTTCAGATCATAATGGTCGCCCGGAAAGCTTGACAGTGTTCCTTCGTATACTATGTGGGTTCTTCCGTCAATGTCCGAGAGCTTTCTCTTGTAGGAAGGCGGCACTAGGGACCTAGAAACGTAGTTGTGAAACACAATCTCTTTCTTGGCACCGTACTTGCCTCGTATGTAGTCGAGGAGACCTTGACTGACATGGATTCTGGCATCGCACATCTGGTTAGCGATTCTCTCATCGACGAGCTGTTCATCAAGATCGCCTTCTGGAGTGTAAGGTGTTCGGCGGAGCGAGATCGAATCTTGGTTCTCATGGATGACTGGAATCTGGCCCGCGACTTCTGTCGCGACTCTCGTCAGGGTGTCTGGAGCGTTCTGACTGTGAATCAGGTCTATCGAGAGATCTTCGACCAACCGCTCAAGCTCTTTTCCAAGCCTTCTTGAATCCAGCCGCACAAACTTCCTGAAGCATTCGTCTCCATAGCCGTAGA
>CAZJVZ010000044.1:0-10065 GCA_964549795.1 uncultured Candidatus Bathyarchaeia archaeon
CGGGCGGATCCACTGTCCGTTCCGAAGACTATCGGCACCGGCCCGATCATGATGACTCCTCCGCCGCGCACGGAGCCGGAGCTTCTCGCTGATCTCAGAACAGCAATGATGACTGCCACTATTCCGATCGCAAATCCAGCAACAACAAGTAGGAGTCCTATGTTGAAGATCGTGCTGTCAGTCAAGCTCCGTTCGAGCTTGACAGTTCTCGGACACGATATAGGTCTTCCCTGAATCACCTGATCTCAATCCGATCTCTCGTCCGGATGGTTTCATTCGCTTGCATCTGCCGAAACATCTTGTCTGTTGTTTTCCTGAGAACTCTTAAGTCAGACGACGGATTCCAGCCGCGACTTGGTGAGGGAATTGGGGAGAGTCAAAGGCGGCTGGCAACATTTCGCGGAACGTGCCAACGGACAAGCCGACGTGATACAAATGATCAGTGGCTGGGACAGAATCGTGCAATTCAACATCACCGGAGAAGCCCCATTCTACCTCACCTTTGCCAGCGGGCAGATATTGCTCTCTGATGGCGTCCATGAGAAGCCAGACCTCACACTGAAGGGAGCCGAGGACGTCTTCTATCGCCTGATGACGGGCGAGATTGACGGGATGAAGGCGTTCATGCTTGGACAATTCAAGTTCGAAGGACAGCTCAAGGACGCGGCTAGGTTCGCGCAAATAGGAGAAACGTTCAGAAAGTCAGAGAAGTCTCCGCCTTAGTCTTCTCGAATGGCAGACACCGTTGTTGTGCAGCGCGAGGGCTATTCGATGATTTCCCACGACGCCTGATACTTGTCGAGTTCTGAGAGGCTGTACTCGTCAAGCGGATGCTCGCGTTCTGGTATCTCCACAGACTTCGGCTCGCCGCACAATTCAGTCGAGAAGTACCTCTGGCCCGTGTCGTTGATCATTGTCACAATCGCACGGAGGTTCGGATGCTTCCGCGCGATCTTCACCGAGGCTGCAACGTTGCATCCGGAAGAGATGCCACAGAAAATGCCTTCAGTGGTTGAAAGACGGCGCGCCATGTTGAGGGCTTCGTCCGAGGTAGTTGTCACTATTCCTGTGAGTTGCCTGAGGTGCAGGTTCCGTGGGACGAAGCCGTCGCCTATTCCTTCGATCTTGTGGGTCCCCCATCTCCGCTTCGAGAGAATCGGCGCCTCAGCCGGTTCAACGGCGTACAGGAGCACCTTCCGGCTCTTCTTCCGAAGTAACTTGCCCACTCCTGTGAGTGTGCCTCCTGTTCCCTGGGAGGCCACGAAACAGTCCACCTTCCCCTTTGTCTGTTCCCAGATTTCAGGCCCGGTCGTCTTGTAATGTGCATTGATGTTGTCCAGGTTCGCGAACTGCCCAGGTTCCCAATACTTGCCTGGATTGTCTCGCTTCAGTTCCTCGATCTTCTTGATGCTGAGGTCAACGTCGCTCTCGGCTCCTGGTGTGTTGATTATTCGTGCACCGTAGGCTCGAATCAGCTTCATTCGTTCCTGGCTCATACCTGCTGGGAGGACGATTGTTGCCGGATAGCCGAGTAGCTTCGCAACGAAGGCGCATGCGATGCCTGCGTTCCCTGTTGAAGCTTCAAGAATCTCCATGCCGGGTTTGAGGTCGCGTCTCTTGATTGCGCGTGTGATCATCTCGTGGTAGATTCTGTCCTTGAGGCTGCCCGTGGGGTTCATGTATTCGAGTTTCGCAAGTATCTTAGTTGAGATCCCCTCTTCTTGTCTGATCTTTCGGAGTTCCACAAGTGGTGTCCTTCCTATGCAGCTGAATACGCTCTCTTGTGTGGACTTTATGCGGCTCCATTCAACCGGCATCTTTCGAAACCGATGAGACGATGCTTCAATTCGATTCATTAGTCTTCTGATATGCGAGTGGCACAGACGAGGGAACGAGAGTCCGGGCGCGATCATGTCGACCGGCTAGTAGACGTCGTAGACCGTGATCTCCCAATGCACGAGGAACGTTGGGTTGGAAGAATAGTTGGGGCCCTCGAGGAATATCTCCAACTCTAGACCCATCTGGGTCTTGCCCAGCAGGTGAGCAGGCACACGGTCCAGTGAAGCATAGATCGTCTTACCATATTCGTTGTGGAAATTCCACTCTGTACGGTTCACCGCCTTCTCCGGATACAATCCGAATATGCGTACCTCACTCGTCTCGCCAAGTCGCCTTGGTGGGGTGAAGTATCCGATGATTCGCGCAACCTCGATTGTGGCATCTATCTGTTGATTGGCCCACATTCGGAGGAGTATCTTCAGTTGATTTCCTTTCGGGAGGAACTGTTGGGAACGAACATGATTGATCGGCTTCGCCTCGGTCAGTGTTCCGCTCACTGTGAGCAGAAGGGCCTCACGGTAAGTAGGTATCGAGGCAGTTGTTAGCATAGGGATCAGGAGGACGATCAAGACCAATATTGCTGTGATCCACGATGACCGAGTCACACCCGAGACCTCCGGAGTCGCCTGGGTGTGAAGCACACTGATTCCTATTAAAAGCGCCATCCATCCTGAGAATGAACTGGAACACAGCAGAACGCGAGATGCGGGATCTCAAGCGTCGTGGACTGATCGGAATCGGTCGGTGAGTCCGGCGAGCGAAAACCACCACCGAAGCAGTCGATTGAGGAATTCGAGGCGGGGATTGATACTGCTCGTTCCGCGATAGAGCGCTTCCACCTGTTGCCTCTGGCCGTCCATGGCGATCATGAACACTTTGCGAACATCGCCTACTTGACAGGTCAGATTACAGCTTGGTGAGGCTCGTGGAGTGTAACGGAGAACCCTCGGGTTGTCGCCTGATGTTGGTCACCGTCAAGAACATTGATCGCTCAATATCAGGACCAATTGGGGCAGCAATCCGTCGTGATAGCCGCCCTTAGGACCCACAGGAGTGGCGGCGCATGTCTAGTGCGTTCACTATCGCCTGTGAGGCGAACAACGCTGAGGCGGCCAGACTTGAGAGGGCGATCGCTGAGGTTGCGACGATCGTCACGATAGCTGGAGCGCCGAGAGCCGTTATGAGAATTACGGCCGCAAGAGCGCTGAATAGAACGATCATTGTGGGGACTTGGGCTCTCTTGGCTATTCGGCGTGTCCTCGAAGAATACGTAAGTACGACTGTCAGCGGTCCGGCCAAGTACACTGCGCCTATGAGTGAGCTTACCAGAAGCCCAGATGCAATTGCACCGGCCTCATGATTCGTTGGGAAGAGGTCGAACACCGAAGCAGTGATCATCAGGATGCCCATGAGAGGGTAAAGAACGACCTTCACGGTGGTTCTCACAGTCTGTTGTTCTCTGATAAATTGCGCAACAGTTGGGCTGAACGAATAGTAGACGGCATTGAATGCGACCATGAAGTTCGATCCAGCAATCGTCTTCATGATCGATCTGTCACGGAAGTTCCTCAGGAACTGGACTTCATCCGAAAGCTCAGACCCATAAGTGGCAGTGGCAATCAGACATGATCCTCCGCCCGCAATCTCGACAGTGAGCGTCGCACTGTGAGTCAGCGATCCACTAGTTCCCGTGATGGCGAGCGTGTAGCTTCCTGGCGGCGTGCCAGACACTCCGACGCTGGCGATTGACGACACCATTCCACCCATCGGCGGCGTCACTTGATTCGGCTTGGCGCTTGGACTCTGACAGTGGAGGCTAGAGATATCTACGGAAATGCTGGATCTGCGTCTCTTGCGGTCGTTGTCGAACTCTACGTAGCAGAACGGTGCGCTCGCGCGCTCGGAATGGTGTAGGGAGACTGGGATTGAGGGATGCCAACAGATGGGGGCCTCACGAGTTTGTGCCGTGATCTGCAGTTGGGCCCATGAGGAGTAACGGGAGTGATTCCTGGGACTTTCACACGAGCGTATCTTCAGCCCCAGAACCTGGCGAGGAGTATCAAGTTGGCCAATGCGGTGGTAAGGACCAAGATGACAATTCCAGTCCTCGCGAACTCCATGAATGTGATCTTCACGCCCCTAGCCTGAGCCAGACCCGTGGCGATCACGTTTGCCGAAGCCCCTATGATGGTTCCGTTTCCTCCGAGCCCGGCTCCTGCTGAGAGCGCCCACCACAGAGGGTAGACATTCACTCCGGAGAGGCTTCCGAGATCTGTCAGAACGGGGATGAAGCTGGCCGTGAACGGGATGTTATCGATGAATGCCGAGATGAGGCTGGAAATCCAGAGTACGACGCTGACTCCAATTGTCCTGTTTGCTCCAACAATCGGTAGCATCTCCCGCGCTACCAAACTCATCCAGCCAGTCTTCTCGAGAGCGCCCACGACAACGAAAAGTGATCCAAAGAAGATCAGAGTGCTCCACTCGACATCTCTCAAGATCTCCGGCATCTTTGGTCCACCCACAAAGAGCAGAATGACCGCGGCCGCAAGAGCTACAACAGTTGGGTAGACTCCGACAACGTCTTGCAGTGAAAACATCACGATAGCGGCCACAAGCGTCACAAGACCTGTCCAGAGGAGACGGCGATCCGGAGGCGCATCTGACGCCATGGTCGGGGGCGCCGCGAGTTTCTGCTCTCCACCATGCTCTTTCATGGTCTTACGAAATCTCATGCAGAAATAGAACAACGATACCGAGAGAGCAGCAAGGGAAACCGGAGCCAGATTGGTTATGAACTCTGGAAACGAGAAACCCGTCGCGGCTGCGATCATTATGTTGGGCGGGTCACCGATCAATGTGGCTGCTCCTCCTATGTTCGAGGCGGCTATCTCACTCAGAATGTGGGGCTTGGGATCCAACTTCACCAGTTCCGCTATGTCGATTGTTACAGTGACCATGAAGAGAACGGTGGTCACGTTGTCGAGAAGTGCAGAGAGGCCGGCTGTCATGAGCGTAAGGGCCACTAGGAGATGAATGGGTCTGCCACGGCACACACTTGCAACGCGCACTCCAACCCATCGAAAGAACTGTGCTTCCCTCAAGGCTCCGACAATGATCATCATACCGAAGAGCAGACCGATGGCGTTCACATCAACATAGCCTGTCATTTCTTGAGGTGTGAGGATGCCAAAAGCATATATCGCTCCAACTCCAGCCATCGCCGCAATCGTACGCTCACGGTAGCCTGTCGCAAGCAGCAGGTAGGTTACCAAGAAGATCAAGAGAGCGATGAGCTGCTCGCTGGCGATCTGCATCCGAATCCTCGCGACACTCGCCGCGGAATCATGTAAGCCTTCTGGCGTTAGCGCTCGACGATGAAAGCTCCTCCAACTCCTCTCCTCATGACGGTTCAAATTCGATTGCTCGGGCTAGGTGACCCGACGACGATGCGGCGCACCAAGTGATCCACTACGATCGAGGATGGAGTTGACCTGATCTTGTGTGTTCAGGCACGAACGGGAGGAACACTCGTGTTCAATAGTGGTTCCTGCGATATGCCCCAAGTCACAATCTCCAGACACTCATGACCCGTCGCTGCACGAGCAGAATGCTCCTTCCATTGGCACAGGTCCTTGACGGCTCGGGAAGGGGACGACGTGGCTCTCTGCTGCGAGCAAAGAAAATGCACCACACCGGACATCATGTTGAGAACGCGTCATAAGGAGAATGCCTCTGGAAACATTCATCTGTAGGTTCTCTTGGGTCGGTATAGCCCGAGCTGTGCATCCATCGCGGAATGATGTGACTTGCCAAACTACGCAGGCCCCGCCGAGCTCGTCCTCCTAGTCATTGTGCTGGTATCAGCTCTCATGGCGATCAAGATTCTGCTCGACCTAGCGTCCAAGCATCATCGCAGCAGATACACGAGAATGGTAAGGTTGGACCTTGGCATCGGAATCGTTCTCGGTCTATCCTTGCCTTGGATAGAACCTGTAGGGTTAATGGTGGCTGCGATGACGGCGGTCTTATTCCTGGGCCTATCAATCATCATGTTGCTGGAATCTAAGAGGGTTCCTCTGTGGCGGATGAGAACCGTTCGAAGGGAAAGGATCAAGGAATGGTACCTTCACTTCTCAGTCACAACTGGACTGGTCGGAATAGTCACGACTCTACTGTCGATTGTGGTTCCGCCATTCCTAAAACTGAGTCTAGGCTTCATGGTTCCACTCGCCTTTGACAGTTTGTCAGTCTTATCTGCGCTTCTGGAATTCACCTTGCCATCCACGCCCTACCATGTCATATACGCTCTGATCTTCGGCCTGGTTCATGAAAGAACGCGAAAGGATGGGACGACCGAGATACGACTAGATGACTTGGAACAGATCGCCCATGAAACAGCTCACAGTCGTTTCGAGGTTCTGGACACGGTCGAAAGCCTCGTCGAGCAGGGATTGGCGACGAAGAATGACAACGGCTTCGTTCTCGATCATGACGGAACAAGCTTGTTGAAACTGACTTCGGAAGAGATGTCTGCCAGAATTAGGATTCAACTCGACCATGTTGAGGCCGAAATAGCATCACTGAGCACGGATCAGGCGTCTGGATCTAGTAGCCGTCTGGATATCATAAACCGTCTGTCGGAATCCGTGAGCGACTTGAAGGATGAATGTGGTTTTCTTGTCGACGAGAAGCGCACAGCGGAGATTCGTCAGAGGCTCGTTGGCTTGCGAAAGAGATCCCACCAATGAAACATCTGACCTGTGAGTCTGTCTTGTGTTCATGCATCCGACACTTCCATTCTCCACGGTTTGGTGCTAGTAGGTTCAGATTCCCCTCCACGTGCTGAAAGTCGGTGCTCTCTCTGGTCTATTTGGAAGCGGTAGTGCGCACATAAAACGCGAATATGGAAAACGTTATGCATCCAGCAACCTCTTGACAACGTCAGGGACCAGAACGCCGGTGAGAACGGCCAACATGACAGTCACCCCGATCAGCCATTTTGTGAGTTCCTCCAGTCGCCTGCCGGACTTGGAGAGCCTGTATGCGGCAAGGAAACGCTCCGGAGAAACCGGTCTCCTCAGCTGACTGGGTTCGACACCAGCCAAGACTCGCCCTGCGGCCACGTCTAGAGCATCCTCAATTCCCTTCATCTGGTAGTTGTCAGTTGTCATGAGACTTCACCTCGTTGAGACTGGCGGTGATTCCAACTCCCGAATTCGTGTGTGCGGGTCCTTGGTGTGGACATCCAGATTCGAACCATCACAAGGGGGACTTTTCGTCATCGGATCACATGACACAGACAATGGGGCCTGAACTGTCATCGTTGCAGTGGTTCAGTGCTTACAAGTCAGGTTCCTTTTCGGCGCCCATATAGGCGATCGCCCATGACCAAAGCCATCACGGCTTTCTGGACGTGCAGTCGATTCTCAGCCTCTTCAAAGTACAATGAGTATTTCGAATTGTCAATGACATCGTCGGTCACTTCTTGGCCGCGGTCCGCAGGCCCACAATGCATGTATTTGGCCTTGTTTGTGATGTTCATCAGTTCTTGTGTGCAGATCCAGTCCTTGAACTTGTCTTGGTAGGCGGCAGCGCCTGTCTTGTCCGGGGAACTGCAATGTGGGGGGAAGAAGTTCTTCGGGGACCATGCCTTCGGATAGACAACGTCGGCTCCTTCGAAGGCCTCTTTCATTTCATTCATGACGGCGAACTCGCCTCCGTACCTGTTCGCGTTTGCCTTCGCCGCCTCAAGCACGAGGTCTTCGAGTTCAAATCCTTTCGGATGTGCCAATACGACATTCATTCCTAGTTGTGTTCCGATGAGTATCTCGCTCTGAGGAACCGCCAGCGGCTTCAATCCGCCGGAGTAGGCATAAGATACGACGAGCTTCTTTCCTTTCAGCTTCGGAATGGCTTGCCTCATCGCTTGAGCGTCTGCGAGTGCCTGGCAGGGGTGGTACATGTCGTCTTCCATGTTGAGGACCGGGATGGTTGCGTGTTTGGCGAATTCTTGTACAACCTTGTGGCCTCTTCCTATGATCCACTTTGCCGCGTCGCCGTAGATGCGGATCGCAATTGCGTCACCGTATCTGCTGAGGACTCTGGCAACGTCAGAGATCGCCTCTGTCTGATATGCAACCATGTCTTCTGGGAGCGCAGGCGTGTAGACATCCTGTGGGCTCAGAAAGTGTGCGTGACCGCCGAGCTGATACATGCCCGCCTCGAAGGAATTCCTCGTTCTCAATGATCTATTGTAGAACATCATGAACAGTGTCTTGCCCGGCAGGTGCTGATGCTTCTTGCGTGATCGGAACTCCTTCCTCAGCGTGTCTGCCACGTCTAGAACGATTTTGATCTGTTCTTGAGAGAAATCGTTCGTGTCGAGGAAATCCTTCCCGCTCCATAACCCTACGAAGGAAACCAATTCTTGCTTCACTCTGTGGGCTAGGCTTGACTTCAGAGGTATACTTATGGCTAATGCAGCTTGTCGAGTCGCCGGGCTGTCAGTGTGTCGTCTGCTTGATCAAGCCACGATCCAGTAGTCGCTGACGACTCCATACAGCGAAGTCTGCCGGAGGCTCAACGGCATCAGCATCAGGTTTTCGCTGAAGTTTGGCCACCTCGTTGGGGCAGCCCGTGACGCACAATCCACAACCTATGCATCGTTTGCGATCCACGACACTCACGCCGTCCCCAGCGGAGATCGCATGCACCTGGCATCGTTCCACGCAAGTTCCACATCCTAGGCATTCGTCAGGATTGATGACCGCATAGTAGTTTGCCTGGGCAACGGAGTTCTCGATGCCGTACTCATTGATTCCACGAAGTATGCCGCAGCAGTCGCCACAGCAATTGCAGACATAGCCGACTCCCTTGATGACGTTGCTCACGGTGTGGACGAGCCCGATCTCCTCGAACTCGTCAAGGGCGGTCAATGCTTCTTCTCGGGAGACATCAGTCGGGCTCTTTGGTCGCTCATAAGGTGTGAAGAAGAGGCAGCTTCTCGTCGGAAAGTCACAGTGATGACCAAGCTTGTCCTGTTGTACTCGACATATGCAGTCTTGGAGACCGAACGACTTGGCGGACAGGAGGAGTTCGCGGACGTCATCGTAGGGTAGGATCCATTCAGATTTCACGGCCCTCTGTGCTGGGACGACACGATGGAGCGCAGGTTGCGGCTTCATGATGCCAACTGCCCCACCGTTTGCGAGATAGTCCTCGACAAGATGTGCCAGCTCGTGATCCATTCTGTCAAGCTGTGCTTCGTAGATTCCGACGATGAAGGGCGCCAACCTGAAACGTGGCTTTCCTGCTTCCTGCCCAAACCAGACAAGGCCATTCTCGGCCATTCTCCCGAGTCTAGCCCCTGTCTCCTGCACGGAGAGTCCGACTCGCGTCGCTATCGCATCCAAGGGTTCCATGTGGCCGCTCAGTTGACTGGCCAGTGCGGCGTCCTCAAGGGAGAAGATCCTTTTCAGAATCGCTATCTCAAGCTTGGATTCTGTTCGCGGGAAACCGTTGGGAAGTCTATCCAAGGCATCTGCGAGCTGCTCGTAGGCATCGCCGGTCATATCGTCTTGTCTCCCCCAGATTGGTCTGTAAGATGAGCTTGTCCAAACATGAGCTTTGCGTACGCTCTAGACTATCCGCGATTCAGTAGCGTGCCATTGCCTTTTCGCTGTTGAATATTCTGATCGCGATCGCCAAGGCAATGACCATGTAGACAAACGCGGATGCCAGTTCTATGGCCAGATTCCCCGCCGCAACCTTGTTGAGAAGCGCGTCCCTGATGATCAGCATGGCATTGAGTATTGGTGCGAGCTCGAGTGAGCGAAGCGTTTGCTCGCTCATGTATTGCATCGCCATTGCCGGCACGACAACGACTATCGTCAGAGGGGAGAGCAGATTCTGTGCTTCCTTGAAGCTTCTTGCAAAGATTGAGATGACCATCTCAATTGATGCGCTCGTCATCGCAAGTACGAGCGTTGCCAGCCCGATCAGCAAGAGGTTGGTGAAGGAGATAGCGATGCCCGCGGCTGCAGGTTCACCTGCGCCGGCGGCGCCCACGAGGAAAACAGCGCCCGTCATCATTCCCGTAATCGCAAGTACAGACGAGACAAGTGCGATCAGCACAGCGATCAGAAACTTGCCGAGTACTATCTCTGTGCGCGTCGCAGGCATCGTCAACAATGCTTCCAGGGTCTTGCGTTCCTTCTCGCCAGC
>CAZJVZ010000045.1:0-10006 GCA_964549795.1 uncultured Candidatus Bathyarchaeia archaeon
TCCTGAACGTAAGCCTTAGAAAGGATGTCGAGCCTCGTAGACGACCAGTGCTCCGGTAGTATAGCCCGGTCACGCATATGGCGCCGAGAGTATGCTGGCCTCTCGCGATCAGCTCGGAGAAAGCCAGCGACGCGGGTTCAAAATGATCAAGGAACAGATCATGAAAATCCCGCCCGGAGCACCAAGCCAGCTCAAACGTGAATCGGTTGCCCGAACTCAAGAAAGGAACAGCGATACTGGTGACGGGGACTCCCGGCACAGGTAAGACAGCTGTTAGTCGTCTTCTGGCATCGGTTCTCCGCGCGCACTACGCTGACCCCGAGACGTTACTCAAACGCGAAGGGACAGACTACACTTATGACGATGACAGGAAGACCCGTATAGTTTCCCTGAAGAGGATGTGTATCTCACTGAGCAAGCTGTCCAGGTCGATCAACCATGGCATGGTCGTGGACAGCCACCTCCCTCTCAGAATCACCTCGCCTAGACTGGTAGGAGTAATTGTGTTGCGCTGTCATCCAAGGAAACTAGAACAGCGACTGCGCCGGAGACGCTGGTCGAAACGCAAAACTGTTGAGAACTTGCAGGCGGAGATTCTTGGCGTCTGCCTTTGGGATGCAGCGCACAACTATGGGTGGAAGAGAATCGTTGAGATCGACACTACTGGTATGCAACCTCGTTATGCGGTGAAGACGGTGGTCCAAGCCTTGAGACACAAAGGAATTCAGCGAAAGCCCAGGGTTGACTGGTTGATGGATCTGAGACATCAGGAGACGCTGGTTAGGTATTTCGGATGAGGCATGACTTTGAGGAAAGTCTATCTGGTCATAGTGTGCCCGAAATGCCAACGGCTTCTGCTTGCTCGGCAAGGGACAAAGACTAGGCAATGTCCCTATTGCGGGGGAAGGATCGGGCTCTCCAAGGCAGAGACACTATGGATGACCAGCGACATCGAGGAGGCGCGATCAGTTCTACGTTCAAAGAGCCAAAGCAGGCCTGGGAACGCTGCCGCTGAGCCGCATGTAAAACGGGCCAGTACACACTTTTAATGCCGGCGCGTCAATATCTGCAGTGATCAGTTTGTCTTCAACCGCGGACAGGAAGTTCTCCGAGGAGCTCGCGCTCCTCCTTCAGAAAACGGTCATTGTGGAAACGAATAGTGGAAGGAAGTACACTGGCCTTCTCTCTGGAGTCGACACGGACTCTCTCAGCGTATGCATCTCCAATTGCGCAGATGAGTCAGGGAAGGCCATCCACAAGTTGTTCCTCAATGGATCTTCCATCACCCAGATCTACAGTATGGAGAAGCCGTTTGACTTGCAGGCGCTTGCTGACAGAGTTGAACGCGTCTTCCCGAGGATGGTCAGGATTGTTGAGGGGGCAGGCGTGATACTTGTCATGGACAAGATCAGGCTCAGCGAGAACGGCATAATCGAGGGATCAGGACCAGCTGCTGAGAGAGTTCAGAGAGTATACCAGGAGTTCATAAAGGACCAAGGCAAGGGAACCTAGCGGCCGACAGCCGCCAGTGACGGCCAACTGCGTTTCAAGTGGAGCGTCTACGTAAACGGAACAACCACACTATCTGAAGGATGCGGTTTGTCTTTCGAAACGGGGCAGCGAGACGTTCTGGGAAGGATTGGGTATCTTGAGACAAAGAGCGGAGTGCTCGAGACCCCCACGCTCTTCCCCGTTGTCAACCCACTTGCCCAAGAGATTCCCCCTCGTTTCATGTTCGAGGAACTCGGATCAAAGGCGCTGATCTCGAACGCATACCTGATCAGACGACGGGCAGGCCAATCAGGAGTCCACAACATTCACGAATTCTTGGATTTCCCCGGCATTGTTGCAACAGATTCCGGTGCATACCAAATACTTCGATATGGGGAAGTCGAGGTTGGCTCCGCAGAAATCATTGAGTACCAGCAGTCCATCCAAACGGACATCGGCGTGATCCTTGACGTGCCGACCGGGTCGAGGGCGTCAAGGGCCAGAGCAATGGAAACGGTGAACGAAACAATAAGAAGGGCTGATGAGGCGCGGAGAGTCATCAAGAATCGAGACATAGCGTGGGTGGGGCCAATACAGGGAGGACTGTATCCAGATCTGGTTGCCCACAGTGCTCGTGAGATGGCCAAGAGACGCTTCGACATATACGCCCTCGGCAGTCCGACTGAAGTCATGGAGCAGTATCTCTTCGCGGATCTCGTAGACATGATATTCGCTGCGAAGATGAACCTGCCACCGAGCGCGCCATTGCATCTGTTCGGTGCTGGGCATCCCTTCATGTTCTCGCTTGCGGTTGCACTTGGCTGCGATTTGTTTGATTCGGCCGCCTACATCCTATACGCGCGTAGGGGTCGGTACCTCACGCAAGCAGGAACCTTGCACCTCAGGCAGATGGAATACTTCCCATGTAAATGCAACACGTGCGCGCACACGAGCCCTGAAAGGGTTAGATCTCTTCCGATTTCAGAGAAAACGCGATTCCTTGCTGAGCACAACTTGATGGTCTCCCTGCAGGAGATAGAGACGATCAAGGAATCTATCGTCGAAGGCAGGCTGTGGGAACTTGTTGAAGTCAGATGCAGGAGTCATCCTCGCCTCCTAGAGGGATTGCAGAGAGTCCGAAAGCACGAAGATGAAGTCACGTGCTGCGCTCCTTCAACAAAGCGCAAGGGGATCCTCTTCCTTGACTCAACGAGTCTGGAGAGACCTGAATACGTCATGCATCTTGAGCGATTGCTACGAGACTACGTTCCTCCCAAGGAGGCAAGGATCTTGATGCTGGCACCTGCAACAACTCAACGCCCCTGCGGCGAGAGGAGCGCCGTGGTCGCCAAGATGACCGCGGACAGAGGAACACACATCTGTTGGTACTCATCACCATACGGCCTGATACCATCAGAACTGGAGGACACTTTCCCGTTCTCGCAGACCGAAGCAATGGAAGAACCCGATGACAGAATCCTGAAGGCTATGGCGGGGGCGGTAAAGAATTACCTTACCCAGAACAGAGTCTATCGGTCAGTTGTTCTTGTCCGATCGGACAAGCGCTGGCATGCTCAGTACGCTGGGATGTGCAAGAGTGTCTGCACAGAGTTGCAGATCAGCTTCTCAAGCAGGGCTGATAAGGAGGTCTCGGCAGGACGGAGGGCAAAACGTCGAAAGGGCAAGAGGTATCTAGCAAGGAACGCGAAGATTAGGCCCGCAAGAGTTCGAAAGTAGGGTTCACATGTGTCAATACTCAGGAGGAGTTCGCTGGAGAAACTTCTAGGCTCGGACACGAGGGCAGAGTTGCTCACATTCTTCCACAGCAACCCGAGAACCGCCGACAGCTTGGATGGCCTTGCCCTGAGGCTAGGAAGGAAGTCCAGTGAGATTGAGAGAGACCTCAGAGAACTCGTCGAAGTGGGGCTATTGCGGGAGCAGAGAATCTACTCATTGGACGCAGATCGTGATGTGACGCTGCAGAAAGAGATCTCCGACGAACTGAAAGAGACCACGGCAAGGCAGGAAATGGAGCCCCTTGAAGAAATCACGAGGGAGCTAACAGGAATTGACATGATCGATATCGCTGCACCATCAGGAGTCCCCTCTCCAGCAATGCTCCTTTTCATGGGAGATCCTGGAGCAGCAAAAAGAGAGCTGTGTCTAGAATTTGTTGCAAGATCACTCAGGCGCGAGCAGCGCGTCGTGTATTTGACATTGGAGCAGTCTCCTGAAGAGATCAGGGCTTCCTTGAGTGCTATGCCGGACCTCGGGAGATTGACGGGGCCCCTTTCCCGACCAGAGAGGCTGCTGGATCTCGTCATGATTGACTCTTACTCTCCGCAGATTGGCGTTGTGAGCGATGAGGGGTTGTTTGCCGATCCGAACAACCTATCAGAGCTCAGCATTGCCGTATCGAAAGCTCTCGAGAATCGAAATCAAGGTCTCTTCGTCCTAGACTCCCTTGATACGCTCATTCTGAAGCGAGGTCTGACCGCGTCTTTGGAGCTGATTCGCACAATAAGGGGGAAGGCGAGAGCCGCAAAATTCGACTCTATTGTTACGCTCAACAGACAAGCTTTCCCAACCGCAATATTGGCAGCGGTACAGGAAAGTGTCGATGGCGTCTTCGAGATGAAAGTTCAGGAAGAACCAGCAGGACTCACACGCTACTTCAGAGTGCCGAAACTGCGCGGCGCTTCTCACCACACGATGTGGACCGCCTACGATCTTGACTTCAAAGGCCCGCAGAAGACTGGCAACCGGAAATCATGAGTGTCTTGGAGCAAGAATCTCTAGCGAATGAAGACAATGTGGGCAATGGAGCATATGAAACTGGAACAACTGAGAAATGAGATCGAAGAATCTGCAAGGAACCTTTTCGGCGAGAAAGCCTATCCCATGACTTCTGATTGGGTTCCCATTACGGATGTTCTGGCAATTGTCGATAGATTCGAAAATGAGCTGCGCATTGAACTGGAGAGCATCTTGTCGAAGGCAAAGTCAGGTTCTCCTCAAGAATTGAGAGAACTCATCCAGCGGATCAAGATCGATCTGCTTGGATGACCAAGGAATTCCGGTTTGCCATATCAAAGGCAAGCGTTTTAATCAAATGCAATGGATGAGAGTAAGGCGGGCACCAATGAATCGCCAACGGTTCCTAAGTCATCCGATGAAACCGTTTGAGATCTCCGCTGAGAGATCGACCGACCAAATCGTGGCGGAGATGGCTTCAACAGCTTTCCAGGGAAGGAGACTTGGAGAGGCCTTTGAGATCTGGAGTCGAATGCTGAAGAAACGACAGATCGTGATCTGGATGGGCCTTGCAGGAGCAATGGTGCCGGCGGGCATGCGGAAGATTGTCACTCAGCTCATCAGAAGGCGAATGGTCGACGTACTTGTAACCACAGGTGCGACCGTCTACCATGATGCTTACGAGGCCGTCGGAGGGAAACACTTCAAAGGAACTGACAGAGTCGACGACGTTCAGCTCAGGAAATACAGAGTTGACAGGATGTACGACGTCTACGCCGACGAAAGGAAGTTCTATCGGCTGGACAACGAGATCGGAAAAGGTTTCTGTTCGATGCTTCGCGACAACTATCCGTACTCATCACGCCAGATCGCCGAGAAGTTGGGGGAATGGCTCTCTGAAAGGGGTCGAGATAAGGACAGTATCTCAATTGCAGCATACGAGGCGGGTGTACCGGTCTTTCTCCCAGCCATCTGCGATAGCTCGCTTGGATTCTCAATGATGTTCGCGAACAGGCAGCAGGGACGTAGAATCGTTGTCGATCACATGAAGGATGTCGACGAGAGCTCCACGATTACCGAGAAGTCATCAAGGAGTGGAGTAGTGATCTTTGGGGGAGGGGTTCCGAAGAATTTCATACAGCAGTCAGCTGTGGTTGCCAGCTATGCGACAAGGCATGATAGGACACACGACTATGCAATCCAGATGACCACCGATGCAGCACACTGGGGTGGCCTGAGCGGGGCTACACTCGAAGAGGCCAAGAGCTGGGGCAAATACAGTCCAAGAGCACAGATGGTCACCTGTCATGTTGATTCGACGATCGCTTTGCCGATTCTAGGCCAGGCTCTTGCGGACAGATTCAAGAGGGTCAGAAGATATGTTCCGAGGTTCGACTGGGCAAGAGATTCGCTCGAAATCACATTCCAGCGATTCAAGGCGTAGGGCGACAGGGCTTTCGGACTACACATCTAAATACTTGCGAACATCGGACTAGGAATGGGCCCGGGCCCGTAAGGAATGAAGATTCCCGGGAAGCTCAGCCAGGTTGGAGCGACCGTAACACTCACGACAAACCAGAGTTGTCGAAGCTCATAACCGGTTGGTCGGGCGTTCAAATCGCCCCGGGCCCACCACAACCGATCTGCATTCCGGACCTCGGTGCGAGAAGAACAAGCCGTCGGAGATGGTCCACCAGCGAACTAGATTTGCCAGTTCTCTTTCGTCAGGCGATGTAGGGGGTTTCTACGACCCTTGGGCTCGCTTGATGACCAATTGGATATCTTCTGCCTTGACGGTTTTGCGTCCTGCGTGCCCGGCGAGTGTAGTAGCCTCCTTTCCGACCCGGACAGCATACTCCTCTAAGACTCGACGCATTTCTTCAACGGCGTCGTCACCCACTCGCTCGGCTCCCGCCTTTTCGATCAGCCTGCGCACGGCCGCCGTGGAAAGCTCACCGTTTCGCATGAAAATGACCTGAAAACAGTTTGAAATGCCAGATTCTATTAAGGTTTGCCAGTTATTGGCGGTGTGAGCCCATCTGGGGCTTCTGCGCCGCCTAGAGGCTGCTTTTGGGCTTTTCTCATCTACTCTGTCATGTCAATTAGCGCCATTATACAGGAAGAAAAAAGGCGGAAACATGAGACCATGATCGAAAACAGTGGACTCTTTCATCCGTGTAGATGCATCCAAACCTAGAGCGCCGGGAAATGAAGAACGCAACAGGGAGTCCGTCAATCTGACCGGGAACCGGACAAGGGTCAGACTTCACTAAGCTTAGGTTTTTAGGCTAGGGGCATGATTGCAAGGGCCCACCTCAATTCGGAGAATGGCAACTTGGGAAAAGTCCGGACCGAAGTCGTCAAGCGAGCGGCGCGGGAACTGCTTGAAAGGTTCCCCGGCAAATTCGTTAGCGAGTATGAGCCAAACAAGCTCGCAGTCAACGAGTTGCTTAGAGCGCCATCAAAGAGACTGAGGAACCGAATTGCAGGATATGTGACCCGTCTCAAAATGATAGAAGTCAAGAAAGCGACCATGCTTCAGATGAGTCCCGAAGCCGAACTTGGTCTTGGTGAGGACGAAGAAGAACCTGCCCAGGAAGAAAGCGCCCCGGCCGCAAGCTAATCGTCCTCGCTCCTCACGATGCCGAGCATGTAGTTCGAGTAGTACAGCTTATTCGTTCTTTTCAGTTAATTCACACCGGCAAAGTGCCGGTGTTTGCGAGTCCTACCACGGGTTCTTCCGTGACATCAGAAGTTCAAGGCCCGAAGACCTCAAGGACGTGATAACTGCTACCATATGTACAACCGGTTGGGCCCATCGACAAGACCCACATGAAACTTGTGGACCACCCGGTTGCCAAACCGAAGTTTGCAAAGATTTTTATGGGGATGAAATGGGGTACACTGCAAATGTCAAGGGAGGCGCATGCTGATGGTAGAAATGTTCTGTGTCAAATGCAAGGAGAAGAAGACGGTCGCCGATGACAGCGTGACAAAGGAGAAGACCGCCAAAGGACGCAATATGATACGTGCCGTCTGTCCGACTTGCGGCACCAAGATGGTAAAGTTCGTCAAGTGATTCTCGACCCGTCCCCTTTTCCAGGGTACTTGCTGAGCGGTCGAGAAGGCAGTACCCATTTCCGCTTCAGTGTCACAGTGTGGAACTGGCTGAGGAAAGAGCTGTGAGGAACGGGTCCCACGCATCTCCCGATGAAAGGAGCGGCTCACCAGCATTTGTGATCAAACATAAGGAGCTCGACCTCAGAATCTGTCTCCTATCGTCTGACATGCTCCTACTTCACGAGGAGACGATTCCCGATCGAGTGACGGAACTGAAGAAATCATTCGTCGACGAGGGTGTGGTGAAAGATCCTATCATTGTCGACGCTAACTCACATGTTGTGCTTGACGGGATGCATCGCGTTGCCGCACTCAGGGACCTTAACTGCACCTGCATTCCCGTGTGCGAGGTTGACTACGATGATCCAAGCATCAGAGTTGGGGTTTGGTACAGAACTCTGTCCGGCGGAGTGCATCTGTCGCAGCTCCAGAAGGCCCTGTCATCATGTGGAATCGAGACAGTGAAGGCATCTGTAGACGCGGTCACGATGGCAGAGACGCCATTGCTTGCGGTACTCTTTGCGGATGGAGGATGTCTCAGAATGGATGCAACTGGATGGCGAGTTTTTGAGGTTCTGAAAGTCGGAGAACGCTGCGTACGAGTGCTTGGTTTCTCTGTCAGTTTCGAAACCGAGCGCGATGCGCTCGAGAGTCTCGTTAGTCGGAAGACAGACGCAATAGTCACGCTTCCGAGGATCGATAAGGCACTGGTGCGCGAGGCTGGACTCAGTGGACGACTTCTGCCCCACAAAGTGACGAGACACGTCATACCGGCTAGACCGTTGAGCGTGAATGTCCCCCTCAACATGCTGACCGGGGGAGACTCGACGCTGAAAGAGGCAAACGAGGAGTTCGTTTCGAGCCTGAGAGCAAGGCGAATGACTCAGAGGCCATCCGGAGCTGTCATCGAAAGCAGACGGTACGAAGAAGAGACGTTTATTTTCCACTAGAAGCCGTGCAAGAAAGAGACCAGACATTGCAGGTTCGAGTGAGGCTATACGGAGTTCTAAAGACGGCGGCCGGAAGAGAAGAGATCAAACTAGACCTCGAGACCGGTTCGTCTGTCCGGCAGCTCGTTGGCAAGCTCGTTGATGCCGTTGGACAGCCTGAGTTCGAAGCTTACTTGATCGATGCCGACCTTAGAGACCCGCGCCCGAACGCACTTATCATGGTTTGCGGGACTGAGGTCGGAGCCCTGAGTGGTCTCGATACGTCGCTGAGAGATGGCGATGAAGTCGTGTTTCTGCCGGTTGCGCACGGGGGTGGAGCAGGCCATGTGGCTGCCTCGGACACTGAGATCTACTAACATAGTTTATATCAACCGCGCAGATGCTAGCTTGACTTCGATCGGGATCGGGGAAAGATGCCTGCTGAGATGAGCGATGTCGAAGAGTTCATTCGCATTTCGGAACGCGCAGATGAATGTAGAGTGAAACGGCTTGAGGACGTAGTGAAACTCAAACTTAGAACCGCAGGCAAACTCTACACCATCAAACTGGGCGCGGACAAGGCAGCTGATGTCCTGAAACAGCTGAAATGTGAAGTCGTGGAGACTTAGACGACTTCAGCGAGTATTTCCCAACCTATTTCTCGCAACTTCTGCCACAGGAGGCACACCAGGCCATTGGTGCCTTTCTTCCGGGGATGCCGGCTCAAATCAAGGAGAGTTCATTTCGGGTGAGTTCTGCCTCCTGAAGTACGCGGTATTGTCAAGGCGCCTGATGAACCTAGGGCAATGCCCACACTCAGATGCCAGAATGGGTTGCTGGTCTTCGGGGCAGGTCAGAACTTCCACGTTGATGATTCGGTACTTGGGGAACGTTGGTTCGGTTCTGTATATCTCAACGAAATCCTCCACGGTCAGTTCAGGTGCCAACGGATCCTCAAGGTCGACGACGACTTGGATCGTCCTTATGGGAACCCGGACGAAGGGTCCCGAATTCTCAGCCAACAAATGCTGGTTCCCCCCTGCCGCGCCTTGAGAGTACTTCCACCCACGGATTTCCCGTGAAGAATGTGGGCAGGTTCTGAGCAACTTGGACCTCCGGCAGTGGAGCACGAGCGGTGAAGGTCGTCACAATCTCGCTTGGAGTAGGGCCGCTTCTTGAGGACGCCAGTTCCTCCTTGAGTTCCTGCATGGCTCGCTGAAGGGTGTCGAAGTCCGCACGGAGCTCACGGAGTTCGCTCTCAAGCTGGTCGGTTGCCTTGTTATCCATTTCGGCCGATATCGTTCTAGAGTCCTCAAAGTATCGTGCTGGCAGGGCTTCCTCGATGTTGCGCTGATCATAGGTGAACAGACCGATCCCTCGTTCTTGGAAGAGTCTTGCATCCGTGATGGACGCGGCCATCTTGGGGAGGACGAGATATGTCCTGCTGGCTTTGCCTGTTGAGGCTGATGCTCTCATGACTGAATCCATTATGGCCTGTCTGTCTGACCAGCGCTCCCGCTCCAGAACCACCACTCGCACGCTGGTGCCTTCCCCAATGAAGAGTAGATCAGAGTCAGAGCCGGCCTCTGGGGGCTGTGATTCAGAAAGTCCGGCGGTTGCGAAGCGCTGACGAAGCTTCTGTCTTATGTCTAAGCCCCTAGGCTGCGACAGGGAGCCACCCCTCCATGCGCTCCCAGTTCCATCTGTAGTCT
>CAZJVZ010000046.1:0-9424 GCA_964549795.1 uncultured Candidatus Bathyarchaeia archaeon
ATAGGATGCGAGCCTCAGACGGATGCTGGAGCAACGAAATGAACAAAGACGGTAGCATCGCCGACTTGCCCTCGAACAGGGATCATATGGGCCGGGCGGCATGGGCAACAGGCTGCTATGTGAGCTCCCAACTTTCTGAGCGAGAGGAATGGGGCCGCGGAATCTTGGAGGCGGGGCTTCAGCAAGCCCTGAACACACCATCGCCTAGAGCCAAGGCCTACTTTCTGCTCGGAGCCTGCGAGTCACTCAAGGCGGAACGCAATGCAAAGCTACTAGAAGGTGCAACGAATCTGGCGAAGCAACTGCTGGCTTGGTATCAAGCTGTCTCCCGTGTCAATTGGAGATGGTTCGAAGACGTTCTCACCTATGACAACGCCAGACTCTCGGAGAGCCTAGCCGCCTATTATGAAATCGAGAGGGACTCGACCTACCTGACGGTCGCGTCCGAATCTCTGGGCTTCCTGATGAGCGCTCAGACCGTGGATGGTGCATTCGCGCCGATCGGGAACAAGGGCTGGTATCGAGTAGGAGGGGGGAGAGCGCTCTACGATCAGCAGCCAGTCGATGCAGGCGCCACCGTGGAAGCGTGCAACAGGTTGTATCGTGTGACGGGAGAGAAGCGCTACCTAGACTGGTCCACGTTTGCACTTTCTTGGTACTACGGTTCCAATCTCAAGCGACTGGCAGTGTATGACAACGTGACAGGCGGATGCTACGACGGTCTCATAGAGGAGGGACTGAACCTCAACCAAGGAGCCGAATCCATACTCTCCTATCTGCTAGCGGTGGCGAGCCTCTGATAGGACGGATCTCAGCTCGACGCTTCCAAGGCTTCTACAAGTAGCTTCATCGGAATGCTTGCGACACAGCAGACCCTGTCTGCTCCACCATAGAAGATCTTGAGCTCATCCTTCATCACGACTGCGCCTTCGGGGAAAACAACATTGGGCACAACTCCATCTCTCTCGAACTCTTCCTCCGGCTGCAGAATCGGTTCCGCGAGTCGAGCGATCACGCGACGTGGATCTTCAAGATCAAGGAGGGCTGCGCCCGCGTGGTAAACATTGTGGGGATCCACACCGTGGTAGATGACAACCCATCCGGAATCGGTCTTGATCGGTGGCGGTCCGATTCCTATCTTCTTCTGTTCCCATTTCCAGAGGGGCTTCATGATCGTGTTTGCCTCTATGTGCTTCAGATAGTCCTTCCAGTACGGGTGTGTGCTTTCCATTTGCGCGATATCATCCAAGAAGTCCAACTCGATGTTTGGCGCTATTCTGTGGACAACGGCGATTTTGCCGCCGATGAGTTGAGGAAACAAGGCGCAGTCCTTATCGTCGTGGTCTGGACCTACGAGCCCATACCGCTTGTAGTTCCTGAAGTCATTGGTCGAGGCCAAGGCGATCCGCGGGCCCCTCCGCGAGAACGCTGTATAGAAGACAAAGTATGTTCCGTCGAAGGCTGTAATGCGTGGATCTTCGCATCCGAACTCTTCCCAAGGGCCGTCAGGGGAGAGGACAGGTTCTGTAGATCGGTTCACGATCGTTTCGCCATCTGTTGTTGCAGCATATCCTAGAGAGGAAACGTCTTGCTCGTTGACTGCCCTGTATAGTATGTGGGCAACTCCATCATTCATCACGGCTCCCGGGTTGAAAGTCGCCTTGCTCTCCCAGGCCAGCTCGGGTCTTGGTTCAATGATGGGATTGCTCGGGCTCCTTGCTAGCTTCACTTCCATGTCGCTCGACCGCTTAGCATCCTGATGTGCGTTTGCGGGCACGGCATGAAAGACGGGCTTTAAGGCTTGTCTCCGTCTCTCACGAGTTGGCTGTCTGCCGCTGGCCGAGGGCTTCCAAGAAGCTCTTATCGTCCATTTGGATGATCTCCACTGTCTTGAGGTTGGAATAGGCACCAGCGATCATTCGAACCTGTGAGCTCGGCCTTCTCAGTTTCTTAGAGAGCCACTTGATGATCTCCCGATTCGCCTTTCCTTTGACAGGAGGAGCATGAACACGCATCAATATGCTGCCATCGGACTCGAAGATGATCGCTGTCTCCTTGGCATTCGGTACCACGTGGAACGTGATCCGGACACCGTCCTGCGTACTGACTACTGACCGAGTCAATGAGCTCACTGTCGCCCTACGTTTCGCGTTCTCTCAGCCATGGAGCTGCCCCAGAGTCGCTTGAATGGTTTTCAGCGGAGTTTCTGTATGGATTTGACTAGCTCTCTGACGCGAGTCTCGTCAATTGGGTTATCGGTCATCCCATTCTCCTTTAGGCTGGTTCCGACGATTGCGCCGTCAGCGTCTCTTAGCAGTTCGATCGCGTTCTTGCTCGTGAGTCCGCTACCTATCAGCACTGGTCTATCGGGAACACTGTTCTTGATTCGGTGCAGTTGATCTCTGTCCGGTTCTGCTCCCGTATGTGGTCCTGTGACTATGAGTGCGTCTGCCATTCCTCGGTATGCCGTGTCTCGCGCAGATTCTTCCACGGGTCTCGAGAAGAGTGGTGCGGCATGTTTCGAGCGCACATCAGCATACACTTGCACATCCGTCGCATTGAGGTGCTTTCTGTATCGCATCAGGTCGTGTGCACATGCGTTTATTATGCCTTGATCGGTCACGTGGGATTCTGTGAGCACATTCACTCGGATGAAACGCGCACGGATGACGTGTGCGATGGCGAGCGCCGCCAGAGCACCGTTCCTGAGAACATTCACCCCGATGGGGAGTCCAACTTGCCTCGAGATCTCCCTACCTATCGCCGCCATTGATGCTACGATCTCCGGATCAGTGGGCTCAGGCTTGAATGGTGAATCACCGTAGTTCTCCATCAGCACCCCATCGAACCCACCACTCTTCAGGGCCCTTGCGTCGCGCAAGGCTGCGTCAAGCGTCTCTCTGATTCCATCGCCTTCGCAGCGCGGAGAGCCAGGTAGGGGAAGAAGATGCACCATTCCGATCAGGGGTTTCCGGGTTCCGAAGATAGTCTGCAGCGCGTTTGATTCTTCACTTCTTCTCATTTCGAATGAACCTCTCCGCTTCATCGATTCTCGGGAGGCCCGCTCTGGCGCCGGCCTTCATCGTCTTGAGTGTAGCTACCGCGTTCGCGAACTCCGCCGAGCGTTTCAGATCGAACCCCTTCAGATGTCCCGTCACATAGCCTGCGTCGTATGCGTCTCCGGCTCCCGTTGTGTCGGTCGGCTCGGCGCTGAAACCCGGAACCCGCACCTCCTCGTTTTCGGTCATGACAATGCATCCTCTTCGTCCGAGCTTAATCGCAACAGTTGAGGGGCCTTTCTTCAGAAGGGCTCTTCCCGCTTCCCGGAGGTTGGTCTTGTGAGACAGATATTTGGTCTCCGCTTCACTCGGGAAAAGCACGTCAGCGAGCGCCAAAGCATCAGCTAGCACTTTGCTCTTGGCTTGGTGGATGTGAAGCGAAGGATCCAGGCTGATTCGTACTTTCGCGAGCTTCGCGTATTCCATCGCCTTGAGCGCGGCGTCACGTTGAGGCGCATGAACGAGCGAGTACCCTGAAACATGCAACCATTTCGAGCCCGCGATATATCCTCGCGGTATGTCCTGAATCGTCAGCTTCGTGTTGGCTCCCCTGAAGGAAAGCATTGTCCGCTGGCCGCCTTTGTCCACTAGCACGATGACGCTTCCGGTTTCTCCGGGCTCCCTTTTCAGATGTGAGGTGTCCACGCCTTCGCGTTCTAGATCGTCACGCACGAGCCGTCCAGCCTCATCGGAGCCTACCTTGCCAATGAAACCTGACCTCATGCCCAGTCTTGCGATTGCGACAACGAAGTTGGCGGCGGACCCGCCTGGGTGCCGTTCTACCCCGGATACTTCGTAGTCTCCGCCGTCCAAAGGATATCGTGGAACGAACACCAGCTGGTCAACTGCAATGTCTCCAATCGAGATCACTTCGGGAGGGCTCTTGCTGAGTATCAAAGATCAGTCACGTCCAATCGTTCTCGGGCTAGACGGCTCTCCGACATGTCAGGGAGACCTGTGCTGGATCTCATTGAAGAATGTGATCTGGCGCCCTGGCAGGTGGCGCCGGCACAGTTCGTCATGGCTATGAGAACTTGGCCGCCGAGGCTGGGCTCGCTTAGACACGGTGGTGCCTGTAATCAATTAATGTTAATCACACCTAACTCTGCTGCGAATGAGCTCCCACGATAGGCATTGTTCGTGGCTTGCACATGCGGGCGAAGTTGAAACTAGGTGTTAGTGTTGCCAGGTAGGCCAGGCAGACGTGGTCAGAGGATGGCAAACGTGACCGTCACGCTCCCTTTGAACACGCTCGACAAGCTGGACGACCTCGTCGAGAAGGGAAAGACCAGCTCACGCTCGCAGGCGGTCCGCGAAGCCTTGGAGCGGTACTTGAAATCAACAGAATAGTCATGATGATAGTGGAATCGAAACGAATGGTGAATGATAGTAGGTGGTTTGTGACATGATGAAACGGGAATTGAGACTATCGACCTTTGCGGTCCTCATGTTTGTGCTGTTGGCTGCATCAGCCTTGCTGCCGGCCTCTGCACAGCTTTCTCAGTGGCGCTCCCTGAACCCCACACGTGACGGCATCCTCCCTCTTGACGCACCGTATCTGTACAGCGTGCAGATGCTCAATGCGAACTATGGCTGGGCAGTCGGAGGCACATGCGATATCTACGGTGCACCCGCCACCTGCAATAGCACCAATAGCGGATTCGCCCTCTTCTGGGACGGTGCGAGATGGAGACAGACGCTAGTCCCTGCCTCCGCAGGTTCACTGACATCCGTCTTCATCATGAGCGCCAATGATGTTTGGGCAGCTGGAATGAATACCGCATACGGAACAGGCGCGACGATCATTCACTGGGACGGGACCTCTTGGGTGACTGCTCCCGTTCCTGCGAACACGCTCGATAGGATATACTCAATATTCATCTTGCCCGGCGGCATGGACGGCTGGGCCGTTGGTCGCGACTACACTGGGGCATCCAATATACTGAGATGGTCAGGAACCTGGCCGACAGGCGCATGGTCAACGTTTCCCTCTCCAGACGCAACACGAGACTTGCGTGGAGTCGCTCTTTCGTCACCGACTCAAGGATGGGCAGTGGGCACTACGCCTGCCCCTCATGTAGGAAAAGCGGCCATCTTCAAATGGGATGGTGCTGGTTGGACAGACATCTCAGCCACCTCACCGGCTGACAATGTGAACCTCCACTCGGTCTCGATTGTCAGTGCAACTGATGCTTGGGCTGTGGGCGAAACAAGCACGATAATCCGTTGGAACGGCGCGTCATGGACTGGGCCAATGCTTGCACCGGTCAATGTTGACTACCGTTCGATCCACATGGTCAGCACAGACGACGGATGGATCGCAGGCGTGAAGAACCCTGCCACAGACGAGGGTGTGCTCTTGAGATGGGATGGTACTGCATGGTCATCCGTGCGAAGTTGGGTTACCAAGAATCTGAATAGCGTATTTCTCACTCCCGGCGGTGCACTTGGTGCATCTGTCGGCGACGCTGAGACCATAATCAGGTGGAATGGCTCAGCATGGAGTGCGCAGACAAGCCCAACAACCACCGATCTCAATTGCGTCGATCTGGTCTCCACCAACGATGGTTGGGCTGTCGGTGATCTTGGGCGCATCTTCAGATGGAACGGGCAATCTTGGCACCATTATGAGACTTTGCCTTCCCACGTGGATCTGTTCGGCCTATTCATGAGAACCAGCGCCGACGCTTGGGCCGTAGGCGCAAGCCCAGGCGGCTTGACTCCTCCAACAATCCTTCGCTGGAATGGCGTTGCATGGAGCGCTGTGAGTCCTCCTGGCGTTGCGCTCGGTGAGAATCTCACGGACGTCTTCATGCTCGATGCGACTTGGGGATGGGCCGTCGGAACGGGTTCGTTGAACCGACCTGCGACCACGCTCAAGTGGGATGGAACGCTTTGGGCATCCTTACCGAGCGGGATTCCCAACAACACCGATCTCTATTCGGTGCATATGCTTAGCACGACCGACGGCTGGGCCGTCGGTGCCAACGCAACCGGCACCGGGCCGGTAATCGTTCGCTGGAACGGCTTGGTATGGACCCTTGTCACGGCACCGACGGGTATCGGCGTTCTAAGATCGGTGCATTTCATCAACGCAAACAATGGCTGGGCAGTTGGTGACCATTCGGCTGGACAGGCGACGATAATCCACTGGGACGGCACCATGTGGACTCGCGTTCCCGCACCCCTCGGGGATTTGGCATCCGTGCATCTGGTCAGTGCAACTGACGGCTGGGCGGTCGGGAAGTATGCGACGAGCCCTCAAAGCTTGATCGTCCACTGGGACGGCTTGACTTGGGATGTAGTTGCAACGCTTCCGATCCCGTCTACAATGGCGGTCAATCTACGGAGTGTGTTCATGCTCGCTTCACTTGAAGGATGGATCGTCGGCGATCAAGGCTTGATACTCAAATACGGCCCCGAGTCCGTTCCAGGCACGACCACTTCAATGTCAACCTCGACATCGGTCGTAACCACCATTTCAACCTCAACCGCGACATCGGTCATGACCACCACTTCAACCACGACATCCGGTAGCACGAACAGCACAAGCACGAGTACGTATGTGCCTCCTGCTCCGGTTCCGGGCTTCCCAATCGAATCCATCTTGGCTGGGCTCGTAGGTGGCGTCGCCGCGTTGGCCGTGATCCGACGAAGGCGGATCACACGATCCTAACCTGAACCCCTCTTCCCCATTTCCTTTTCCTCACCTGTTTCGGGGCATCACGACAAGTCATCGACCAAACGAAGAGCACGTCTCAAGTTGTCAGTCACTGTTTCTTTCTCCTTGTGAGCCGAGGTTCTTCACTGCTTCCAAGACGAGTCGAAGTGCCTTCTGTTCGGCTGCGGCTTTGACTGATTCGGATTCCACAAATGATCCTCCGGGCAGTACACCTACGATGGCCGACATCATTCCGAAGCTAGCATTGTTCTGTTGGGCCGAGACCGCAACGGCTGAGAGTTCCATCTCCGTAGAGCGACAGTTGTGGGCTCTACACAGATCCAAGAACACGTCTTCACTCAGCTCTGCATAGAGCGAGTCCTTCGTGACGTTTCCACCTTTGTGATAGGTGCCAGATGCAAGCCGCTTCCCTGCAACCTCGAGAGCCTCCACGACATCGCTGCTGCACTCGGCTCTCGGGTGTCCCTCGCGTGTTATTGTGAAATCGGGGCCCAAGCCTACCCATCGGCTGCGGAATTCCTCGATTGCTGACGGGATCCAGAAATCTAGGCGATGGAGAGATTGGATCACCGCTCCAGTCGCTCCGATCGAGTGCGTCGCGTTGACAACGTCTCCGGGCTTGATCGGAGGTGAGTCTCCGCAGTTGATGCCACCTGCCGTGCCTACCCTGATCACAATCTTGTGTGGCATGGAGACGTTGACGTTGCCCGTTCGGTAGTCGGTGCTCGTGAGCTCGTCAGAGAGGATCTCGTTCATGATGATCTGAGTCGACGGCGCACCCATCTGCGTCTCAACAACAAGCACTGGAACTGATCCGGGGGCTAGGCCGATCGCCATCGCCACACGACCATATTCCGGAGCGGTTGACAGGGTCCCCTTGCTCGCGCGGCGATGAGCGAATCGTGCTGCAATTTCCGGAACGAGAACCGGTCTCCGCAGTCGGCTTGCGATTGCGTGGACTCGGCGCCGGTCGCCTACAGCCAACATGATCGGGGGAGCATGTCCTTCGTTCTCTCTGAGGTATGGAATGTGTTGCCAAATTCTGCGGCGCCCCGCCAGATAGGACAGGGTTGTGTGCTTCCCGAGGTAGTGCGAGTCGTCAGAGGGCTGTGTGCTCATGCTTGACACGGCATGAAGTCGTCTTTCGAGTTGAAATGGGTAATGGCCCAATCAGGCAGACCCCGCGAGTGAGCGGGAAGCGCGCTTTTATTGGAGCAGAAACCCCGAGAGGAAGCGTCTCGATCCGACTGCGTGTGGTGTCCGATTATGCCCAGTCTGCGACATTTGACGATCGGCGACTACGATGCGGTCATACGACTCTGGCAAGCTGCCGGGCTAGGAAGCATTCGCCCCGAAGGACGTGACAGCCGCGACGCGTTCGCTGCTCAATTATCCGGCGGGCAAATCGTCCTCGGCCTCGAGGAGGACGGTCAACTCATCGGCACAGTGCTCATCACGCATGACACGCGAAAGGGCTGGATCAATCGACTCGTCGTCCATCCCGATCACCGCGGCAAAGGATACGGAGCACAGCTGCTCTCGACGGCTGAGCAGGAGCTGCGCTCGATCGGATTGCACATATTCGCGGCCCTAATCGAATGCGACAATGATGCCTCGCGAAGACTGTTCTCTAGAGAAGGCTACAGGACGCATGATATTGTGTATGTGACCAAGCGGGACAGCGACGAAACCTAGGCTTCCCAATATCAGCTGCGAGTCAGTCCAAGTTTCTGTGCTGCGGCGCGGATCGCGTTCGCCGATTCTACTAGCTGTTTCTTCGTGGTAGCGTCGAACGGAAGCTCGATTATCTTCTCAACTCCGTCTCTGCCGAGGACAATCGGGAGGCCTATCGCGAGGTTCCTCAATCCGTACTCTCCGTCAGGAACTACTGAGGCGGCCATCACTCGATTTCTCCCCTTCAGAACAGCCTCAGCCATGACCGCGATTACCGCGGCAGGGGCGTAGGCGGTCCCTCCCTTGAGGCTGATCACGTCTGAGCCGCTCGTCTTGGTTCTCTCCACCAGGCGCTTGATTTTCTCTTCATCTAGGAGTCTTCTCACCGGAATGCCAGCGATAGTTGTGTAGTCCACGAGCGGTATCATGTGATCGCCGTGCTCACCTACGACTAAGGCTCTGATGTCCTCACGAGACATGTTCAGCTCCAATGCGACGTAGGAACGGTACCTGAGCGTGTCAAGGATTCCACCCATCCCGAAGATCCTGTTCCGCTCGAAACCTGACTTGCAGTATGCTAGGTAAGTCATGACATCAGCGGGGTTCGTCACCATCATAATCAAGCAATCTGGCGCGTAGCGGACAATATCGTCGACTATTGAGGAGACGATGTTCGAGTTCCGCTCGAGCAGCTCGGGCCTAGACATGCCAGGCTTTCTCGGGACTCCGGCTGTGAGAATCACTAGGTCTGATCCTTCGATGTCGGAGATCTTGGTTGTGCCATTGATTCGGCCGTCGAACTCTATGGCCGGAGATGACTGCACGAGGTCGAGCGCTTCGCCTTGCGCGAGCCCCTCTTGGACATCGACCAACGTGACATCTGCGATCCGCATTCGCAGGATGTTGAAGGCGCTGACGCTGCCAACTCTGCCTGCGCCGATGATCGATATCACAGCCATCACGTCTCGAACGAAGAGACGCCGCCGATATGGGGTCTCAGTCGGTTCGC
>CAZJVZ010000047.1:0-9380 GCA_964549795.1 uncultured Candidatus Bathyarchaeia archaeon
CTTGATCTAACGCGTGGGACAACTGGATCAACAGCAGACGCAATGCTCAAACTAGCCCAATAAGCCTTCGCGACTCAAGGAATCCAGCACGGGATCTGGCTAGGTCTTGGAGAGGCGTAGCCTCACAAGGGCAAGACACATTGACACTGCAAGCGTTATCGTCGCCAAGGCGTTGAGAAGAGGTGAGACGCCTCCTCTACTTGCCATCGCATAGATCCTTAACGGGAGAGTCTGAAAACCTGGCCCCGCTGTGAACGCGGTTTTGACGAAATCGTCGTAGGAGACGGTGAAAGCGAGAAGCCCGCCGGCTATGACGCCAGGGAGTATCAGTGGCAGTGTCACGTGGAAGAATGTGCGAAACTCGTTGGCGCCGAGAGATTTCGCGGCTTCCTCGACTGACCGGTCGAATCCTACGAGCCTTGACCTGATTACTATCGTCGCGTAGGAGATTGAGAAGGCGATGTGGCCTATGGCAACTGTCATGGCCCCTAGAGGTATTCCAGTGAAGACATAGAAAAGCAGGAGCGACAGTGCTTCTGTGATCTCTGGGATGACAATCGGAAAGTAGAGTGAACTGTCAAGGATCGACTTGCCTCGGAAACTGTACCTGATCAGGGCAAAGGCAACCATCGTACCAAAGACCATTGATATGACGGTCGTCAGTCCAGCAACCCAGATGCTATTGTAGAAGGCCTTCCAGACAGTCGGATCCGCCAGTAAAGTATCGTACCATCTAAGCGAGAAACCACGCCACACCGCAAGGAGACGAGAGTCATTGAACGAGAACACCACCATGATCAAGATCGGTGCGTATAGGAAGAGATAGAGCACGATGGAGTAGCCCTTGAGTATCCTGTCTCCGATTCTTCTCTTCATATCGCCATCTCCTCGCCCTTGGTGATGTACTTCATGTACAGTCCGACCATCAAGACAACGAGTGCGATGAGAATTATCGAGACGGCGGAGCCGAACCAGAGGTTACGGGCTTTGAGGAAGAGTGTCCAGATGAGGTTGCCGATCATGAAAGACTCCGTTCCCCCGAGCAGTTGAGGTATTATGAACTCACCCACGGCAGGAACGAAAACCAAGATCGACCCAGCGCCTATTCCAGACACAGTCAACGGCAGAGTCACATGGAGAAATGACCTGGCAGGTCCCGCGCCGAGACTGCCTGCGGCTTCCAAGAGTGATTGATCCAGCTTCTCCATCGAGGCATACAGCGGCAGGATCATGAAAGGTAGATAGTTGTAGACCATTCCCAGCAGAACGGCCTGCATGTTGTACATCAAGTTCAACGGTTCAGAGATCAGTCCCAGGCTGAGCAGTGTGACGTTTATGATGCCGTTCACGTCGAGTATCGTCATGAGCGCGTACGTTCGGAGCAAGAAACTGACCCAGAATGGGATGATCACAAGCAGCATCAGCGTCTCCTTGCGAGGTCCACTCTTCACGGCAATGTAGTAGGACATCGGGTAGCCGAGCAGAAGGCATGCGGCCGTTGTCGCGAATCCCATCAGCAACGACCGACCAAACACCATGGGGGCCACAGAACCAAAGAACTCCGCATAGTAGCGAAGCGTCGCTTCGAATCTGAACTGCCTCAGGATGTCGATCATTCCAAGAGAGTAGAGCACCACGATGGCAAAGGGAGAAAAGAAGAAGACAGTCAGGTAGAATACCGTAGGGGAAGCAAGAAGTGCAACAGAATACCTACGGGGCTTCTTCCTAGGAACCGGCTCGGCTGAGTTAGTCGTTCTTTTCGAGCTTGATCACCGTCGCGTCTGTCTTGTTCCACCCTATCTGTGTCTTCTCACCTGTCTCCAGCGGAACCGTTGGACTAGCTCGGATCTTCATCGGCAAGTTGTCGCCGAATCTGACGGAGACAGACACACATGAGCCCTGATAGACGAAGCCTTCCACTCTTGCATCAAACAGGTTGTCCAATCCCCTGAGGCCCGGCCCTATGGCTACTCTCTCTGGTCTGATCGAAAGGACGCCTTCACCAAGCCACTGTTCGGCGTCGACCATGATCGGATGGGGAATACCCTTGCACACGAATTCCGCCGAGGCTGCAAGCGTTCCATCTAGGAAATTGGTCTCGCCGATGAAATTCGCTACAAACTGCGTCTTCGGCTTATCGTAGATCTCTCTCGGACTGCCAATCTGCTCCACTCTCCCAGCATTAATCACAGCAATGTTATCCGACATGGTGAGGGCCTCGCCCTGATCGTGTGTAACATAGATGAAAGTCGTCCCGACCTGCTTCTGGATCCTCTTGAGTTCAAGCTGCATGTGCTGTCTGATCTTCAGATCCAGCGGTCCAAGGGGTTCGTCTAGCAGGAGAACGCCGGGCTCTTTCACCATCGCTCTCGCGATGCCCACTCTTTGTTGCTGCCCTCCGCTAAGCTGGTGGATCCTTCTGTTTCCGAGATCGGGAAGCCCCACCAACTCGAGGGATTGGTTGACCTTCTTTCTTATCTCCTCCCTACCGACCTTCGCCATCTTGAGTCCGAACGCTATGTTGTCGAAGACGCTCATGTGGGGGAATAGGGCAAGATGCTGGAAGACTATGCCAACGTTTCTCTTGTACGACGGAATGTCGTTCGCAATCGTCTCGCCAAGCTTGAGGGTGCCCTCATCGGGTTCCTCGAATCCAGCTATGATCCTGAGGGTCGTGGTCTTCCCGCAGCCGCTCGGGCCTAGGAAGGAGTAGAACTCGTTCTTCCTTACGCCAAGAGAGACGTGGTCAACAGCTACAACAGTGTCAAAACGCTTACTGACGTCGATAAGCTCGACTTCAAACATCCTGTAGACCAGGCAGAAAAGGAGGAGAGCGTGAGCCTATATAGCTTGAACTCACGCCGCAGGCTAGCCGACCACGTCGAGCCATACTCTCTGATATTTCTCCAGCTCTTCCGGTGTGACTGGCTTCATGATTTCGAGTTTCTTGTAGACGTCCTCAGGAGGGTAGATTGCTGGATCCTCGGCCACGTCCGCGTTCAGGAAAGGAATCGAATCCTTGCTGGGGTTCGCGTAGTATCTGGAGTTCGAGATTATGGCCATCACGGTTGGATCCAGAATGTAGTTGATCCAAGCATGTGCTGCAATCGGGTGCGGCGCGTCTTTCAGAACCGTCATGTTGTCGACCCACAGAGTGCAACCCTCTTCTGGGATCGTGTATCTAATGTCCGGGTTGTCTGCTTGTGCGACAAACGCATCTCCGCTGTATGCGTGAGAGATCATGAATCTCCCGCCGGAGAGTCCAGGAATGTATTCGAGCGCTCCCGTATATTTCGCCAAGTATGGTTTCTGCGCCAGCAGGATCTGCTTTGCTTCGTTCAGATGACCATCGTCGAGATCGTTCAGAGAATAGCCCAAGTGCTTCATGGCCGCGCCGATCGTCTCTCTCATGTCGTCTAGCATCGTCACCGTCTTGCTGTATTTCTGCACTCTAGCGGGTTCGAAGACGTCAGCCCAGCTCTTTATGTCTGTGACTTCCGCGGAATTCCAGCCGAGTCCGGTTGTTCCCCAGAGATATGGCATAGAATGCTTGCTGCCGGGGTCGTAGTCAGGGTTCTTGAACTTGTCATCCAAATGGATCGTGTTCGGAAGCAGTGCGGTGTCAAGTTCAGCCAACAGTCCGAGTTCAACGAACTCCGGGATCATGTAATCAGTGACCATGACGACGTCGTAGCCGCTCTGTCCAGGAGTGACCTTGGCCCTCATCTCGTCTGTGCTTTCGTAGGTGTCGTAAATGACATCGATTCCAGTGTTCATCTTGAAGACCTCGATCAGGTGCTCAGCAATGTACTCGCTCCACGTGTAGACTCTGACCTCGCTCTCTGGCTGAACAGGGATCTTCTTCTTCAGGTTCTCAAGTTCAGCTCTCAGACTCTGTTCTTGGGTGAGTGTAGTCTGCGCACCATAGTAGTTGCCAGCGACAGCACCGACTGCCGCGCCGACGACTCCGGTAGCCGCCATCTTCACGAAATCTCTACGACTAGATTGACTCAAAAGCCATCACACACAGCTTACGCTTAGATCTGTTTAAAGACTTTCGAGAGGAGCGCACCTAGTAGAATTCTCGTGTCTCCGTCAAGTGTTCCTCGACTCTGATTTGCCTCTTTCCAGCTTCAAGGAAGAATGGATTCGGGTCGACCACAGCCTCAGGAGGAAAGACACCGGCATCCTTGATCTTCCCAGTCGCCTGCCATTGTGAGACTATCGACGGTGGGACAGCAGTGTCACGTGCTGAGGATATCCCTCTCTTAGGATCGTTCCACGTGATTATGTAATATGTCGCCGTCGTCGGAGATTCATTTCGAAGACCGGAAACGTCTATCCTAAACGCATCATACTCGTACTCTCTGCGCGGTGGACGCTCCCCCCTCGATTTCGAGACAGCACTCTGGTACATTGCAGTCAAGTAGTCGAGTGGAGAAACTCGTGCATCACCAACTGCGATCCGCTCAGTGTCAGCGAATCCGAGGCTCTTGAGCGTCCTGAAGGTCGCGAAATCGGTGCTTGGGAATCCAATCCGGAATGTCACATTGCGGCAACCTTTCCCGATATATTTGCCCATGGTTGCAGGCTCTGAATGCTTCACATAGTACGCAGTGATCTTGCCGATTGGGTCTTGCATGGTCACGGTGGTTTCGCCCGACAGAATCGGTTGCCTGACATGCCTGCCGTTCAGCCACATGACTGGTTCCTGAGTGAACTCATCCATGACAGTCCGTATCGAGTAGCCAGGCCATCCCGCCTCCTTTGTCGGCAGAGTGTTCCCCCACGAGCAGTAGATGTTGATCGTGTCGACTTTGTCCAGTTTGGCTGCACCTGCAGCTCCTGCAATGTTTGTTAGCCCCGGCGTACTTCCGAGACCGATCGTCGCCTTGATTCCGGCGTCTTTCCATTTCTCGTGGAGTTGCAGTTGTTTCAGAGTGGTATCGAAGAGCCCGCCGAGATCAGTGTAGTGAGCGCCTCCCCGTAGGCAGGCTTCCATGACTGAGAGGTTGGTCTGGTACCAAGCACAGTTGACAACCGTGTCGACTCTCTCGTTCCGAACGAACTTCGCCACGTTGTCGGTGTTTCCTGCGTCAAGCTCCATGATCTTCACGCGATTGTCGAGTCTGAGATCCGCCATCGCTTTCTTCACGTTCGCGGGCTTCCGGCTTGCCGCTATGACTTCCGCCTTGCAGAACTCCACCAAATCTTGGACTGTGTACGCTCCGATCTGTCCTGAAGCGCCGAGGACCAGTGTCTTCATGTCTTTGCCCTCATCCTTTCCGCATCAAGTTGCCCAAACCTGTTCACAGGATGCGATTCATCCGAAGAAGCGGCTCTTCAGTCTGACCTTCTCGATCTCCACACGTATGTCGAACTCTTTCGCCTTCTCGATGAAGCTCTCAGCATCCAAGCACTCCGGAGCAATGACGCCGCGCTTCTGGATGCGACCTTCCGCAATCATGAGCGCGCAGACAGCAGCCGGAGTCCCCGTCAGGTAAGAAGTCGCGTTTGTCCGATGTTTCTCGAAGGCCTCGTCATGCGACATTGTAGCGTAGAGCTTGCACACGTACTGCGCTCCAGCGGCTTCCCCTTTGACTTCCACCAAGATCCCAGCGTTTCCTCGTATCTTGCCGGCGATCTTGGCTGGCGGAGGCAAGAGGTTCAAGAGAACGCTCATCGGGCTGACTCTAGCCTTTCCCACCTGCAGCGGCTTTCGTCCCAGCAACCCAATCCCGTGGAATAGCTTGATGGCTGAGGCCGCATCGTCGGTGAGAGCCAGTTTGAAGTCCACGTAGCTGGGTTTCTTCGGAAGATACAGCGGCAGTGTGTGCACTTCTTCGTGATCCATGCTGTAGACCGGTACGTCTCCGATCGGCTGCGGAAACGGATAGACCTCTCTTCCAGACATTGGGGGAGCCGTTTTCATTTCTCCTCCCTCAAAGTAGTGAGCAGGAGAAGCAGCCTCTTCCAAGAAGACATCGGGAGCAAAGAGAGCAACGAACGGGTAACTTTCGCTTGTTGAAGTCTCGCCGTCTCGTACTCGGATCTCACTGACCCGATCAAGCATGTCTGTCCCTCGTCTCGCTAGGACGTTGGACAGCCCCGGATCCTCTCCCATCGTCAATACTGCAAGGATTCCGCGCTTGCTCCATGCCGAGTCTTGGCCAAACTGTGCAGCCAGCCCCGGTGGGTCACAGCTGGCGAGGTCCATGTAGTTCACCTTCTTCTTGAAGGCCTGCTGCATGATCAGTTTGTTGAACCGCGGATGAGACGCGTTGATGACAACATCCGATCCGCTGATCATTCGTCCGACATGACCGGGGTTGCCCGCATCCAGCCGAAGCGTCGTGACCTTCCCGGAACATAGCTTCCTGACTTCGCTTAGTCTGGATCGGTCAATGTCGCCGACCTTCACAGCTGCTCCCGCTCTGGCGAGGTGCCCGGCGATGACTTGCCCGACTCCTCCAGCACCGATAACTGACAACTTCAACGCTAACGCCGTCAGACCATACAGTTTGGGGGGTAGATAACGAGTTCGTCGGTCCGACGAAGAGCTCTGTCGAATTGCCTTCCCTCATGGGACTCTAGTTACTATCGAGATGATCTCTTGTATGATTCTGAATGACATCCCCCAGATCAAGTGGTTCAGGTAGAGGTAACAGCCCATCGATATCTCTCGGCGGCCGACTGGAACCTTGAACGAGGTGACATTCTTGGGTTTGAATAGAAAGGACATCGGGACCCACAAGACTTCCACGGCTTCTCGACTCGTCTTAGGATGAATCTCTCCCGATATCAGAAAGAGAAACGGGGCGATCACCTTCGGAGCATTCTTCGGCTGCACGTTGTGCAGACATCCAAGAAAACTCTGATTACGTATGTCGATTCCGATCTCCTCGAAGGCTTCCCTTGTGGCCGTGTCAAGAAGCGTCTGATCTTCGAGATCTGAGTGACCTCCCGGGAAGGCCATTTGGCCGGACCAAGGATCCTGCGGGTTCTCTCTTCTCTTGATCATTAGCAGCCACAGATCGTCTGCCTGTTCTCTGAAGAGGACGGCCACGGCTCCTCGAGGTTTCTTGGAATCAGAGTGAAAGGGCTCCTGCTGGCCAGCGAGGAATCGCCTCAATGTCTCAATCATCTTGCGAGATGATGGCGACGTGTTTTGCGCAGACGTGTAGACCGCCAGCCTAGGATGGAACGCTTGGTGTATGGGATGAATAGAGCCTTCGGTTGTTGCTCCCGGCTCTATACGAACGTCATCAGAGGAATTCGCTGAGACGAGCGTCAGTTCTGGGCTTCAGAACCTCAAAACACCTCGCGGGAGAGACAGCTTTGAAATCATATCCAAGCTTCGCAAGAAGTGTCGAAGTTCCTGATCTCAGCTCAGGAGCCGCAAGGATGCCCCTGACTGGACGATTCACTCTCTTCCTCAGAGTCTCGACGTAGCGGTTCAATTGTAGCGCTGCGTTTCGGCTCGCAGCGGTACGCTTGATTTCGATCACTACAAGATGCCCGTGCGAATCTTCGGCGTAGACGTCAGTGAAACCCGAGTCGCCCATCTTTCTCTCTTCCGAGATCAGCTTCAATCCGTGCTCGACCAAGGATGGGTCGCGCATGATGGCTTGTTTCATCTGCTCTTCTGTCACGTGCATTGCGAATTCGCCTTCATCCGTCAGAGAAAGAGCCAAGAGCACCGCGATATGGTCGAAGAGGATTGTGAGCGATTCTCTTGGCTTCCGGCGAGTTGCCGAGACGCTGAGAAGCTTCCCGTCCTCCAGTCCGATACGGAACTGGCATTTTGGAGGCTGCCAGTTGACTGGTTCGTATCCGGACCGACGGTGAATCAGCACCGAACCATCAGCTTTGATCATTAGAACCCTCTCACCCCACGTGAGCCTGGAAGCTGCCCTTCCTTCATAATCCACCGTGCAGTTGCCTGCAACGATCAGAACTTGCTGCCTAGCCAATGCGTTGCTCATCACGTCTCGGCAGTCGGTCAGGCTTGGCGAAACGAGCGAGATCGCTTCCGAACTTGTGTCGGACAATGGAGATCCTAGGGTCTTCTATCGACGGCTATCTTAAAACTGTCAGACTCGTAGTCTCCGCCAGAACTGGAGATCGTGCAGAAATGGTCGAATTGGAAGAGGTCAGAAATAACTACGGTAGACTGAAACTCTTCATAGGTGGGAAATGGGTTGATTCCCAATCCACCCAAGGCCAACCTGTGTTCAATCCAGCAAAGGCCGAAGCGATTGCCGAGGCCCCGTTTGCCACATCCGACGAAGTGGATAGAGCGGTCGAAGCCTCACAAGGTGCATTCGAAAGGTGGAGCCGACTCCCAGTCACCACAAGAGCAGGATACGTGTTCAGGCTCAAACAGAAACTCGACGAGTACTTCGAAGACATCTCAAGGATCACGACTCAGAATCATGGGAAGATCATAGACGAGGCTAGAGGAGAGACGAGAAGGCTTGTTGAGAACGTTGAGGCTGGATGCGCGGTCGCATATACTCTGGCGAAGGGTGAACACCTAGACCAGATCGCCTCCGGAGTGGATGAGACTCTAATCCGTGAACCATTAGGTACCTTTGCCGTGATAGGCCCATTCAACTTTCCTTCTCTCGCGCCTTTCTGGTTCATTCCAATAGCGATGGCCCTTGGGTGCACATTGGTCGTGAAACCAAGTGAGATCACCCCTCTTCCGATGCAATGGTGCACCAAAGCGATAGAGGAAGCAGGCGTACCTCCTGGAGTAGTGAATATGGTACACGGAGCCAAGGAGGTCAACGAAGCACTCATCGCACATCATGACGTCAGAGGAGTCGCATTCGTTGGATCAACCCCAGTAGCTAGGTCCATCTACCGACTCGCCGGCGAACACGGCAAGAGAGCACTCTGTCAAGCCGGCGCCAAGAACTACATGGTCGTCATGCCCGACGCAGACCTGACCACAACGATCACGGCTCTGCTCCCGTCATTCTTCGGAAATACAGGGCAACGCTGCCTATCAGGTGCCAACTTGGTCGCCGTGGGCGAAGTGTACGAACCCCTCAAGAGGAAATTTGTCGAGGCAGCCGCGCGAATGAAGCTTGGATACGGACTTGACGAATCTGCAGAAATGGGACCACTTGTGAGCCAGAGAGCTAAGGAACGCGTTCTGAGCTACATAGACAAGGGAGTAAATGAAGGAGCGAAGCTGATACTCGACGGAAGAAACGCGAAAGTGGGCAAGCATCCACGAGGATACTTCGTAGGACCGACAGTTTTCGACAACGCAACCCCAGACATGACCATTGCGAAAGAGGAGATATTCGGTCCGGTCGTTTCCATAATCAAGGCTGAGAAGCTTGACGACGCCATTGAGATGATCAACA
>CAZJVZ010000048.1:0-9303 GCA_964549795.1 uncultured Candidatus Bathyarchaeia archaeon
TGATCGGAATCGGAGGATACGCGATAGTAAGAATCCTCATGACGATCTCCCCCGAATTGATCGGCGCCGTATCCTTTCAGTTGAGCATATGGGCGCTGATCACGATGGTATATGGCGCGCTCATGGCGCTCGTCCAGGACGACATCAAGCGCCTGATGGCATACTCCAGCATAAGCCAGATGGGATACATCCTACTGGGAATCGCTTCAGTCCAAATCGATGGCGTCTCCGGATCGATGCTTCACTACCTGAGCCACGGAATGGGCAAGGGCATTCTATTCATGGTCGCCGGAATAATCATAGTTCAAGCTCATGAAACCAGGAGCATATCCAAACTCGGAGGACTAGCAAGAAAAATGCCAGTGACCGCCGCCGCAGCACTGATCGGATTCCTAACGATTCTGGGCGTGCCGCCCACTAGCGGCTTCATTTCAGAGTTCCTGATCTTCTTCGGACTCATCAACTCAGCAATGCATCCCATCATTCTCTCGAGGGTAATTGTGGCGATTGGCGCCGTCGTCTCTACAGCACTCACGGCCGGATACACGCTCTGGACAATGAAGCGAGTCTTCTTCGGACCCGTACCCGCAGAGTTAGCTGAAGTTCGTGAGGCACCCCTGACGATGACCGTCCCACTGATCGTGCTGGCCGCCACCGCGGTCTTGGTGGGAATCTTCCCGGACTCGGTGATCAGCGGCTTGCTCGCTCAGATTTCAAGCATGATAAGATGAGAGTTGAAAGATGAACACTATAGTGCCTTGGCTGGTCTGGGCTCTCCCGATGGTCGGCTCACTACTGGTCGTGCCGATCTCTCGGATCAATCGCAAGGCGGGAAATGCGGTCGCTGCCGCGTTTCCTCTACTCGCTGCAATACTGGCAACAACGATGATTCCGGATGTCCTCAAGGGTGAAACACATGATTTGCAGATCCAGTGGATTCCATCTCTCGGTGTAAAGGCCGGGGTTCTCGTCGACCCCTTGAGTGTGTTGATGTCGAATGTTGTCGCGTGGGTTAGCTTCCTCATTGTTGTGTACAGTATCGGCTACATGCGCAGTGAAACCACGCTCACGAGGTACTGGTTCTTCATCAACTACTTCATCGGAAACATGCTCTTGCTAGTTCTGTCGGACAATCTGTTGCAGCTCATGTTCGGGTGGGAAGGAGTCGGGCTATGCTCATACGCTTTGATAGGATATTGGTACACTGACGAGCCTGACAAGTGGGTAGGATCAAAAGGGCACAAGACGTGGGGGGTACCGATGACGTATCCTCCGAGCCATGCCGGACTGAAGGCATTCGTAATGACGAGAATAGGCGACATCGGTCTACTCATCGCCATATTCATCATCTACGCGACCGCAGGCACAATGAATCTAGTCGAGCTATCCCGCAACATCAGCTGGGCGGGCGATCTGGCGAGGACAGGATTCCTCCTGCCCACGGCACTTCTAATGTTGTGGGGGCCAATCGGCAAATCAGCCCAGATGCCGTTGCACGAATGGTTACCCGACGCGATGGCTGGCCCCACGGCTGTCTCCGCGCTGATCCATGCTGCCACAATGGTGAAAGCCGGTGTCTATCTGGTCGCACGGACAGGACCGATCTTCTATAACGCCATTATCACATACGGTCAGCCTTTCACGTTCTTCGAGGTCGTCGGATGGGTCGGAGCGATCACAGCTCTCGCCGCAGCGGCGCAGGCGATAGTCGCAAAGGAACTGAAGAAGACACTCGCCTACTCGACAGCCTCTCAGATAGGGTATATGATGCTCGCGATAGGCGTTGGCGGAATGGGTCTACAATTCGCTGCCGGATACACTGCGGGCCTATTCCACCTGATGAACCACGCCATCTTCAAGGCTGCAGCTTTCATGGCCGCTGGTGCCATCATTCACTCATGCGAGACCCGATTCATGGACGAAATGGGCGGCATCAGGTCGAGTATGAAATTCACATTCGCAGCAATGCTAATCTCGGTTCTAGCCTTGTCAGGAGTTCCCCCATTCAGCGGTTTCTGGAGCAAGGACGCCATCTTGGCGACCACTTGGGAGGCGGGACAGTTCTGGCTCTTCTTGATCGCAGCAGTGACGGCTATGCTGACATTCATCTACAGCCTGAAGATCGTCGGGTCAGTGTTCCTTGGACCGAAGAGCGCGCACATCAAAGAACTGGAACAGGAGGGATCAGTCATTCATGAGGCTAGCCCGCTCATGTACATTCCATACGTGCTGCTGGCTGCCGTGACCATTGTAATCGGTGTCGCTGGACCGATAGTCGAGCAGGCGCTTTCCGAATTCCTCAGCAGAGGTCTCGGCCTTGCCAGTGTAACATCCGGTAAAGTTGCAGCTGCCAATCTCCAGTACGTCTCGCCTGAGGTAGCAGCTGCGTTCACGACAGTAGTGGTCCTCCTTTCAGGCGGAGCGATCGGATATGTCCTATACATTTCAAGAAGAATTGATCCATCGAAGCTCCTTCAGAATTCCCTGCTGCGATCCGTGCACGGGCTCCTATGGAACAGGCTCTACGTGAATCCCGTTTACTACATCGGTTTTGTGAAGGGCACGCTAGCATTGAGCGGGTCGCTAAGTCATTGGGTCGAATCCGGGTTTTTCGGTCGCATCAACGGGGCGGTTTCTCAACTGTCTGTTGGTCTCTCGAAGAGCGGCGACAGGTTCGATCTTGGGGTTGTGGACGGTGCGGTCAATGGAGTGGCCACGACCGGCAAACGTTTCTCCAATGTTGTCGCAAAGCTCCAGACAGGAGTTGCTCAGCAATACTTGCTGGTCTTTGCGTTCGGAGTCTTCTTGATCGTACTCGCGTTGACATTCCTAGGCAAGTGACCACGCATGTTCGGCATGCTTTCAATAATGGTGTTGCTTCCAATCGTTGGAGCACTCTTCGTCTTCCTGATTTCACGTGTCAGTGAGAAAGCGGCCAAGATACTTGGTCTTCTCATATCGATAACTACGCTGTTTCTTGCTTTGTTGATCTTTGCTGCGTACAGGCCTGAGCGTGCGGGGTTTCAGATGATCGAGACTTACTCCTGGGCCGAATCCTTCGGGCTTACGTTCACACTCGGGATAGATGGCATAAGCTTGCCCTTGCTGATCATCTCAACGCTCTTGACGACACTCTCAACGGCAGGATCATGGCGTGAGATTCGGTTCTCGGTAGGTCCCTACTATGCGCTCCTCCTGTTATTCCAAGGCTCGATAACTGGCGTTTTCACTTCGCTCAATTTGATACTGTTCTACGTTTTCTGGGAGCTCGTGCTCATCCCCATGTTCTTCTTCATCGGAGTGTGGGGAGGGCCGAGGAGGAAATACGCGGCCATGAAGTTCCTGATTTTCACTCACGTCGGGAGCACTGTCATGCTCTTAGGATTCATTGCACTCTACGTTTACTCTCAACCTCACACGTTCGATTTCATTACATTGTCAAACCTGAGGTTGCCCCTGCTTCTACAGCTGCCGATGGCTGTTGCGGTATTTTTCGGATTTGCCGTGAAACTTCCTGTGGTTCCGTTCCACACGTGGCTTCCGGACGCTCACGTCGAAGCGCCTGCTCCAATTAGCGTACTGCTCGCAGGCCTCCTCCTGAAGATGGGTGGTTACGGTTTCATTCGCGTAATGTTAGGGCTGTTTCCCGACGCTTCTCACTTCCTCCAGCCTGTTCTGATTGGACTGGCGGTGCTAACGATGTTTTATGGCGCTGTTGTAGCCATGATCCAGCAGGATCTGAAGCGTATGATCGCGTTGACGAGCATCAACCACATGGGCTACGTTCTCTTAGGGGCCTTCTCCTTCACAGCAATCGGACTCTCCGGAGCCGTCTTTCAGATGTTCAATCATGCCTGCGCTGTCGGAATGCTCTTTCTGATGACAGGTGTGATACATCATCAAATGGGAACTAGGACCATCAAAGAGCTTTCAGGTTTCGGGCGAGCGATGCCAATCACTGCGTTTCTGCTAGTGCTGGGATCTTTGGGCGCGATGGGATTCCCTAGCCTCGCCAGCTTCATCAGCGAATACATGGTGATACTCTCGGCTATCCAGGTGAATTTGCTTCTTGCATTCGTAGTGCTTGTGCCTGCAATCACTGCTGGCTACTTCATGTGGATGCTCCGAAGAGTCCTGATCGGTCCGATCGAGTCTCCATCCATAAAGCGTGAAGCGCCCGTATTCGAGCTGGCGGCTCTGGCAATCTTTCTTGTCCCACTTCTACTGTTCGGCATCTATCCAGCTCCGATCCTTCAGGTCATTGATTCAACAGTCCGGAGCCTAGCAAGCTTGGGGCTCGTGTGACCGCGTACTGGATCTAGGCAGGTTGCGAGGTCTTCTTCCTCCAAAACCGGCCGTGTTCAGACGCCAACCCGGCATGCCTCTGTTCCCACGACATGTGGTCCGCGTAATGCAGATCGCAAAAGTGCTCTCCGCAGTAGGTGCATTTGGTCAACTCCTTGGAGTCGTTACCGCACTTGTGGCATTCCGGCATGAACACATTGACCTTGAACTATTAGGTCGCTCGGCAGCAATAAAACCATGTTTGAGGTGGGAACTGACGATCTCTCGTACTGTGTTACGAGACGATACCACGACGCGCGTCGGGCATGCTTGCGGCAGTTCCATCGGAACGAAAAAGTGAATTCTTAAGAGGACAGACACGTCCGTGAGGTAGTTCCGCTAGGGTGCCTTCAGCATGCTGCTGCCCGCGAAGATGAAACGTGTTGAGATCATAGTTCACAAGGACCACTACGACCCGGTCATGAGATATCTCCGCGAGGCTAGAGTGCTAGAGCTCCTTGACGTGAAGGACATGATCAAAGGCTACAACGGCGCAGTGTCCCCCTGCCCCACATCCGAAAGGCTCTACCGTCTCGTCACGCTCGGCTCAAAGATCGGAAACCTCACCAACACGCTGCAATTGGGCTCTAGTACGGCAGGGCCAGTTCAAGTCAGTGGTTCCCTTGCCGAAGATCAGATACGAGACATCGAAGGTCGCGTCTCATCACTTGAAACAGAGCTGATGGCACTTTCCTCGGAGATTCAGGCTGCAGAGAAGGTCACACAGTTCGCAGACGCCGGCTTGGGCGCCAGTATCAAGGAGATCATGAAGATCAGCGACATCAATGCGCCAGAAGGAAGACACAGACTCGAAGAGATCGTGTCTAGGATCCTTGACACTCTCGCCCCACCGGAGATTGAACAGGCCGTCGCTCTAGGACAGACAATCGATAGGACGGATGTGGGGTCGTCAATCAGACGAGCGATAACTGAACAGGTAGCCCACGCGGTTACAGCCCACCAAGGCGAAGCCGCAGTCATCAAGACACTAAGTCAAGCACTGGCGCTGAAGATCATCCCCGGCTCCACCGCGAAGGCACTCAGGTTCGAGCCAGATAGCCGAGTTGAGAAATCACGTGATCTAGCAATCGAGCTCAATCTGAAAGTGAAGGAACTGGCATCGCGGAACTCAGCGTGGCTGCAGGTTGACGGCGAACGCGTCAATGCCGAGAGGGTTTTGGAGGAGGCCAAGGGACTGTGCGGCAAGACAGAATCGACCTATGTGATAGAAGGATGGTTGCCCACTAACATAATCCCGGAGTTGCAGCAAGAGCTAGGCAAGGTCTCGGATGGTCATTGCGTGGTGCAAGATTGGTCTAAACGAGGCAGTCCAACGCTTCTACGAAACCCAAGAGGAACAGGACTCTTTCAACGACTGACGCTCGGTTTTGGAACTCCAACTAGCAGCGAAATAGACCCGACCGTGTTGTGGACCGTCACTTACCCGTTGTTCTTCGGACTAATGTTCGGGGACGTTGGTCACGGCTTGCTGGTTTTCGTGGTCTCTGCCATGCTATTCTATGCGAAGAAAAGAGGGACGCGTTATCCGGAGCAGAGCTTTGGGGGACTCGGTAGTCTGTTCAACATGATCCTTGACGGATCTGGCCTCCTGATGCTGGGAGGTGCCGCTGCAATCGTCTTCGGCCTACTTTACGGAACTTTCATGGGCAGCGAACAATGGTTTACGGAACTGACGAAGCTTCCCGGCCCGCTCTGGTTCAATCCATTCAAACAACCCACAAAGCTTCTGAAAGTCTCGATCATCATAGGAATCGTGCACGTGTCGTCTGGGTTGACATTGGATGTCGTGAACAAGGTCAAGAATCGAGAATATGATGAGTTACTCGCTGGTCCTGGACTTTGGCTTTGGTTCTACTTGACATTCGGGTATCTTATTCTTGCGCATGGTTTCCGTCTGATATCCTACGTTCTCTCGAACCTTCCCACAGTTCTCGCAATGCTTGGCGTACCTGCTTTGCTAATGCTGGTGGCGAAGGCTCGAATCGAAGGGCCATTCGAAGGAGTCGGCCACTGGATGGAGTCGATGTTCGCTTCGATTTCGCACACGATCTCATACATTCGAATCATGGCGATGAAGATGATACATGACGTGTTCAGTATCCTCTTCCTCGGCATTCTCTTCGCGACGCCGATCTACATTGGCGCTCCGGTTTTCGCCCTGCTCACGATCATAATGATCCTTGTCTTGGAGGCGGCGTTCGTCTTCCTTCAAGATCTCAGGCTTCACTGGGTGGAATGGTTCCTGAAGTTCTACTCGGGATCAGGGGTGGCGTTCAAGCCCTTCGGCATCCAACGTACCTACACTAGCGTATCGACGACCTTGTAGCCGTTCGGGCTACCGCGACCTAAAGTAGGCTGAATATGATGAAGAACATAGCGAGCCCGTAGATCGCAATCGCTTCAATGAGCACTATGTACACGAGTGTTCGGCCGAACAACTCCGCCTTCTCAGCAATAGCTGCTATGGCTGCCGCACTTGCCGTTCCTAGGCCTAGGCCCGCTCCCAATGCGGCCAGACCTGCTGCAATGCCCGCACCAATCAGGTAGAGGCCCTTCTCCGGGATCGCCGACACTTGCTGCTGCATTGAGATCTGCCTAGAATATGAAACCGCAGCCATGAGTGATATTGCCGTGATTCCCACTAGCATTAGAAGAGCTGCAAGCAACATGCGTCGCGACTTCATTGGCACGCGAATCACGATGTCGTGGGTTACCTCAAGAGTTCATTATAATACTTTCTGGAGTATGAGTAACTGCTCGATCCTTTCCATCGGAAGGTCATCACGTTTGCCGAACACTATTGACCGCAGGTCCGCCATCTCGTAGTTCATGAGATACGCGAACGCAAGTGGCAGGCCTGCACGGAATGGAAAGCCCGTGAAGGCAGAGAGGCAACGGGCTGCGTGCTGCCTTCTAAGCAACACGTCTAGGGGATGAAGTGAATCCCCGTCCTTGAACGTGCCGAGGAATCTCTCCACGGAGCTTGCGTATGCTGTCTTTGTGAAAGCTCTCAAAGCATTCACTACAGATCCCGCATTTGTTGCTTCTACAAGGGTGTCTCTTAGGCGATAGTTCACGGGCACCAGCATCTGCTGCACATCCTCGGCTGAGGTTTCTAGCATTTTGGATCGTGCCACGAGGAGTAGGTTGGTTGCATCGATTTGCTCGCCAACTAAGCCTTGCACCGACTCCTTGTCTATCCAGTCACGCATATCGGTGGCGTCCCAGACATGCATGAGGGCGTACTTGTCGATGATCGCCTCGACAATAGGGAGAGACTTCTTCTCTGCTAAGGCAGAAGAGATCTCACCGTAGAGAGAAGGTGCACCGACAGCTTCGAGGAGCCGTTCGACATTTCGAGTCTCCACCGCGCCACGAATAGAATCATTTCTCAGATCGTCGTACAGAACATCCGGTTGTGGCTCTTCGTCCTCACGGACGGCCATCAATCTCATGCTGGACTTCAAGGATTCGAGGCGATATTGACTTCCATATTCGATCAAGATTCGTGCACAATCGTCTGGTGATAAGCGAGCTAGTTTCTTCACAAGCGCGGTCATCTTGGCATCAAATAGTCTCTGCCATGAAGTCGGATCATGGAGGCTACTTGTTGTGGCTGAATCCCGGAAGTAGCCTTCTTCCTGCAGAATCGACACGCACTCGGATGATGTTGAACATCTCAGCAAGCGATCATAGCCATTCCTGCCGAACATCTTCGCTTTCATGGCGCGAACGGATGCCGAGACTTGGGCATACCTTGACGCTCGTCTGGCCGACACAGTACTTGCCCAGCTTCAAACAATCTACAATTGACTAGGAAGGAAACAGTATCTTCGAGATCTCAGCCAGCAATTGTGGTTTCGTCAATTCGAGCCTCGCCTCCAGAGTACAGTCAACTCTCACCTTGTCATCTTCCGATGCCACAACAGCTCCGCCAGTCGTCTCGAGAGGCAATTCGCTCAGCACAGCTGTCTTGGTTGTGTCCATAGTTGAAAGCGCGTCTGTGAGTAGCTTGGTACCTTTGTATCGGCGAATGTCCTTCTCGGATAGAGCGACCTTCACCCTGTCAGACGGGATTGCATCTATTCCCTGCGCAATGGACTTTAGCAGGAACGGGCGATAGGACGAATCGTTACGACAGAATTCGAGAAGCCTTGCCTGCACGTCTTTCATGACATCACTGAGTATCCTGTTCTTCTCCGCCAGGTATGCAAGACGCGCCTTTTGCTTCTCCTGGCTTACCCGCCTGTTAACAACGGCCTCGCATTCGGTTCTGAGATTTCGAGTGATCTGATCTGCTTCCCTGGTCGCCTCAGCTCTTGCCCCCGCTATTCTATCCTCCACTTGGGCTAGGCCATCCTTTCTGATCTCCTCAGCCCTTGTCCTACTTTCCCTGACAATGTCATCGACGAGTTTGTCCAAGCCGCCGCTCACGCAGTATCCCTCCCCATGTCACGAAAGAAGCAGTTCGATGGCCCTGTCAACTGCCTGTCTCCGTTTGGCACTCGGGATCCGTGATATCGAATCTAATTGCTTCTTGGACTCCAGGGATATCCGCTTTGCTTCCTCGGCACCAGTTTTCTCAGCATCGGCAAGCGCGCTCTCTCTTCGCTTCGTTGCTTTCTGGAGGATGTCTTGTCTCATTGAGGCAATCCTATTTGGGACATCTCGCTTCAGTTCGGAGATCTCTTTGCTCGTTTGATCGAGTATCTGTCGGCCCTCCTTCTCTGCCTCAACTATCTTGTTCATGATCTCCGGCGAGGACAAATTGGTACCTTCTCCTCTTGCGAGCCTTCTCGCATGAGCTCCATCAGAGGAACAAATAGCTTTAACCCCGCCAAATGGGACGGATAAGCAAGCCGGCCATTTGTCTGACCGAAATCGTGCGTAATCATCGCTTTTCGTGAATCTGTAGACGAGTTCGTGGTGAGAGGTGGT
>CAZJVZ010000049.1:0-9136 GCA_964549795.1 uncultured Candidatus Bathyarchaeia archaeon
TTCCGGATCACTTCGTCCTTTATGATCGGTGTGACCCGCAAGCGCGCGCCTGACCCAACCAGCACAACTCCCGCAAGTGAGCGAGGTTGCGTAAGAGCCAACTCGATCGCGATCGCACCTCCCATGGAGTGACCGACCGGTACTGCAGGCGTCAGTTTTCGCTGGATGATCGTGTCGCTCACAGACTCCGCGTAGTCTGGGACCGCGCTGCATCCCTTGCCACTCGTGTGGCCGGGCAGATCGATTGCCAAGCTTCGTGGGAAGGCAGATGTCTGATACCGCCAGACCCTATGTGTTCCACCTGCACCGTGAATGAAAAACAGCCTAGATTCCATGTCGATTGTCATGGTCCGGATCTCAGACCTAGTTCAGCAATATGGGCTATTTTTGGATGCCTGACACCGGCCGGAATGACAATGTCTCATGTTTAGAATGATAGCTGCTTGGATTCACAGCGCATGAGCTGCTGCGTGGCAGACTTATCTTGATGCTCTCTCGTCTAGTCTCTGCAGGATTTGGGCTGGCCTCGGTCGCCTGATCGGAGAACAGGAGAAACATGGGCTTGAGCAACCACGAGGATATTCGGACACAAATATCCTCAAGACTCGAGAGACTACGCACATTCGACAAATTGGCCGAAGAGATGCCCGGCGCTCGTAGAGGAAATGGATGGGATGCCTCAAAGATCACTGAGACCGTCTTGAGAATTGTCCCTCAGCCCCTCGATAGGCTTTCGAAGAAAGCAACCAGACGCGGCATCTTTCGAGGGATTGTTGATTCCCTCCGGCCGACGCATTCGACGAAACTCGTAGGAGAACCGGTGTTGGTCTATATTCCGTTTTGGCATGTGAAGGGATACCATGAGTGTTTCTATCTAAGGGAAGCAAACTACAAGATTCGAGTGGATGCGGACGTAGTCGCAGTGGATGTTGACGGAGAGACCCGCGACCTCATGATAGAAGAGACAGAAAGCAAGGTCGTGCCAGAGACGTTCAGGCGTAGATTGAGGAGGTTCTCAGGACTGTTCACCGGCGAAAAGAAGTACTTCTGCCTGAACGATGTCATTGAGCTGGCAGTCAGATACAAGCGCGCAGAAATGTACGTGAGTGCCGATGGCCGCGAAGGAGAATTGCTGGAGGAGATTCTGCCTAGAAACTGGCAGCGACAGCGAGTGTTCGATGTCAAGGATCTGAACGTCAGTGGTGCCGCAACGAAGCTAGCCGCGTCAAAGGAGAACAAGGAAAGTGCCATGTTGAGATTTCGAGAGAGAGTCGTCAGGATGCCCGAGGCGCCCAAGCAGGTGCTCAGCAACATGCTTCAAGTCAATGAACTCGCACAATACTATGTCCCCTATGTCGACTTCTTGGTCAAGCACGGAGAGACGATGGATCACGTAGTCATGGACGCCGCATCTGGCGCAATAGCAGGTGAGAGAGAAGCCAACATAGTGCTTCGCCAGGTCAGTTCTTGACACTCGATGGCGTGCCGGTGTCATGTGGGAGCCCCGGAACAGCTAAGACGCTCCATTCATGCTTTCTGGGACAGCGGTGAAGTGAAGCCTGACCATAGACACCAAAGTCGCGAAGATCCTGTCAAACGTCCTCACTCCGTTTGGCGTTGCAGCGATCACCTCAGTTGTTCTCTCTTGGTTCTCGCCGATGGGAGTAGGGCCCACAATGAGCCCACTGTCCTCGGCGTCGGTCGGCATCCTCACCTTGTGTGTCTTTCCATTCCTGCCGGTGGTCTACAGTGCGAGGAGCGGTAGGACAGACCTTGACGTTTCGGACGTTGGAAAGCGTGTCCCGCTCTATGGGTTGGGGCTTCTCGGCTATGCTTCAGGAATGGTAGTCTTCCTGGGGCTTGGCAACTGGGTGATGTGTGTGATGTCCCTGGCGTATCTATGCGTTGGCTTGAGCATGCTCCTCATCACGTTTGTTTGGAAGATAAGCGCCCACACCGCCGGAGTAGCAGGTCCCACCACGGCGCTCACTTTCGTGTTTGGAACGTGGATTCTGCCTCTCTATCTGCTGTCGTTGTTGATGATTTGGGCCAGGGTCAGACTGCGTGCGCACACGCCAGGCCAAGCTGTGGCGGGAATGCTGGTCGCGATACTTGTGACGAGTCTGGTGTTCACAGCATTCCTTCTTTGACTGTCCCGTTTCCGACAGGTCGTAGCCTTAGGGACGCCTTCTGTGTGTGGGAGAGTTGAGAGGTTCCAAGTGCTCGCAATGGCTAGGCGATCTGGACATGGTCGACTTGGAAGTATCTCTTGGCCAGCATGCGGGTCTTGTCGATTGTCCTACCGTTCTTGCCGATGGCTACTGCTTTGTCTCTTGGGTCAACTTCCACGACTACGATCTTCCTGTCCGGACGCTCTGTGACGCGTATCTCCTTGACCTTCGCAGGTGCAAGTGAGTTTCTGATCAATCCCTCAACGCTCTCTGACCCTTCAACGACCTCAACCGGCTTGCCGGTCATGCGCCGGAGCGCGTTGATGTTCTTGCCTGCTCTTCCTATCGCTAGTCCCATCTGGCCTGGCTTCGCGACAAAAATGATCCGGTCTCCTGACAGGTCGATGAGACAGTCGTTTGCTGTTGCGCCTGTAATGCTCTCAAATAGAGCGATGTAGCGCATCTCATCGCTTCCGAGCCGAATCTTCGACGCTGACATCGTCACTTTTCAGCCAGCTTTAGAATCTCAGAGTCCCCAGGTTCTCTCACAGCAATCGCTGCGACAAGGAACGGTCTCTCGCACGCAGTACCTAGATCCACGCTCGTGCCAGAGTAGACGTACACAGGGACCTCCGAGAGTCTCGCATTGTAGAGTATGTTGGACTTGTGCGGCTCCGGGCAATTCGATGATATGACAATTAGGCGAGCTTTTCCTGCCCTTGCGGCGTCTGTTGCATCTTTGCAGCCCAGTTCAACTTTGCCGGTCTTCACGACCATACTGATTTGCTTGTTCACGTCCATCACTTCTCCCTCTTCTCCGACATCGCCATGAACACTTCGATTAAACCTGTGCCCATAGGTACCTGCTGCCCGACAATAACGTTCTCCGCGACTCCACGCAGGTGGTCCTTTGTCCCTCGGACTGCGGCGTCGACGATCGTTGGAATTGTGATTTCGAAGGCTGCTTTGGCAAGGGTGCTGGCTTTCTCGCCACTGACGCCGTGTCTGCCTACTTGGAGGACTTCTCCTGATGCTGTCATTGCGTCTGCAACAAGCATCACGTGTCTGATGTCGACATCGAGGCCTTGCTCTTCGAGGACGCCCTTTGCCTCCTTGATTATCACGTTCCGCGCCGCCTCTATTCCAAGCACAGCTGCTACCTCGTGCATGTTGTTGGATATGGTTCTTGCTGGATCCACCCCTTGCGTGGAAAGGGCCAGCTCCAAGTTCGACCCTTCCGTCCTGATGATCCACTCACTGTTCTCTTCCATCACTAGGGCGCGTCTCACTGCAGGGATGCCTTTGACATGCATCATGGGAATACGGGATTCGAGGCGTCGGAATTGCGGGATGTCCATTTCGTGAGTCGTGATCTCAATCTCGTTCTTCTCGATCTTCACGTCCCCATGATGGATTTGAACTGCCGCCTTGATATCTCGCATCGTGACGGTTTTCTCTCGCATGGATGCCGTGTCGAGTTCGATGGTGATCTTCATCCTAGTGATGTCTGACTCGATGCTGGAAGAGATGTCTCCGAGTGTTGTGTGTGTGAGAAGAGCCGCAACCTCCTCGGTCTTCTCCTTGCTGGTTCTGTGCTTCCCGTCCAGAAATACTGTCATGGTCGGCGTTGATGGGACCTTTCTTGCGTCCACGATCTCTATCAGCCTCGGGAGGCCGAGTGTGACGTTCTGTTCTCTTACCCCAGCGAAATGGAAAGTCCTTAGCGTCATCTGCGTGCCCGGCTCGCCGATTGACTGAGCCGACACGATTCCGGCGGCTTCTCCCGGTTCAATTAGCGATCTGCCATAGTTCTCCACTGCCTGCCTGACAGCCTCATCGACTCCGCGTCGTGACAGCTTTGCCTTCAGCAGGTTTCGTTTCAATTCGTCTGCCAGCAGAGGTGAGAGCCGATCCGAGACCTCCCGCATCTTCTGATCGATGTACCTGCTGCTTGCTTTGGCGCCCTTCTCTGTCGCAAGTCTGACACGTTCGATCAGACGCTCTGAGTTGACTGCCTTGCCGTGGTCGCTTTTCGCTGTGTCGACACCGTCTTCGCCGTACCTGAATTGGATGATGTCTCCCCGAGAGTCCCGCACGGTGGAGTCATACTCGACCCTGAGATGCTCAAGCGCGTTGATCAGCCGTCTCTGCATGTATCCGCTCTGCTGAGTCCGGACTGCCGTGTCAACAAGCCCCTCACGTCCTCCCATGGCGTGGAAGAAGAACTCGATCGGGGTGAGGCCATCTCGATATGAGGAGTAGACGAACCCTCTTGCCTCAGGTCCCGCGTCCCCAGGTCTGAAGAAGGACAGTACGCGGTCTCTGTAACCTCTGCGAATCCTTTGACCCCGGATCGCCTGCTGCCCGACAGATGCTATCATCTGGGCCACGTTGAGTGGGGAGCCGCGTGCCCCCGTCCTCGTCATGATCACGCCACTGTTCTTCTCGTCTAGGTACTCGTCTGCGTACTCGCCCGCAATGTCGCGAGCCTTGGACAATTCGTCCATTATTCGGATCTCGAGGGATTCCGCTAGGGATTGGCCCGGAAGCCGGTCAAGGGTTCTCTGGTTGTAGCTCTCAATGAGCGCGTAGACGCGATCCTCAGCCTTTCGGATGACCTTGTCGATCTTCTCTTTGATGCCGGGAGATACGTCAAGTTCTCTGATTGAATATGAGAATCCCTTCATCAGCACGAAACGATCGAGAAGCTTTGCGATGTGGTTGAGGAATTGGCGTCCAGTCTCAGATCCTTGGTCCTTCACGATTCGGTGGAAGAGACTCTCGGAGCGTTCTGCGCCGATTGAGTTCTTGTCGATGACCCCCTCTTCAAGTCTTCCGTTACGTATTACCACATGTTCCTTGTCGTCCTTTGATACCATGCTGGATTTTGCGGTAAAGCTGAAACCGTGGGGGAGGAAGAGACTGAAGATCTGCTTGCCCGTCCATAGCTCGTCGGGGCGTTTCGTCGCAGGTTCGGGAAGTTCCCCGGTGTAGCCTGCGGCCGTCACGAGTCTGCATACTTCGTCCTTCGTCAGAAGTGTCGATTTGCGGGTCAGAAGATATGCGGCGCTGAGAAGGTCAGTTTTAGCGCCGATGATTGGTCCTCCGTAGCGCGGCGACAGTATCTGGTCCTGAACCTGCATCAAGAGTCTGGCCTCTGTTCGTGCCTCTTCACTCTGTGGGACATGCAGGTTCATTTCGTCGCCGTCGAAGTCGGCGTTGTATGGTGGGCACACACACGGATTCAGTCGGAATGTCTTGTACGGGAGGACTCTGACGGTGTGAGCCATGATTGACATCCTGTGAAGCGATGGCTGCCTGTTGAAGAGAACGATATCGCCATCTCTGATGTGGCGTTCAACAACGAAGCCAGATTCGATGGCGTCTGCGAGGCTGTCCCGTTCGGTCACGAACTCCAGTCTGACGCGTCTTTGGTCAGGGCGGACGATATAGAGAGCTCCTGGGTACATGTCGGGCCCGTTACGGATGAGTCTCCGCATCTCGTCGATGTTCCATTGCGTCACGCGTTCTGGGATCGTCAATCGTGCAGCGATGTCGACTGGGACGCCAACCTCGCTGATGTCAAGGTTGGGGTCGGGAGAGATCACGGTTCTCGCTGAGAAGTCAACACGTTTCCCTGACAGGTTGCCTCGGAACCTGCCCTCTTTGCCTTTGAGGCGTTGGCTGATCGTTCTGAGTGCTCTCCCGGATCTGTGCCGAGCAGGCGGCAAGCCGGAGACCTCGTTGTCGAAGTACGTCGTCACATGATATTGGAGGAGATCATGCAGTTCCTGGATGATGTTGACCGGGACTCCAGATTCGAGTGCTTCCTGGAGTTTCTGGTTGATCCGTATTATGTCGACGAGCTTGTGGGTCAGATCGTCTTCTGATCTAATGCCGGACTCGAGTGTGATGGAAGGTCGCACTGTGACAGGCGGTACGGGGAGAACTTGGAGGACCATCCATTCGGGTCTTGCAGCAGCCGGATCCATTCCCAAGATGCGAAGGTCATCATCAGGGATGCGTTCCAACATCTCTCTGATTGCACTGGGCGTAAGACGAGCGCCGGTCTCATCTATGAATGTCGTCGGTTTCTGATGCTCGATAGTGTGTTGGCGCGTTCCGCAGTGCGGGCATTCCTGCACCTTCTTTGCCTCTTTCATTATTCCGTCGAAGAATGTTGCAGGCACTTCGTTGAGGCGCTTCTTCTCTTCTGCTATCTTCGCATTGTAGCTCTCGATCTTCTCGTTTGACATGAGGATTCTGCCGCAGTTTCGGCAGGTTACGGAGAGCAGTTTGTGTATGAGCTTGGCGAATGCGACGTGAACCACAGGCTCTGCGAGTTCTATGTGGCCGGAGTGTCCTGGGCAGCTTATTGCGGTGTTTCCGCATGTCTTGCACTTTTGCCTAGGCTCAAGTGTTCCTAGTCTTCCGTCCATTAGGCCGGAGACGATGGGGACTCCGTCTTCGTCGTATGTGTCCGCGGTCTGGACTTCAACGGCTGACAGCCGTCGTATCTCGTTTGGGGACAGCAATGTGAATTTGATGCTTTCGATTACTTTGGTGGCTTCTTCAATCATCGCCATCTCATGCACGCTCCGAGATGTTGAGTCGAGGCGCTACACCCAGTGCCATCAACTCCTGGAGAAGCAGTTTGAAGGCATATGATAGTGCGACAGGCGAGATCACGGCTCGTTCGCCGCAGATTCTGCACACGTACTTGTTCTGCTTGATATCGTGATAGGCTAGGAGGCCGCACACTTCGCAGACCATGACTGTGTACTTGTCCGATTCCTCCAGGAGACGGTCCCTCAGCAGCGCTGACGCTCCGTGTCCGATGAGGCAGTCACGCTCCATCTCGCCGAATCTAAGCCCTCCGCCGCGCGCTCTTCCTTCGGTTGGCTGTCTGGTCAACATCTGCACCTGGCCTCGGGCTCTGGCGTGCATCTTGTCAGCAACCATGTGGTGCAGTTTCTGGTAGTAGACGACGCCGACGAAGACATCTGCCATGAATCGTTTTCCATCGATCCCGTTGTAGAATACCTCGCTTCCGCTATGGGCGAAGCCCAGTTTGAGCAATGCATCTCGAAGCTGTTGCGGACGCTCGTTGCTGAATGGAGTCCCGTCAACAGGCTCTCCTCTGAGTGCCCCGACCTTTCCAGCCAGTGACTCAACGAACTGCCCGATTGTCATTCGTGAGGGAAACGCGTGAGGGTTGATTATGACGTCAGGGACCACGCCGTCTTGCGTGAAGGGCATATCCTGCTGGGGCACCAAGAGCCCGATGACTCCTTTCTGCCCATGCCTTGACGCGAACTTGTCGCCAAGCTCAGGAACTCGTGTATCTCTGACCTTGACCTTTACGAGCTTACTACCTTCAATGGATTCCGTGACGAATATCGTGTCGACGACCCCGACTTCGGAGGGGCGCATTCCGACGGACGAGTCGCGCTTCGTCGGGCCTTTGACTTCAAATTCGCGATACTCTTCGAGAAACCTTGGCGGACTAGTTCTGCCGACAAGAACCGTGTTGCCTGCCACATCCGCCTCAGTTGAGATTATGCCGTCTTCCTCGAGAAGGCGATAGTATCTGTCTCCTCTGTATCCTCTGGTTCCTGGCTCGGGGATCTCGAATTTGTCTCGAAGCCCTCCGAGGTACTGTCTGCATTCGCCCTCGTATATGCGGAAGAATGTGGAGCGCGCAAGTCCCCGGTCGACCGACGACCGGTTGAACACGATGGCGTCTTCCATGTTGTAGCCTTGGAAGGAAAGAACCGCTAGCACGCAATTCTGGCCTGCTGGCCTGTCATCGTAGTTTATGATTTCCATAGGCTTGGTTCTGACAACCGGCATCTGTGGGTAGTGTAGGAGGTGCGCTCTAGAATCGACTCGGTTGAAGAAGTTGGTGCATGAGATTCCGAGTGCTTGCTTGGCCATCGCGGATTCGTACGCGTTCCTCGGCGACTGGTTGTGTTCAGAATATGGAATGACTGAAGCGCAGATGCCAAGCATCGTGTAGGAAGTGAGCTCAAGATGTGTCGTGTCCTTCAAGATTTTCGAGACATCAAGAGCGACCAACGCGCTCTCCTCTTCATCCGAGTCAATGTACTCGATGATTCCCTTCTCAACGAGTTCTTCCCACCGCATCTCGCCTCTCTGAACCGCTTCGATTTGTTCACGGGTCAGCTTGGGGACTCCGTTCTCCACTATGATGAGGGGTCTTCGGACTCTACCCCCGTCGCAATTGACATAGACGCATCCTCGTCCATTCTCTCTCTCAGGCGGGAAATAGGCTGCGTTCACCTCGGAGCTGATCTCTCCGGCCCTACGCATGCGTATCAGTTCTTCCACGAGCTCTTTGGGCGCCCTCGCGATTCCGGCTACGAGTCCGTCAACGATGACCTTGACGCCGGAGCTCGCCGCTTTGCTGTCCGCTTCTTCGATCGGGACGATCCCCATCCCACGTAATCTCGTGACGAACTCTTTCGAATCTACTCCAACGGACAACGTAGAGGATAGTGCCAGGTTTTTCACGAGGCCGCAGTTTGACCCTTCGGGAGTTTCATTCGGGCAGAGTCGTCCCCAATGAGTCGGGTGTAGATCTCTTGCCTCCAAGTTGGGCTGGCTTCTACTCAGTGGAGACTGAAGGCGTCTCAGATGGCTGAGGGTCGAGGAGTAGTTCGTCCGATCCAAGAGTTGAGTAACTCCGACCCTTCCTCTAACCCAGTTCCCTGTGGCCACTGCGTGTTGGATCCGCTCCGTGATGATGCCTGGCCTTATTGCGTTTGTAATTGATAGTTCTTGATGTCTTCTGATTGTAATTCGTTCCAGCTGATACTTCAGGTCACGGATGAGATTCCTGAATGAGATCCTGAAGAGGTCTCCCACCAACGCTCCTGCCAGTTTTAGCCGCTTGTTCGCATAGTGATCTTTGTCGTCCGGGCTTCTTCTGCCTAGCTTCAGCT
>CAZJVZ010000050.1:0-1955 GCA_964549795.1 uncultured Candidatus Bathyarchaeia archaeon
ATTAGACAAATGTCGTCACGAACAGAAGGTGGGTTACGGCCGGGACGCCAACCAACTACTCTGAGAAGGCGGTATCCGTATCTAGTGTGATCCCAGGCTTTCTTATGGTCAGGCACAGGGAACGGGTCCTAGGAGATTACGAACTGGCGGAGGGACGAGGTTGATCGACGCCTGGATACTAGACGCGATTGGGCTTCTGGCCGGCTTCGGCTTCCTGACGTACTCCTCGTGGAAGGACATCATCAGCAGAGAGGTCCCAGACCAGGTCTGGTTCTTCTCCTATCCGGTTGCCCTCATGCTTCTCACCGGCAGACTGATTATCCAGGCAAGCTCGTGGGTGTTGATCGTAGTTTCAATCGCTAGTGCGCTTGTTCTCGGTCTTGTTTTGGCATTCTTGGGCCTCTGGGGTGGCGCTGACGCGAAAGGTTTCATCTGTCTTACAATCATGAATCCGCTCGTCCCGATGCTTGGCTGGTATGCCCCACCTGTGAATCCGCTTTTTCCTCTGACGGTGTTCTCAAACGCCTACATCACATCTCTTGTCGTGGTCTTTTACGCCATCCAGAGGAATCTCAGAACAACTCCGTTGTCTGGACTCTTCAATGGCTTGGAAGCGGAAACCCCCGTCCGGAAAATTGCCGCGTTCCTCTCAGGATATCGAGTTCCAGTCGAAGACGCTCTGAACCCGAAGTCGTTTCTGTTCCCTCTCGAATACGTCGATCAGCAGACGTCGACGATAAGACGGCGTTTCGCGTTCGGACTGAGGATCGACCCTGATCCTGAGAAGAAACTGGCTGGAATCAGAGCAGCTGTCAACTCTGGCGCACTTCGGGGGACAGTATGGGCAAGCCCCGGGCTCCCATTTCTTGTCTTCATGACTGTCGGGTTTGTGGTGTCAGTCCTGTTTGGCGATATTGTCTGGCGCACTATCTCCATTGTTACACGAGCGGCCTACGGTTTGCCCTAAGATACGATCGTGTCCTCTAGGCCGAAATCCAGCGCGATCTGAACAATGCTCAGCTCGTTGCGTGCCTGAGCGTAGCTTCGAAGCAGGTTTTCGTTCAGATCAAAGAAGGATTTGCCCCAGCCAAATGGGTCCAGAAGTTCCTTGGATCGTGTTCGAAAGCCGATTATGTACAGGGCTGCGCTGAGTGCTTCTGCTGTGGAAAGCTTGCCGATCTTGGCATAGTTGACCGGATTGGCAGCAAGCAGGCCCGGAAGTTTGCGGCTCGTGCCTCGGAAACGTGTCATGAAGATTTCATTCGCTCTCTCCCAAGAGCAGTCTATCGCTACTAATCCGGATCGAATGCCGTTGCTCGCATCCGATGGTAAGAGGAACTGCGGAGAGGCCGGATTCAGTACGAGCGAAGTCGCCCTTATCTGCGACGGCCGTCGTATTCGCTTTGCGAGCCCACGTCTCACCAGCAGTGAAGCGGTACACTTGCGTGGATCATCCTGCTCCATCATGTAGACGAGGATTCTGGGCGAGTCCTCTCTTTGCTCGCGGTGCATTGCATCCTCATCCTCGCCAACTGAATACTGTCATGGGCTCATATCTCGGGTGGATGTAGAACGCTTTTAAGGTGGTCCAGTTTCAACCGGAAGACGCCAACTACCTCCAGGTCGGCTTTAACCGCAATCGCGGCTAGCCGCTGGAGGTGGGTTGGCATTTGTTCTGGCAGGATCCGTGCTCACCGCACGGCACGAAATGCTGCATGAAGCATCGGGTCGTTCATGACTCTGGGGATCAGGTGAATGAGGTCAGTCGGCGCCAAATGGTCGCCGGATTCTGCTCTCGCCAAATCACCTGCCGCTCCGTTGATGAATGCTCCAGCGACTGATGCTTGGAACTCTGATACTCCCTTTGCCATCAGTCCTGCTACCACGCCGGACAACACGTCTCCTGTGCCACCGACTGTCATCGCCGGGTTGCCAGTCCGATTGAGCTTCACGCG
>CAZJVZ010000050.1:2055-9009 GCA_964549795.1 uncultured Candidatus Bathyarchaeia archaeon
CTCCTGTGCCACCGACTGTCATCGCCGGGTTGCCAGTCCGATTGAGCTTCACGCGTTTTCCATCAGAGATTACGTCCACATGACCTTTCAAGAGGACTGTTCCACCGAGAGTGGCTGCCGCTGATCGTGTCTCTTGGATTCTTGTTGGGAGGTCGACTGATGGCAAGTGCCCTGACAGTGCTTGGAACTCTCCCGCGTGAGGGGTCACAGCCACCGGGAATCCAATCGGCGTCTCCATCTTGCCGATCGCTTTGATCGCGTCAGCATCAATCAACGTGGGCTTCTTGGATTCACTGAGGGCTCCGACGATTCTCTTGACGGTGGCAAAGGTCTCCGTATGTGCTCCGAGCCCCGGTCCGATGGCTACGCAGGTAGATCGCTGTATGTGAGGTTTCAGGATCTCAAGATTGCTCTCATTCAGGTGCCCACCCGGCAGTCTGATCGTTATCAGATTCGGAGAGAAAGATGCAATCGATGTCGCAGTGGTCTCCGGGGCAGCGACGAAGACTAGGTCGACCCCGGCCCGAAGGCCGGCCAATGCGACAAGGGCTGGGGCGCCTGAGTAGATCTCGCTTCCCCCTATGACGAGAAGGCGTCCAAAGTCGCCTTTGTGTGCTTCAAGGTCTCTTCTCTCGCAGACATCCTCCACATCGCCTGGGCCTGCATATCTCTCTGCTTCAGGTGGAATTCCTATTCCGGCAACCTTGACCTCGCCGCAGTACTGCTTGGCCCTGCGTAGTCCAGGTTTCATGGCATGAAATGTGATGGTGAGATCGGCCTTCAGGGTCGCTCCGAGCACGTCTCCTGTGTCCGAGTCGATTCCAGTCGGCACATCAACTGCAACTCTGGGGCACTTCATGTCGTCGATTGTCTTCACCGCTTGCATGATTGGCTGCCTAAGGGTGCCTCTCGCGCCAGTCCCGAGCAGGGCATCGACGACAACGTTGCACTTGAGCGATGGAATTGTCGAGGAGTCTCGTGCGATCTCGATCCTCACTGATTCCGTCATCGCGCTGACTGCACACCAGTTCTTGACCGTCGATTCGTCGCGTATGTCGCTCGGATCACCGACCAGTACGACAGTCACATGGTATCCTCGACCTGCCAAATGCCTCGCGGCAACCATTCCGTCTCCGCCGTTCCTTCCCGTTCCCGAGTATACTGCGACTTCCGCAGAGGGTGGAAATCGTTGTGCGATCTCATCCGCGACTGTTTTACCTGCGTTCTCCATGAGCTGCAATGTAGAGATGCCCAGATACTCTGAGTTGCGATCGAGTATTCGTGACTCGCGAGAAGTCACTTCTCCCTCAGCTTTCAGGTTGATCATGGATCTCCGGCAGAACCCCTTTCCATTCCGGCTTTCTATCTCAGTCGGTATAAGGAGTGTGGCAAAACAGCCGCTAGAATGCTTCCGAGTCCGTACGTGCGGATCTTCAGGCCAGACTAGGTGCAAACTCTTTTAGGTGTGTTGTTCTGATGTCAAGTTCCGAGAGGTTGCTTGGTTGCCATCAGCTTTCGTCCTCATCAACGCAGAGATAGGGTCCGAAGATGAAGTCCTGAAGCAACTTAGGGCGCTGCCCAATGTCAAGGAATCCTACGTTGTCTATGGCGTGTATGACATTGTGGCGAAGGTTTTTGCTGACACCATGGACAAACTGAAGGAGATCGTGACTTGGAAGGTCCGAAGGCTTGACAAGGTACGCTCCACCCTGACGATGATCGTCGTTGAGGGTTCGTAGCAAGTCACACGAGTTGCGGTATCACTCACAACCCGGCCGGGATAGTTCTGAGTGAGATTCCACCTGGGAATTGACGATACGGATTCCCTCAAGGGTGGATGCACAACCAAGATTGCGACAGACCTAGTCTTGGCGCTAACCAAGGAAGGGGCATCTTTCCTTGACCATCCCAATCTGGTCAGACTCAACCCGAATGTTCCGTGGAAGACGAGGGGAAACGGGGCCGTCTGCATAAGAATCGAATGCGATTTGGATTCTCAAATGCTGCTGAGGCTCGCCACGGAGGAGATTGAGCGTAACTCCCGACTCGGCGATGCAGAGACAGATCCAGGCGTAGTGCTGGTATCCGGTGAGATCCCACCCGAGGTTATCAGATTCGGAAGAGAGGCACTTACACGCATTGTGACTCTCAGCGAGGCCGTGTCTCTGATCAAGAAAGCCGAGGCTGAAGCAATCGGATACGGCACCGCCCAAGGCCTCATCGGAGCGCTCGCATCGATCGGGACGCAGTTCGATCACGACTACACCTACGAGCTCATCGCATACAGGTCGCGCGACTACCTCGGAAAGCCGAGGCTGGTTGATGGAGGCTCCGTGCTTCGAATGAGTGAGGAAATGAAGCGATGCACGTTCAACAATCTTGACGAGGAGACTGGGAGGGTTATGATTACTCCGAGAGGCCTTGATCCGATACTGTGTGGAGTAAGGGGCGAAAGCCCTGACGCTGTCCGAAAGGCCTTCGGCATGCTGCGAATTCAGGAACCCATCGACTCTTGGATGATCTTCAGAACCAACCAAGGCACCGACACTCACCTGATCCGAAAACTTGTCGTGTCCGAACTTGAGGACAACTGTGCAGTTGTCTTGGAAGGAAAGGTGAATGACAAGCCCCGCACGATCCGCGGGGGACACGTGTTCTTCGTCCTCAGCGACGACACGGGATCAGTCCACTGCGCGGCATACGAGCCTACCGGAGGATTTCGGAGAATCGTCAGGAAGTTGGAACCTGGAGACAGAGTACGGGTGTTCGGAGGAGTCAGAGCTGCTGGCAACGCGACACCGCGAACCATCAATCTGGAGAAGCTTGAAGTTCTCGGACTCGCTGCAAGAACGGCAAGTCAGAACCCGCTCTGCCCGAAATGTCGCAAGAGGATGAAGTCAGCAGGCAAGGATCAGGGTTTCAGATGTCGACAGTGCAAAAGCCACGAGCTCCAGAAGATTCACAGTGAAATCCAGAGAGATCTGCAGCCAGGAGTGTACCTGCCGCCGCCCAGAGCTCATCGGCACTTGACAAAGCCAATAGTCCGCTACGGCAGAGAACATACAGAGCCCGCAGCCACCCCCGCGCGCGATTGGCATTTTCCATAACTGGTGTTTCCCGCCAATCTCGCAGCTGCTCTCGGGAAACACGCTTCGAATCCTATTCTCGTCGTCGCAGGAGGTTTGGTGGAGACGTCGCGGACAATTGGTACTCCCCCAGGAACGCTTTCCGCGATCCTGTGCGGGGGGTGGACCTCCGGGCTCTTCGCGAGCCTTTCGAACCACCGATCTCAGGGTTTCCCAGGAGGCTCATATGAGCCCTGCGGGTTAAACCTGGCTACCCCACCCCGCTGTGCTGAGATCTCCGTGCGTCTCCGGGCCAAGACTCCCTGCTCCAGAAGTTAAATGTTTTCAACGCGAGAACCGAGCAGGCTCGATCGACTCAATTCATTGTGATCTTTTCGAGCATCGTAGGCGATTCGCTGTTTCCATGTGCTAGCAGTCAATCGCTCACTAATCATTGAATCAGCGAAACGAAGTGTCTCGACTGTCGCTCGGAGTGATCATTCCTCGTTCATTTGGGCGACGCGTGCACTCGCAGCCTCACCCAAGACTGGATTTCCACATCAGAATCGCCTGAAACTCGGCCCTTTGCCCCGTTATAAGTAGCCCCGCTTGGAGGCGTCGGCCCGAGATGGCACTTGCCACCGCCGGGTGTATGCAAACTAAGCGTACTGCTATCAATCCACGTGGAGTCTGTGTGCTTTTCTTCACCCGACGATGTTGGATTAACCTAGCCCGAGCCGGTCCGTCGCGCTTGTTGGGGTCAACCCAGACTCATCGGAGGGCGCACAATCATTATGTGATGATTGACCACACGTGGGTTGAGTGTCGATACACTTTGGCAGCGCTGTTCGAGAAACCTGTAGTGATCAAACCGCCTGAAGTTGTTGCCAGTCACGATTTTCTTCTGATCGGGTGGATATTGCTGCTTCTGATGGGCATGCCATGGATCGGACTATGCGTGGACGCTTTGATTGTCGGCGTAATGGGATACCTTGGCTACGCCCCTGCCGCGATTGTCACCATGCTCGCCACCGGGAGCTGGTTCATTGACAGCTGGACGGCTTATTTCGCGTTTGGATTCACAGCGATAACGACATTGGCTATAGGTATCGGAGCCGTCGCTTTCTTTCTCATAGTCATCGGTACGATCTACTTCACCACGGTTCGGAGAACCAGCACAGGCAACTACGAGGGTGCTAGAGCTTCCTCTCTCTTCTACGGAGTCATCATGATCCTAATGTCGCTAGCGTCCTTCGCCGCATTCTTGGGATACACGTACTTTGCAAGCGTGGCCCTCCTGATTCTGCCAGCACTATTCTTCCTGATGGGATACGGAAAGATGGGCGAAGTCATCGCAAGATACGGACCAATGGCAGTTCTCTCAGATTCCGCACCGATAGAGACAATGCCTCAGATCCCAAGTGGAGCAGTAGCTCCCGCAATACCAATGATGGCCGCGCCAACAATGGGAATGGGCGGAGTCGCAGTCCCAGCAGGCGCGGTGCCAATGCCAGCACAGCCCAGCTTCTCAGGGTACCAGCACTTGGGAGGAGCCGTGCCTCGCGTCCCACTCTGCCCAACCTGCGGACGAGAACTCTACTACGCCTCAAACTACAAGAGATGGTACTGCCTAGCCTGCGAAAGCCGCAGGTAGAGCTATCCGCACCCTAGCTCTACCTGACACTACCCTCTTCATTCTTGGTTGTAGAGTGATCTCTAATCGCCTTGGCATTTGCCAGTCCTTTCTAGCGATATGCCTTCGGCTGGGTGGCCCATCAAGGGCAAGAAGAAAGAGAACTTGCGGCGTCGTTCTACTTCTCTAGCAGACTTGTGAAGAAGTCGTGGTGCTCTTCTTCTTCCTCTTCGATCTCTTCGAAGATCTCGCGCGTTGCAGCATCGCCCTCTTTCAGCGCTATGTCCATGATCTCCTTGTACATACTGATAGCTTCTAACTCGGCCTTGACGTCGAAGTTGATCATTTCTCCCAGCTTGTCGCCAACTTCAATTGGGCTTGGCTTGATCGTCGGCTTTCCTCCGAGGTACCAGAGTCGCTCAGCGATCTTCTCCGCATGTTTCATCTCTGTGACAGCGATCTTCTTGAACTCCTCGCTGACTGCAAAGTGTTCGACACCTTTCCACTGAACATGTTGCCACATGTACTGAATCGAGACCTGCATCTCTCTGGCAATAGCCTGGTTCAACATGTCCAGAAGCTTTGCACTTGCCATATTCTACAGAACCTCAGAAATGATCACGCTGTGCCACGAATATAACTGCTACGCATGACAAGCAAAGAAAACGTAGGTGCGAAAGAGCATAGAAAAGAAGAGACGTTCATTCGTGGCAGAGAACGGGGAATGTCCTGCGTGTTCCTTAGAGCGAGAGCCTAGTAGTTTTCAACGAAGAGTTCAAAATAAGCTCGATCGTGTTGGCATACAGGGCATTTCGGAGGGACTTCCTTGCCTTCGAAGACGTGGCCGCAGTTTCTGCACTTCCACTTCACCACGGCCGGTTTCTTGAAGACTTGATCGTTCTCCACGTTGGTTAGGAGTTTCGTGTATCGGCGTTCGTGCTGTACTTCGACAGATGCTACGCGACGAAACAGTGAGGCTACGTCTCTGAACCCTTCTTTCTCCGCGACTTCAGCGAAGCCTGGATAGAGCGTTCCCCACTCGAACTTCTCGCCTGCAGCTGCAGCTTTCAGGTTGTCCGCAGTGCTACCTATCACGCCTGCTGGGTAGCTTGCTGTGATCTCAGCATCTCCGCCTTTCAGAGCCTCGAAGAACAGTTTTGCATGTTCTTTCTCGTTGTCTGCTGTTTCAGTGAAAATCGCAGAAATCTGTTCAAATCCCTCTTTCCTAGCGGCGCTTGAGAAGTAAGTGTACCGGTTTCTTGCCTGCGATTCTCCTGCGAAAGCTGCGAGAAGGTTCTTCTCAGTCTTGCTTCCTTTCAGTTCCATGCCTGACTTCTCCTATTCTGATATTCGAACTGTCAAGACCGAGCTTTAAGCGATACTTCGAATCTCTTGTTTACGACGTTCCAGTTCACGTTCTCGAAGAAGGCATCGATGTAGGGGGGTCGCTTCGGTCCCTGATCTGCATAGTACGCATGTTCGTAGACATCAAGTACCAATAGAGGCATCGTGTTCAGCAAGCCGTACACGTTGTGGGCGTCGAGTCCGTTGTTGATGAGTCTGCCACTTGTGAGGTCATAGACTAGGACTGCCCATCCTCGAAGGGCTATGCCACAGGCCTTGAAATCCTCTTTCCATTTGTCGAGTGATCCGAAGTCCTTGTTGATCTGTTCCGTCAGCTTCGCACTCGGAGTCGTGCCACTGCCGGCGCTGATGTTCTCGAAGTAGAGTTCATGCAATACAACGCCCATGTAGCTGAAGCTCTCTTCAACCTTGAGCGCTCTGTAATCGCTGAAGTTCTGGTTTGCCTTGCTCCGGTCGACTGTCTGCATCTTCTCCCAGATTTCGTTGATCTTTGTGACGTACCCTTTGTAGTGGGTCTCGAAATGATACTCAAGTTGCTTGTCTGAGATTCCCTTCAGACCTTTTGGTTTGAGTTCGTTTCTTGGGTTGACTTTTGCAGACAAAATGCTTCCTCTCGGAAGAGAGTCAAATGCCCGAAGGTAAAAAGGGTTGTTGGTTGACGAATGCCAAGTTGCTTACAAGGCTAATATTGAGCCTGTCTGCTACGTTCTTTGGAGTTCTCAGAGATTCGCTATGAGTTCGATAATGTGTGAGAGGTGTCATCACCCCATAGGCGAGTGCAAATGCACGTGTCCGTATTGCGGCGAGACTCATCAATGCCAATGCTGCATTGGCCTCGGATCCGCAACAGGGGGCTAAGCGCCTCCGGCTCGCTGGTATGGAAAGTCAAAG
>CAZJVZ010000051.1:0-8939 GCA_964549795.1 uncultured Candidatus Bathyarchaeia archaeon
CCCCTGAAGAAGCTGGACATTGAGAAGTGGAACTACGACGAGGGCGACATGGAGATCTTCGAGCGGGAGGCCATCGCGGCGGCGGACAAGGATGTGGATTTCCGCAACTACAGGTACGTCTACCTAGTCGCTGCGGGAGGAGTATGGGGCCATGCCGCGTCTCGTGACATACCCAATAGTGATGGAGTCGAGTCATTCAGACTAGTTGTCGTCAACGAAGAAGACGATGTGGGTACCTACGCGCATGAGTTGGGCCATCGGCTTCCGAGCGACTATGCGCCATTCGACTATTGGGGCCTCCCAGACCTCTACAGCTACGATGCCGCAGAGAAAGGGGCTCCGTCTAACATATGGGTGGGGCCTTGGGACCTGATGGGCTCGTCCTCCAATCTTGGGTTCAGTGCGTGGAGCAAGATATCTTTCGGATGGATCACCCCTCAAGAGATACGCGTGAAATCCACCACAGCCGTGGCAGTCAATCTGGAGCCGCTAGAGAAGGATTCTGGAACTCGCGCTGTGGTCGTGCCACTCACTTCTAGGACTTCCTACGTGATAGAAGTGCGGCGTCGAATGGGCTTCGACAGAGGGCTTCCCTCCGAAGGTGTCCTGGTCTATCTTGCTGATTTGAGCAAGAAGAATGGATACGGGGTCTTGAAGGCTATTGATGCGAAATCAGGAACTAAGACGCTCGATGATGCGCCGTTCAAGAAGGGCGACATATTTGAAGACAAGAAGAATCAGGTCTATGTCCTAGTCGCCCTCACGGACGGGGCAGGGTTCACCATAGCCATTTCGGGCATCAAGGTGCAGTCTATCGCGGACACGGACCGAGACGGACTCTTCGACCTGATTGAGACCCAGTTGGGTACTGACCCAATGAACCCCGACACGGATGGTGACGGATTGAAAGATGGTGATGAAGTGAACAAGTATGATACGAGCCCGTTGAACCCAGACACTGATTTTGACTGGCTGAGTGACGGCAGAGAAGTCGAGCTGGGCACGGACCCCCTGAGAGCCGACACCGACAATGACGGACTCGATGATGGCCGGGAGGTTGAACTCGGGACGGACCCGAAAGTGGCTGACTCCGACGCTGACGGACTGAACGATGGAGACGAAGTTGACAGGTACCGAACGAACCCGCTGAAGTCAGACACAGATGACGATGGTCTCTCAGACGGCGAAGAAGTCAGACTGGGAACCAACCCACTGCAGGCCGACACCGACAAAGACGGACTGCCAGATGGCAAGGAGGTCAGGATTGGCACGAACCCTCTGAAGGCAGACACGGACGGAGACTACTGGCAGGATGGGATAGACCCAGCTCCGACGAATCCGTTGATGCCTAACATCCTCATCATCGCCACAGTGCTCGTCGCAGTAGCAGCCATTCTGATTATGTCACGGAAACGCAAGAGACGCGCGGGTGTGCCGATAGGCATACAGGCTGAGCCGCAGATTGCTCCGGCTGGGGCTGAACAGCAGCCTTCCGCCGAAGTGGTTCATCAGTTCTGCATGCATTGCGGATCCATGCTTCTGCCCAATTCGAAGTTCTGCCAGGTATGTGGCGCCCAGCAGCAGTAGGCTGTTCACAACATAGGAGAGCCATTTTGACGGCTACATGGTTGCTGACAAGAACGCGGACTCGTCGCAGGCTTCATGTTCTTGGATAGACTCATGTCACGCCTATTCTTGGCTCGAGAGCAGTTCGCGGATCCGTGCTCTTGGTCTTGCTGCGTCGAAAATCTTGCCGAATCCCTTGAGCCAGAGTGGGTAGAGGAAGATCTTGCCGTAGAAGAAATCCTCAAAGATCGCGTTTTCAAGCTTGATTAGTGCACTGCGGACTTTCGCGTAGCCATAGAATAGGCAGAGGTGGTGTACGTTCTCGAGCGATGGGCATTCCATGAATCTGACCGCTATCTCTCTGTCGCACGTGTTGTCAGTTGACTGAGTATTGGCTCTCCGTGTCATTCTTCTCAGGACGTGTCTCTTGAGGTACCGTGTCTGTGAGTGTCTCTTCGCGAAGAGATCTGCTGCGTCCGCTTCCATCTTGGTCTCTGGCCCCTCATCGATGGGCAGTGACTTATTATGTCTTGTCTCAGCCGAGGACCTACATGGACTACCGATCGAGCAGCAGTCTCACTTCTGTTCCGAAAGTGTCTTGAGCAGATCTTCGTAGCCCTTCGCCGAAAGTAGTGAGCCTTCTTCATCTTTCAGCCTCAGTGGCTTCATGAGGATCAACCAGCCTTCTCCGTAGGGTTTCTGGTTGACGAGTTCTGGAGCGTCGGCAAGTTTCTGGTTGACCTCGAGGACTTCACCCGATATCGGTGAGTAGACCTCTGAGACTGCCTTGACAGACTCGACCGTGCCGAAGGATTCCTTCTGTGCGAGCTTTCTTCCGATTTGGGGAAGCTCTGCATAGACAACTTCGTGGAGAGAGTTCTGTGCATAGTCGGTGATGCCGATTCTGCAAAGGTCACCTTCCATGTGCAGCCATTCATGATCCTTGGTGTACTTCAGGTCGGCGGGTATCTCTCGTCCTTCGACCATCAGATCTCACTCATCCCCGGAACCCAGCCATTCCGTGCTAGGACATCTTGGCTAAGATCAATATATAGAACCAGACGGCGTGGCTGCTCATTCTCGCATGAGTGACCGCTCGCCGCCTTCTTGTGCGCCTGATCTTTTGCGTAAACCTTAACGAGACATAGAGAGTGGGGTCCTCATCGATCGGGACTGGGGCGTCGCCTCGCTTGACGGGTACCACGAGGAAAATCACCATTCAGGCTGGAAAGACACTCATCGTGGTTGGTCCAGCCTCATTCGAACTCCGCGAGGGCAACGCAACCACACTCGCCGCGCCACTGGATTCCAGAAGGCATCTCGTGCTGCGGGGAAAACAGACTCCGATTGAGATCCAGTCTCCCTCGTCCTTAAGGTTGTGGATAGGCGAGGATGGGGGAATCGAGGAACTCGATGGAAGCACAATCCCGCTTTCGTGGCGTGAAGCCGCCTCCGCTCTGACCGAGCTGGGCGAAGGCACAACAATCGTGGTGGCCGAAGCAGATGCCGGCAAGTCTACACTATGCACGTTCCTCGCAAACCTTCTCATCCAGAAGGGCATACGGGTGGCAATCGTTGACGCAGATATAGGACAGACGGATCTGGGCCCCCCAACAACGATGGCTGCAGGAGAAGTGAGTGAACAGATAGTGAACCTCTCAGATGTCTGCCCATCCGAGCGGATATTCATTGGCCTCACAAGCCCAGGCCGCGTCAAAGACAAGGTTATTCGAAGCGTCAAGAGACTCGTCGGCAGGCATGTGAAACCCGGCAATCTCGTGATTGTCAACACTGACGGGTGGACCACTGGAAGTGAAGCCGTCACATACAAGGTTCAGATGCTCGACGAGGTTCAACCAGATATTGTATTGGGCATCGGCGCTAAGCAAGACACAGCGGATATTCTGCAGGCCGGCAACCGCTCGACGTTGCTCGTCTCTCCGCCTGACACAATCAGAGAGAGGAGCCAGATCGAACGGAAGGAACTGAGAACGCTCAGATATCAGAAGTACCTTTCGGGATCTTCTCTCAAGACCTTCCGAGCGAATGGAGCAAGTGTGCGCGAGTCGCTCTCCTCGCAGGTTTTGGATCTGCGCGCAATGTCATGGCCGAGAACTGAGACTCTCAAAGACGCAATTGTAGGCTTCCTTGGCACAGACGGTTTCCTTCAGGAGATAGGGGTCCTGAAGGATATCGTTCCCTCCACCATGACCGTCAGAGTCTGGTCTAGAATTGCTGCCCCATTCAAGGAGATTGAGGTCGGTTGCGTCAAATTGAGTAATGATGGCCACGAATTGGGCTATGTGGAAGGATAACGACACGAAAGGCAAGTCGTACATACTAGCGACCGCCAATAACGCGCTGTCTGACGGTTGAGTGTGGCAGTCTGTTGAGCACGAAGGCATCGACGGAAGAGAAGGAGCTCGCCGTCGTCGAGAAATGCATCATCAGAACAATGAGAAAGTTCCGAGAAGACCCTAGATTCTTCTGGTCAGAGGACGACATCTGCTGCTACCTGAAGTGGTTGCTGCTGAAGGGTAGACTTTTCAAGAGCGGGGGAGTCGGCAACGTCTTCCTCAGGTTCCCGACGAAGGACACGTATGAGCATCGCGAAAACGGCACAAAATTCGCTTCTCCAAGCGGCAAGAGAGACCACTTTGCCCTTGCGGGTTGGACATCAGCAGTCCCGACGACATGGAATCACATGACCCAGCGACTTTCATTCGCAATTGCGCTGAAGCATTTCCCCACCTTCCCCAAGGACTGGGCAGTCCAAATCAAGAATGACTTGGTGAAACTGACCGATGACACAAATGGAGTTCCGGTGAGGGGGAGATATTTCCTGCTTCTTACGGTGCAACAGACTTCGCTGTTTAGAGAACAGCTCAACTCCCTCTTCGCAGAGTACCCATCAGTCAAGTGCTACCAACAAATCGCCCAATAGAAACGATCAGAGAAGTTTCTGATTCTGAACCTGGCGATGCGGCAGTCTCGTTGGGCGAGATCGCGTGCTGACTCAGGTTGAAGGTTCTCTCTTCGAGCGACTGCGGTAGATGAGATGCAGGCACAGCAAGCCCACGCCGAGCCCGGCCAATATCGATTCGACTGGGAAGCCAGGAATCGGCGGCGTAGTAGGCGTCGACACCCCAGTTATTGTGAACGTGCTCGTAATCGTCTGGCTAGTCGTTGTGCTTTCCGTGACTATCTGAGTCACCGTCGCCGTGTCCGTCACAGTTTGACCGGTTGTTGTGCCCGTCACCGTCGTCAGGACCGTCGATGTGGAGGCAACCGTTGTCGTTCCACTCTTCTTCGTCGCGGTGTACGACGTCACCGTCGTCCTCTCCGTTATGCTGCTGACTATGGTCATGGTCAGCAAGGTGGTAGAATAGGTTGGGTAGTAGACTGTGGTCGTGGCGTTGTACGCAGTTGATGTCAACAGAGTCGTCGTTATGTTCGTGAAAGTGAATGTGAAAACAGCAGTGGTCGGCTGCAATGGCGGAAGGACAGTAGAAGTAGTAACGACCACATTAGGGATCAGATTCAATGCAGGCACGTCTCCAGGAACAAGAACCGCCAAAGCCACAAGGACGACGCAGACCGCGACAACCGTTCTAGCTATGACTGGTCTCCTCAAGAGCATTCCATCCAGATCTTCGGTTTGACGTAGGATATAACGATGACCGATCTGTGTCCGAGAACGGTAGCAGAGAATGGACACCCCCTGGAGTGGCGCGACAACGCTAAATATAGTGAATGTTCAACATTCGACTCGGAGAGGCTTTCTTGGTCAAGTGGCATCGCCGAGAGGAAGTTGTGGGAAAGGAGATCGTGGACGGCGACGCAAAGAAGGTTGGAGTGGTGAAGGATCTAGCTTGGTCGAATGGCGGAAGACTTGCAGTTGTCGTTGAGAGAGGAAAGGAAGAGGAAGCCTACCTGGCATTTGAGCAAGTCGAGAAGATCGGAGACGTTGTCTTCATAAAGACTACAAGCTCGCTTGAGTCAGTTCCAATGAGAACCTGCCCAGTCTGCAAGCACAAGAATCTTGTTGACGCGAAATTCTGTCAAAGATGCGGCAAAACCTTGGAAGAGAAGAAGTAGGCAGCTGGATTCGCCCATTCTTGATGGGCAACAGTCTGAGCAGGGAGCACTGCTCACGGGTACGATGCGGTGCTTCAATGTACCACTATCGGTACATTAATATACGGACCTTCATGTCACGTGTATATGCGAAAGACGATGAACGACAGCGCCGCCACAGCCATGGCTACAACTCGCCCGGACTTCCAGACCACCAAACAGACACCACAACTGCACAGTTCAGTTGTTGAGGTCTGGCGCAACCATTTCGAAAAGGCCACATCCTTCGCAGATCGCAGAAGTGCACGAGCCGGGATCAACTCAGGATCGCCACACCAGGCAGACATTTCGTCAGCGAGACATGCCGAGCCCGACACCTACCTGTGCAGATCGTGATCCCCCTGTCCCCTGGGGGTCACGATCTCCCCACCGCATGTTCGCAGGGAACATGCTTCAGAACCATCACGCAACGTCCGACGGATTCTCTTAAGTGTCCCACAACGTGCCTAGTAAGCGCACTTCTTGGAGGCTCGATTGTGTCTTCAGACGTTTGGCAAGCTAGAATAGACCTCTGCGTTGACAAGGAATCCAAGACCTATTGGGTCATGCTACGGCTTCGCAGCGATTCGGGTGACGAGAAGAAACACATGAGTATTCTCCTTCCAAAGGCTGCCCTCTCTGAGGCTCTGGAACGAGCTTCACGTCTCGAAGAGAAAGGCCTCAGTGAGAAGCAGGAACCTGCGGACTTGCCGGAAGACCAAGAGGACTAGTTACGAGGTCTAGGGCTGGTGGACCAGTTCCCAGCCACACACTCATATGGCCGGCCACCTCTCACAATCTCCACCAGAGTCGACGTCATTTGCTAATCGCTCACATCTCAGATCTCCATTGCGGGCATGAGTTTCAACCATCAGTCTTCGAGCAGGCAGCTCAGGAGATCAACTCACTTGATCCCGACGTGGTTGTGATCACAGGGGATCTCACAGATAGTGGCCTTCTGAGCCAATATCGTGAGGCAAAGAAGAGACTCGACAACCTCCGCTGTAAGAACTTGGTCGCGACAAGTGGGAATCATGACTATCGTTCCACAGGGTACTTGCTCTTCAAACAGGCCTTCGGATTCAGGAGAATAGTCAGAATCGGCGACACTGTGATGATTGTCGTCGGCACAGCCAGGCCAGAGAGAGACGAAGGAGAGATTGGCCACAGACAGGTGGTATGGCTCCAGCAGACTCTGCGAAGATACAAACGAAAGCGCAGAGTCGTCATCATGCACCATCACCTAGTCCAAGTGCCTGATACAGGGCCGGACACCATCCCGATCATAGACTCCGGTGATGCCCTGCGAGCTCTCATCGCATCCAAAGCCGACCTAGTACTCGGCGGACACAGACACAGACCATGGATGTGGAACGTTCAGAGCCTTCCGATACTCCATGCTGGGAGCCTGTCCTCAGAGCGTCTAAGGGGGTTCTTCCACAACTCATACAACGTAGTCGAGCTTGGGAGAAACGAGATCAAAGCAAGATTGAAGGTAGTTGGTGGGAGATCCATCAGTTTCAAGGAAGTCTTGGAAAGGCCTCTTGGAATAAAGGTCTAGGACTGGGTGTCGCACGAGTCAGGCTCCACATGAACTAGGACTTTCGATGTTCCCTTGATCTGTGCATGTAGAGCTTCCTCAATCTGTGTGGAGATTTCGTGTGCCTCTGCAACTGCGAGGCTCGCGTCCAGAACACAAGTGACTGTCAAATGGAGTCCATCCTCAGCGTTGTGAACCGCGATGTCACGGCAGCTTCTCACGCCGTGCACTTGCTTGGCGGTCTCTCTGACAGCACTCACAATCCTGTGAGATTCTGAGGTCACGTCGGCTCGTGCGAGTGGTGTTTCATCTGCTGATTCTATGTGCGTCACGACCTCGGCGACCTGCGGGATACCTGTCTTGACGGTTGATTCCAGTCTGCTTGCGATTTCATGGGCGGTTTCCAAGCGGATATCTGGATCTGCCTCTAGATGCATCTCAACATGGAGGCCGTTGTCCGCGTCATGGACTTCGATGTTGTGAATTCCCCTTATCCCGTGAATCCTAGTAGAGAGCGTCCTGACTTTCTCAGCAAGCCCTGTCTCTGGTCTTGTGACGGGTTGAGTTCTTACAACAATATCACTATTGGGTTCAAGTTTTCGGATGGCTTGTTCTACCTCGAATGCGATCGCATTTACTCTTTCGAAACTCGTTGAGCGGTCAACGAACACGTTCAGATCGACAAATGTCTGCGCTCCAGATGGCCTCACTCTGACTTGGCCGCATGACTGAACTCCTTGGATTCTCAGGACCTCCGCGCGGATGGCCTCAGCCAATCCTTCAGGGGCCCGGTCCAAGAGCACAAGGACTGTTCTCTTCGCAAGTCGCAAGCTTAGTACAACAACCACTACAACCACTCCTATGGCGGCTAGCGGATCGGCAACACGGTAGCCGAGAGTTACAAAAGCGAGTCCGGCTATGACGGTCAGAGAGCTCAAGATATCGGTACTAAAGTGAAGCGCGTCCGCTTCAAGGGCTTGGCTTCGATACTTCCTTGCGACTCTGGAAAGTGCACGGGATCTTGAGAAGTCTAACACAATCGAAACAGCCATGACAACAAAGCCGGCCAGACTCGCCTCCACTTGTGCTTCTCTAAAGAGCAGGCGCTGGGCCGCTTCGTAGGTTATCCATACGCAAGTCGCTAAGAGGAGAAGCGTCTCAACTAGTGCCGAGAGGCTCTCGTACTTCCCATGTCCATAAAGGTGGTCTGCATCAGGCGGTTTGCTTGATGTTCTCACTGCATAGACTGTTGTGGCAGCCGCCACCAGATCGAGACCTGAATGTAGCGCCTCAGAAATGATACCAAGGCTGTTGGTGAGGATGCCAACTGTGGCCTTCATGGAAGTGAGAGCCACTGCTACGATAAGTGAGGAGATTGCGACTCTGTTCTTCTCTCGTGATGATCCTGCTTCCAAGTCTGCTCTAATCTTCTCTCAGCGCTGAAAGAAAGCGTACCTTCGGACTGGAACGGTAAAAGGGTTTTTGAGTCCCTCCTCAACGGCACTCCTACAGTCCTGATGGACATGAAGCACGGGCGCCCAATCTATGCGGAGAGAAGAATCGTAGACACCGCGCTATTGAAGAGGTTCATACGAGCGCTGGATGAGGACGAGGGGGTACGAATAGAGGGAAACGTCTCGGATCTGGCAAATGGCGGGTATGTCTTCTTGGGATTCTACAGAGGCAGCTACTGTGTGAACCTATGTGACCGCGTGCG
>CAZJVZ010000052.1:0-8849 GCA_964549795.1 uncultured Candidatus Bathyarchaeia archaeon
TGATGAGAAATCGCGGTCAATTCTCCCTCGTATCCGAAGTCACGTTCCACAACCACATGCACGCGTTTGCCGACGAGTTTCTCAAGCATATGGAAAAGGGTCGGTCTTGACGAAGACAAGCTAGGATCTCTTCCTTGCTGCGGTTGCGTGCTCGCCGAGCTTGAGCCTGTTCAGTTCCCTTACATTCATCTTTCGCTTTTTCGCCTTCTCCGAGAAGATCGTGCTATTGCCAGAAGGATCCTTCAGTATGAGCGCGAACCTTGATCTGCCTTCTTTCGCTCTTTCGACTTTCCTCAGCACCGACTCTGCTCGCTGCTTCTTTTGCCCACCAAGCGAGCGCGCCAGAAACCTCAGTACTTCTTCGATTCTCACAAGTACTCCCTCAACGTTGGAGATGAATCCCTCATTGTACTGGCCAGGTTGAACAGTCACTCCGAGTTCAGGTATGAGAATGGTGGCGGTGCTGCCGCGGACAATTCGTATCTTCAGATCTTCGATCGAAGCCACTTCGAGACTCATGGTTGTGGGGTCGTGAGTTGAGAGAGAGAAAACGTCGGAGTGCTTGAAGCCACAGGATTCGCAGGATGTAGCAGACAGAATGATTGGGCCGAAGTTCTCAACCTCGTACTCGACCTCTGTGATGTCAAGCCCAGCGGTGTTGCAGACGGGACAAGCAGTCTCAGCTAGCCGATACTCGCAAGTCGTCAAGACTGCCGCAGAAGGTTCAGTTGCATTCCATGTGGCTGGGGGCAATCAGGCTTCCCACAGAAGTATCTCAGAGCTTCTAAAAGCACTTGCATGACGATTCCGAGCCAATAGTTTCAGCTATGTCTCGCGGCTATATCGAAGCCCAGCCATAACTGTCCTGAATAGTGATGGAGAAGAGTTCAGGAAACCGGTGCCCTAGATGCTTCAGAGACTCCTTGAATGTCTACTATGAGGAGGATTCAGGGTTCCGATTGGGCGCCGTGTGTCAACTATGCGGCTTGAAAGGATATTTCTCCGAAGGCAAGCTCACGGTAATGGCCACACAATGATGCGAGCACGGTCTAGGTCACTGTAATATCCTCTGACTTCTCTTTGCATGTGCGAAGCAGCTATGGCACCGCTACAGGGCTTGCGTGTGCTGGACCTCAGCAGACTTATGCCAGGGCCACTTTGCACGATGATACTGGGCGACCTTGGCGCCGATGTGATAAAGATCGAGCAGCCACAAATTGGAGACTATGCGCGCTCTGCACCGCCTCTCCTAGGAGACACCGGCTCCGCCTTCCTGATGCTCAACCGGAACAAGCGCAGCATTACACTCGACTTGAAGAAGGCTGAGGCACAGGAGATTCTATGCAAGCTCGCGGCGAGGGCTGATGTCCTTGTCGAGAGTTACCGGCCGGGCGTGGCGGACGGACTAGGCGTCGGATACCAAACAGTCAGTCAGGTCAACGCGCGGATCGTCTACTGCTCGATATCCGGCTTCGGGCAAGATGGACCCTATCGCGATCTGGTCGGTCATGATCTGACCTACATGGCGTACAGTGGAGCAATCGGAGGGACGGGACCAAGAGGTGGCCCCCCCGTCATCCCGGCAATACAGGTTTCGGATATCCAAGCCGCAATGTATTCCGCAATCGCGATCATGGCGGCGCTCTACGGGAGGGAGAAGACCGGCAAAGGCGACTTCATTGACATCTCTCTCATGGATGCCGCTGTCGCCTCAATGATCCTGCCGATTAGCTTCCATTTCGCCGGGGAGTCCACAGAGAGGGGGTCATCACTCCTGTCAGGTGGGGCGCCATTCTACAACATCTACGAGACCGCGGATCGGAAATACGTCGCCATTTCGGCGCTTGAGCCGAAGTTCTGGATTGAACTGTGCAGTGTGCTCGGGCTAGAGAAGTACCAGGACAAGCAGTTGGCCTCCGTGGAGGAAAAGGAGCGGATTCGCGATGACCTCGCCGCGATTTTTCACCTGAAGACCCGCGACGAGTGGGTCAAGATCCTGAACGAGAGAGAAATTCCCTGTGCTCCGATCTATGATGTGAGCGAGGCCTTGGCCGATCCTCATGTCATGTCAAGGAAGACGATCTTCGACACGGAGACGGAGGCGTTTGGGAAACTGAAACAGCTGGCGACGCCGATCCGGATGTCAAATAGCCTTCTGACGGCTAGATTGCCTCCACCGAGACTCGGCGAGCACACGCTTCAGGTTCTGCAAGAACTCGGATACTCACCAAGCGAGATGAAACGACTCAGGAGCGCTGGTGCAATCTAGGGAAAGACCACAGGTGAACGGCAACAGGATGCATGCAGTCTTGGATGATCTGAGTGCAAGTTCTATACGACCCGACAGTCTTCTTCAGTAAGAGATGCCCGCTCAGATCTACGATAATCATCAAATAGGAGAAGAATGAGAACTCATTGAGCTGGCTTGCATAGCTCTGAGATGGTCAATAGGCTCCAGAGCCTGGCTCCTCACGATCATGCAGTCCTCTTCTACTCGGATATTGACCACAAACGCGAACTAGTCTTTCCCTTTCTGCAGCAAGCGCTTGAGAACCATGGAGCCGCAGCCTATCTCAGCTCGCATGAATCTCTCGGTGAAGTGAGAGATGCGATGAAGTACTGGGGGATCGAAGTCGACAAGCATGAATCCTCCCGGTCTTTAGAGATTCGCGATTATGAAGACCTCATGACAGCAGAGGGCGGGCTGGATGTTGCGAAGATCAACCAGTTCCTGGCGGATCTGTCGAAGCATGAAGGATCTGTGAGATTGGCGAGTGATCCGACGGCGCTTGCCAAGCGCGGATTGGCTGACGAGATTGTGAGAATAGAACGGCTTTTGCGTAGACATTTGAGGTTGCCGCTGACCATGGTCTGTCCGTACGAAGAGACCGTGGCCGACTTAAAGAGTGGCGAGTTTCTCATCAAGATGATGCGGACACATAGCCAGGTTGTGTTCCTGAACTTGGCTCTGACCCTCGCGTGAACATGAGCACTTGAAACAGCGAGAGCTATACGGGTCATCCGCAACCTACAATAGCATGCCTACCACGGTGACGCTGAGCAGCGTGTAAGATTTTGATTCGCCCGCTCTGGTTCGTCGGCTTCGACAGCCTCATGGAATTCGTGGCCTTCATAATCGCGCTCGCCATCGCATTCCAAGCCTTCAAAGGCTACCGACTCACGAAACAGAGAACGCTGCTGTATGTTCAGTTCAGTTTCGCGCTTCTGTCAGCGGGTCTGCTAGTCGACTCCCTTGCCGGTTTCCTCGGCATATTGGCTCGATCTCTGAAGGGGATTGAGATTCTAACGCAGGTTGGATACACAATCTACTTCCTTGTGCAAGTGCTTGCGTACGGTATTCTCGTATACGCTTACGTTTCCCAGACCCGAACACTGAGCACGGCATCACCTGCGCTTCCACTTGTTTCGTTGTCGGGAATCACAGCGCTTCAAACATCGCAGTCTCCGGTCGTCAAGCCGCTACCTCTGCTCGAATATCATCCGATATCCGAGATTGTGTTGCTCTTCCTGATCGTCTACATCGCATTTCAGACAGCGATCAACTACTCTGCAACGAAAGAAAGAAACGCGCTTCTCGTCTTTCTGGGGTTTCTGCTTCTCGCTCTGAGCCACCTATTCTTCATCCTAGCGCTGCTTCGTCCATTGTTCTTCGTTTTCGGACACGTGTTCCAGCTCCTCGGATTCGTCTCACTGCTGATGATGCTTCTACGGGTGACCAGAACGAAATGACCCAGAAGCTGCCCAAGTACCGGTCACAGATGAGGATCTACGTAGACATTATGCGGGTCATCCAACGAGAGAACAATCAGGCGAAACCAACTCGCATCCTTTACGGTGCAAATCTGTCTCATGATCGACTGCTAAAGTATCTGGAGGAATTGAGGAGTCTCGGCGTGATCGAAGAGGCGGGCGAGGGTGACCGATGCTACAAGCTCACGCAGAAAGGCATCGAGTTCCTCAACCAATTCAGAGGAGTCGAGAGATTCGCAGGCGCATTCGGCTTCGCCATCTAACCCCGACACACACTCATGAACCCCAGTCCAAGCCCTGATGTCTTCACCAAGAAGAACACACAGCATCATTTGCTCACCGCGGGATCCTCCACACAAATGGACACAACAATGAGCCTGAGAAGGCCTTCCAGCAACCTCTCTTTCCCTCACAACTGAAACAGTCGCACTGGACGAGTCAAATACCCTCTCAGTGGATAGTAGTGGATCATGAAGAGAGAAGAGATACTGGATTTCTGTGACAGATGGTTGCCGGCTTGGGAAGGAAACAGACCAAACGACTTGATCGGATTCTACTCAGATGATGCCCTATACATCGACCCTGCCAACAAGAAGGGATTGAATGGACGTCGCCAAATCCTCGCCTACTTCAGGAAGTTGCTCGCAGCGAACCCGAATTGGAAATGGGAGCCGATCGAATTCTTCCCCACAGACGATGGCTTCGTCGCCAAGTGGAAAGCCACGATTCCTGTCGGAAGAGAAACAGTGACAGAGTACGGGATGGACATCGTCGGGATAGAGCGAGGAGTAATCAGAAGAAACGAAGTCTACTTCGATCGTTCAGATTTGCTCGAGACGCTGAGGAAATCGAGATCTGCCGGATAGTCAAAGAGTGTTGGCTACGTTACGACAACGTGATGGGGAATCATGAGCGCTTCGGAGGCGACGGTTTTCTCTGCTGAAACGCGGAAAGCCTTTCCAGGAAATCTTTCGTGCCGCCTTGTGCTATTAGTCGTTGTCGCTCTCTTTCCAGTTGTGTTTCCAGCATCGGAAACTGTGCTGCATTGAGAAGAGCTTTGGCACCACCAAGAGCAGTGATCGGTCCTTGGGCCAGCTGAGTTGACAGCTCGACCGTTCGTTCATGCAGCTTGTCGTCTGGCACTACCTCATGGACAAGCCCTAGAGACAGCGCTTCCTTTGCGTCCAATACGGGGTCAAGCAACAGGAGTTCCATGGCTTTTGCCGTCCCGATGATCTGAGGAACGAAAACGGTCCATCCTCCGTCTGGAACCAGACCCATGGAAGTGTAGGCCTGCTTGAATTTGGCGCTCTCGGTTGCAAGGCGAAGATCGCAGGCTGCGGCCAAGCTCATTCCAGCACCTCCAGCCGGACCGTTGACCGACGCCATGACCGGCTTCTCCATCAATCGAATATCGGTGACTGCACGGTGCAGGAGCACCGTCAAGTCACGGAAGAAATGGCGAGGGTCCTTTCCTGCTTGGATGTGCTCCCAGACCGCCTTCATGTCTCCTCCGGCACAGAAACCACGACCGGCGCCGGTGATGATCACAGCCCGAATCTTGTCATCGCTCATGCATGCTTGGACCGCTCCAACCAATGCCTGAATCAAAGGGGGGTTGATGGCGTTGAGCACCTCTGGCCGGTTAAGCGTGATTGTTGCCACGGCATCGGACACGTCCACCCGCACAACTTGATCTGTCATTCCACAACTCCCCACAACGAGTCCACGTGCAATGCATATGAGACTTAGCTCTTCAGAGCGATCCAGGGTATCGAAGTGACCGCACGTTGCCCGGCAATTGACAAATCGAATGAACAGAACGACGGACCAGCTGACGACCGGAGACCCTGTCGCAAGCAGTGTTACGTGCTGCCGTTGGGACATGGTCTCGTGCGTGGGCGAGCTGGAATCTGGTCTGACCTCGCAGAGTTCAAATTCGATCACACTGACCATAAAGAGCGGAGAGAAGATAGGACAGTTGGTTTCAGGGATGATAGAGATCGTAGGAGTTTCAGGTAGCCCTCGTAAAGGGGGCAACACAGATCAATGCCTGCAGGAGGCGCTTCGAGCATGTTCCCAAGAATGCAGAACCGAATTGGTGAGCCTGGCAGACCTGAAGATAGCTGAGTGCAATGGCTGTGGTCGGTGCAAGAAAGAGGGAACCAGGAAACTTCCATGCCCGGCGCATAACGATGACATGACTCCGCTCTACGGGAAGCTGGCTTCGGCGGATGGATTCCTGTTTGCAAGTCCGGTGTACTATGGTTCGGTAACCGGCATCATGAAGATGTTCATGGACAGATTCCTCCCGTTCTACTATGAATCAGGATCGACAAGCGAACTGAAGGGTGCGCTGCGGTTCAAACCCGCCGGGGCAATCGCTGTAGGAGGGGATAGAAACGATGGAATCGAAGCCGTCCTGTACACGCTCCACAGGTTCTTCCTCTTCAATGACATGCTAGTCGTAGGCACCGCTGGATACTCTTGGTCAGCCTCGAATCTCGGAGGAACCGTCCATTCCGATAGCAAGCCTGACGCACTAATGCGAGACCCTCTTGGGAAGAACACTCTCACAGCATTGGGAAAGAAAGTCTCATTGTTGACAGAGAAACTTGCCGGTGTAAGGTGACAACATGCAGATTGGCGACTCTACCGTATTGCCAACTGATAGCGAAGAATGGGGTTACGATGAAGTTGTCTTAGTGGAAAGCCGACTTGCAGGCGGGGAATAGTACAGCATCTGCACATTGGACCGGTGGTCACCGTGTTCAGACAAGTCGAACCAACAGTCCTACATTTCCGACAGGACGCTGATTCCTGCATGGTTACGTGAGGCTGTTCCCTTCGGACCGAAGATAGCACGTGCTTCGAGATACGAATGTCCAGATGTTCCGATAGGTGCAGAGAGTTCTTGCGAGGAACGTTTTAGTATCGCTGACGATGTGGTGACGAACGCTTCGTGATGAGCTCTCCATCAAGACCTGAGTGGGTAAGGGCGAAAGCCCCCTCAGGGCCAACCTATGCTCGCCTCAAGGAACTGACCAAACAGTACCCACTTCATACCGTGTGCGAGGAGGCTCACTGCCCGAATGTTGGAGAGTGCTGGGGCAGTGGAACCGCGACCTTCATGATAATGGGAGAGCTCTGCACACGCGCATGCAGGTTCTGCAACGTCAAGAACGGCAAACCAAACGGCGCCTTGGACCGTGAGGAACCTTCAAACGTCGCAAGAGCCGTGCAGGATCTGGGATTGAAGTATGTTGTATTGACTTCTGTTGACCGGGATGACTTGCCCGATGGTGGAGCGTCACATTTCGCCCAAACCATCACCGCCATCAGAAGCAGCACGCCCGACGTGCACATCGAAGCCCTGGTTCCCGATTTTCAGGGAAGCCTCAGAGAGGTTAGCACAATCGTGCAAGCGCGTCCTGACGTTGTCGGTCACAATGTCGAGACCACCGAAGCGCTAACGCCTAGGGTGAGAGATCCAAGGGCCAAGTATCACCGCTCACTCAAGGTCCTTGAACATGTGAAGCAACAGAACCCACGAGTTTTCACGAAGTCATCACTCATGCTCGGGCTGGGTGAGCAAGAAGACGGCGTTCTTCAGACGATGCGTGACCTTCGGAACGTCAGGACAGACTTCCTAACCTTGGGTCAGTACCTCAGACCTTCATCACGCAACCTCGCGGTTGTCGAATACATTGCACCTGAGCGGTTCGACTATTATCGAACCAAGGCCGAGCAGATGGGATTCCGCTACGTGGCCTCCGGTCCGCTGGTACGCAGTTCTTATCGCGCAGGCGAGCTCTTTCTCGCCAGCATGATCGGCTGGACTCGTCGACAGGCCTCTCGAAACGAGGAAACCAGCATCGTGGGCCTGAACTTCAGTTGGGTGATCGAAGGCGAGGTTGCCGGATCAAGAGGCCCACGCTCGAAAGCTGATCTCTTGTCCTTGAAGGAGCAGGGCATAGGTGCCCTAGTGAGACTCGTCGAGACAGATGAGGCCTACGTGACAGCCGATGATGTTCGCGAAACCGGATTGGAGGACTACAACGAGCCAATTCCGGACTTTCACGCACCTACAGATGCCCAGATCGACAAGATCATCGAATACCTAGACGCCCACGTACGATCCGGCGTGCCGGTCGATGTCTCCTGCTACGCTGGGATCGGCCGGTCAGGCGTCGTGTTGGCTTGCTATCTGGTGCACAAAGGCTACTCTGCGAAGGACGCCTTGGAGCTTGTCCGCAGAAGGCGCGGCAGAGGCCCAGAAGTGTCAGCACAGATCTCAGCAGTCGAAGCTTATTGGCGTAGAGTCAATTCCGTTGCGAAGCTTTGAGACACAGTAACCCTTCCAGCTTCGCTTGTTGACACATAGACTGGTTCTGCTTGAGGAGTCGCCAGTTGTACGCTCGGATTCACGAAAACAGTGAGTGGAGATTCAGTGAAGCTGTCTTGGCTTCTTACGTCAGCTTGCCTGATGTGTTGGTCAAAGAAGTCGGCGATCATCTTGGTGATTTCAACACGACTTGGACTGGTCCGTCCACCGGCGGGTGCGAAACCATGCCCCGCATTCTTCACTACCACCAAGGTCGCAGGTACATGAGCTGCAACCAGTACGTCGTAGAGTTCCTGCGATTGGCTTAGCGGAACCAGAGTGTCCTTCTCACCGTGCATGATGAGGAACGGGGGATCATCACTCGTGACGTAGGTCACTGGACTGGCACGTCTCAGAATCTCGGCGTCCGAGCCCACAACGCCGAACACCTGCTGTAGGATTTGCGGGTTGGCACCGCTGAAGACCTGAGTCAAATCGGCTGGACCGAACAAATCTACCACAGCCTGGACACGACTCGATTCATCAGCATATCCTCCCGAACCTTCCAGTCCAGCGCTCGTATCCGTTACTCCAAGCAGTGAGACAAGGTGACCGCCTGCACTGCCGCCCCACGCCCCAATACGCTCAGCATCTATCCCATACATCGAGGCACTAGCTCGCAAGAAACGAACGGCACACTTGACATCTTCGATCTGAGCTGGGAACTTGTACTGCGGTGCCAGACGATAATTGA
>CAZJVZ010000053.1:0-8688 GCA_964549795.1 uncultured Candidatus Bathyarchaeia archaeon
TCTTGACCCAGAATCTAGGCAAGTGAATGTTACCGTAAAGGTGGTCTCGAAGGGCGAAGCGCGCGAGACGACTTCTAGGAGAGATGGCTCGACGCACCGCGTCGTCGACGCTCTCGTTGGAGACGAAACCGGTTCGGTCTACCTGACCCTGTGGGACGACAATATCGACAAAGTGAAAGAAGGCGACACGGTCAATGTCAAGAACGGCTACGTCTCACTCTTCAGAGGATCAATGCGTCTGAACATAGGCCGCTACGGGTCAATGGAACCGAACAGCACACCAATCGAGAACGTCAACGCGGACAATAACCTATCCAACAAGGAATTCCCAATGCCTGAGAGGCGTAGGTACCCGAGTTTCAGACCTAGATATCGGGACGAAGGCGGCTACGGCGACAGAGGACGAGACAGAGGATACGGCCGCGGCCGCAGAGGAAGATACTAGGAACGAGCCACTCCAAGTCCTAGCTTGGGAACTTGGTTGCTTCACGCAATAGTGGTAACTCTGCACTCTAACCCTCTGTTCCAGCCGCTGTTAGCTAGCCTTAAATGAAATCATTCTCTGCTCAAGGGCGGTCTGTCTCATGGAGGATTTAGTCAGGCATGCGATTGAATCTGCTTCAGCATTGGGAGTAGACTATGCTGAAGCAAGACTTCACATAGACAGCGGAAGCGCGTTCACTCTCAATAATGGTGTACCTGATCCAGTCCAGTTGGCCAGAGAGAGAGGTATCGCCGTTCGAATACTGGTGGACGGCGCGATGGGCTTCGCGACGACGAATGATCTCTCGAAGGCATCCCTTGGAAGCACGGTCGAAATAGCATACAGAAGCGCAAAGGCGTCGAGGAGACTAATCGCCAAACCCATTCGCCTGTCAGAGCAGAAAGCGGAAGAGGCAAATTGGGAGACCAAAGGTCGGAAACCGCTACCAGGCGTGACAACAGAGGAGAAGTTCAGAGTCCTTGAGGAGATCGAGAAGAACCTTCAGCCAGACATTGTGAAAGTGGCTGTCCCGTCACGGACACTGATCCTTGGTGACGACATCACTGAGCGGTATTTCGCGAACACTGATGGAACGAGGATTCATGGAAAAGCATCGAGGGTCAATCTACTGTACGTGCTTACAGTCTATGACCCTGGAAAGGGGACAATTCAGAGAATCGGACAACAAGGACAGACTGGTGGATGGGAACAACTCGAGCAATGGGACCCTCCCAGACTGGTCTCTGACGAGGCGAAGACTCTTGGAAAGATGCTTACGGAAGGAAAGCAGGCTCCGCGAAAGGAGCTTGATCTTGTTGTCGGGTCGGAAGTCACGGGGATAGTCTGCCACGAGTCATGTGGACACCCTCAAGAAGCAGACAGAATACTTGGCAGAGAGGCTGCGCAAGCTGGGGAATCCTACCTCAAGCCCGAAATGATAGGCTACCGAGTCGGAACAGAAGCCGTCACCGTGGTTGATGATCCGACTATTCCAAACTCAAACGGATTCTACTTGTATGATGAGGAAGGAGTGAAGGCAGAGAGAAGGATCCTGATCAAGGAAGGAGTCATCAACGCCTTTCTGCAGAACCGCGAAACGGGCGCGGAACTCGGAGTCAGCAGCAATGGATCTGCCAGAGCAGTAGCCTACGATAGAGAACCAATGATCAGAATGGCGAACACATTCATGCTTCCAGGAAGCTACACGCATGAAGAGCTGGTTGAAGATGTCAAGGAAGGCGTATTCATCAAGACTTTCATGGAATGGAACATTGACGATAGACGATACAACCAGAGGTACGTCGGACTCGAGGCCTACATGATCGAAAAGGGCGAAGTCACAACGCCAGTGCGAAATCCGATTCTGGAGATCACGACTCCTGGACTATATGGCAGCGTGGACGCCGCAGGAAAGGAAGTGGAGTTCGAGGCGGCAACCTGCGGCAAAGGGGAACCATCCCAAGGAGCCCCTGTCTGGCATGGTGGGCCATCAATACGCTTGAGGAAGGTCAGGCTGGGAGGTTGACATCATGAATCCAGAGCAGGTTGTTGAGCAGGCCGTCAAATTTGGCCTCAAGCTCGGAGCAGACGAAGTGGCCGCGTCGATGATGCGCGAAAGGCGCAAGATGCTTCGATTCTCGAACAACTCCATCATCGTCATGCAATCGTGGGACCACACCGTCCCAGCGGTCTACTTGACATCGAAACGGAAACGCGCAGCAGCACGCGTAGGTGACCCGGACTTTGACGCGTTGATGGATGTCATGAAGACCCTGAAGGTCGCGATGGATATCTCAAAACCGGGGGCAGTCGAGTCTACGCTTCCCAAAGGCCCATTCAAGTACGAAGCCGTTCCCCACACCTATGACGCCAAGATTCCGGAAATGACTGACGAGCTCACAGGACTTGCCGAGGAAGCGATAAATGCTGCTCTTTCTGAAGGCGCGAAACGCTCCTCTGGAACGCTCGTTACAAACGAGTGGGAGAAGTTCGTAAAGACATCGACAGGATCCGAGGGCAAAGACAGAGGAACCAGCATCGAACTCTCGACCAGAGCATTCTTCGACGATGATGCCAGCGGAATGGGAGTAAGCTGTGCGACAAGGCTCGCGGACTTTGATCCGACACATGCAGCAAAGGAAGCCGCCAAGATCGCATGCCAAGCCAAGAATCCAGTCTTTGGTGATGAAGGCAAATTCACGGTGATCTTTGGCCCTTCGATAATGGCGGAATTTCTGAGCCGTGTGGCCGACTTCGCTTCAGCCTATTTTGTCGACCTTGGCCTCTCATTCCTCAAGGAGAAGGTGGGTCAGAAAGTTGCCAGCGAAGAACTCACTCTTGTCGATGAGGCGCGCATGCCTGCAGGCATTAACTCGTGCTCATTCGACGATGAGGGCTATCCGACCAGAAACACGCGTATAATCGATCACGGCGTGCTGAAGACCTACCTGCACAGCTCATACAGTGTCGCAGAGTATGGCGGCGAGCTGACTGGAAACAGCTTCTTTGCAGGTGGAACATGGGGGCTGACGCCAATACCGCTCAACGTCGTCGTCGAGCCTGGAGACATCCGGTTCGAGGAATTGCTCGAGGAAGTAAAGAACGGCCTCTACCTGACTAACAACTGGTATACGAGATTTCAGAACTATCAGACAGGGGACTTCTCATCCATCTGCCGAGACGGCGCATTCAGGATAGAGAACGGTCGTATCGGCCAGCCTTTGAAGGGACTCCGCATAAGTGACAATATGCCGCGCATTCTACAGTCGATCACGTCACTGTCAAAGGAACGTCAATGGATCAAGTGGTGGGAAGTCGAGACCCCGACATATCTGCCTCATATTGCAGTCGAAGGCGTTGGAATCACCCGAGCCACTAAGTAGTCAGGAACAGACGCAAGTTCCGCAATGCCTACGATGCACACCTGCCAACTGGCGAAGGGCTATGATACGCCGGGACTATTCAGCAGTCATGCTCATGATTCCCACATTGAATGAGGAAGAAGCGATATGTCCTCTCCTACAGGAGTCAACAGCGATCTTCCCGCGAGTCGTTGTTGTTGACGGACACAGCCGCGACAAGACCCGAGAAATCGCACAGTCCTTCGGAGTAGACGTGCTCCTCCAAGATTTCGGCCCGGGAAAAGGCTGCGGAGTCAGAACCGGAATGAGATTCTTCCTGTCAAGCGACGCCGAGATCTTTTGTATCATCGATGGCGATGGCACGAACGTTCCCAGCGACCTAGTCGACTTGGTGGAACTTGTCAGAAACCGTGAAGCGGGCATCGCTATCGGATCGCGGACGAAGGGGCAAAGAGACCCGGGATCGATGAACTTCATCACGATCGCGTCAAATCGCGTTGTCTCGTATCTGCTATCTCTAAGGTACGGCGGGAGCTTCACGGACATCCAGACAGGGTACTGGGCATTCAGTAGAAAGGCCGTCCAAAGGTTGCTTCCATGCTTGCGTTCGACGCGGTTCGAAATTGAATTGGAAATCTTCTCCAAGGCAAAGGTGGCCGGACTTGTTTTGAAAGAGGTACCCGTGGGCTTTCGAAGGAGGATTGGTCATACGAAGTTCAGTTTCCGGCTGAGGATTAGGAATCTGTACTACGCCTTCAAATACATCCTGTCCTTGCGACTGCCAGAATGATCCATTCCATTAGGTCGGCAGCGGATGCGCCCCTCTTCCCAGGCAAGTTCTCCGACGGTGCCTCTTAACCGGCCCTTCTACGAGAGAGACACGGTACGAGTTGCACGGGAACTCCTTGGCAAGATGCTCGTTAGAAGGATCGGACACACCGTGCTGCAAGGCGTCATTGTTGAGACAGAGGCCTACCGAGGAGAAGGTGACCCAGCCAGCCACGCATACAGAGGCCCAACCAAGAGGAATGCAGTCATGTTTGGTCCACCGGGGCACGCATACGTCTACTTCACCTACGGCATGCACTACTGCTTGAACGTCACGACGGAACCACTTGGCAACCCAGGAGCAGTGCTAATCCGAGCAGCAGAGCCCACCAGCGGAATCGAGCAGATGAAGAAACGACGCAGGACAGACCAAATGAGAATTCTCGCCAATGGCCCGGCAAAGCTGACGCAAGCGTTTGTTGTGGACAGGAACCTCAACGGTCACGACCTCACGCTCGGGAAGAAACTGTTCATTTCGGAAGGCGCTAATGTCGAACGGCTCGAAATTGCGTCTACTTGCAGGGTCGGAATTAGGGTCGGCCTGGAGAAGCCTTGGCGCTTCTTCTTCAGAGGAAACTCGTTTGTCTCGAAGCAATGAGCGCTCGTGCCTCAGAGGCGTGTGCTCTGCAGCGGTTTGTAGGGTGGACTTCTGAAACGCTGATTTGTGAAATGCCGTTCTGTGTAGAAGAAGTCAGTACTTCTCGACTTCGCCGTGCACCTGACCTACCTTAAGCAGGGCTAGGTGATGGACGTTGGAGGGCACTCGAAGTTTTCCTGTATTGTGTATCCTTTCGATGCGGCGGAAGGCTTCCTTGTCAATATCCTTGTCAAGGGTCAGCGTACCGCTGTTCTCAACCTGGAATTGGCCGAGTTCCTCATGGAGACCGAATACGTCCGACTTGGAGAGGTTCACGGTTCCAGTGAAGACGAGCTTCTTGGTGTCGAAGACGCTTGGTGCCGCGGCGCTTCCGTCACTGAGGTAGCCTCGCATGGCGTCGTTGATGAGTTCTGCGACGTTCTTGCCCTGTTCTTTGGAGCGGGCTATTACCTTGTTGTAGAGGTTCCTATCGAGGCCGCGTATCAGGACGGCATTGTTAGCCAAGACAAACAACTCACAAGAGTTAGCCTGTATACCTTGCTTACCTGCTAACACTGCTTACATAAGTTGCTTATAAATCTTGTTAAACCTCTTAAGATGCTTACCACGTTCACACTAGATGACGCGAAAACAAATGCAATCCGTAAAGAGGGATAACAGCGGTTTGATGAACGACAGCGCTACACGACTCCTCATAGAGGAACTCCAGGAACTCAGAGAGGGCCCAATCAAGAAATGTGAATGGTGCCACCAACCTCTGCCAAACGACCGATACCACCTCCGTATCTGCCCGAAATGCAGGAAGGCAACAATAGACGCCTTCCTCAAAGGCGAACTCTGAGACCGCACTCCATCTCAGCTCCGGGCTGACATTGCAAGCCTCTTGCCAAAGGTACCCTACCGATTGACACTCACCATCACTGACAGAGACACGAGGCGCATCTGCCTCCATTGCAGACAATCATATCCTATCGAAGCCTGCGGGATACTGATTGGAATTCTGGCTCGTGATGGGAGAACAGTAACGCAAGTGTGGCCGTCAAGGAACGAGCTGTCCTCTGAATCCTCCTACGAGATCCACCCGGAGACTCTCTTGCGCGCCTTTACCTATGCCGAACGGAACAGGCTCCAAGTCGTTGGTTTCTATCACAGCCACCCATTCTACTCCGCCGACGCATCCGAGATCGACAAAGCACGGGCGAACTACCCAGGTCTCTCATACCTGATCTACTCGATTTCGAACAACGAGTTCAGATCCTTCGTCTTCGACGGGAAACAACTCGTACCTGAATCTGTAAGAACTGGACGCTGCTGAGAACTGAACGTTTGTTCCTCCGTCTCTCGATCCGGAATCTTGATCCGGAGCCTTCCAAGGAAGAAACAGAAGACATGAATCCGATTCTGAAGAGGACAGCGTGTGATGATCGGTGTCTGCTCGCGCGCACCGCCGCTGGCCATAAAAGGGTTTTCCGAAAGCAGCCATGGCCATGAACAGCCTGGCATGACAGTGCAGCGGACGGAGTGGTGGACCCGTTGACGTGGATGAATATGGTCTTGGAGAGCCCAGTACAGGATTATATACACAATTGTCGAAAACTATTATAGTCGTTCGGCGTGCCACATCACTTGCTTCACACTTCTGGAGCAAGATACCTTGGTAGAGGACAGCACAGACCCAGCTCGGACTGCGGACCATGCATCATCGGCCGCGATCAAGCAGATTCGCAAACGTGACGGACGACTCGCGACGTTCGACCAGAACAAGATCACGGCCGCTTTAGCTCGCGCAATCGCCCAAACCATCGGAAAAGATCAGGCACTAGCACAGAAGCTGTCCGACCAAGTAGTGAGAATAATACAAGAGAGATTTGACGGACGTACTGTCCCTACCGTAGAAGAAGTTCAGGATACCGTCGAGAAGGTGCTGCTTGAGAACGGTCAGGCCAAGACCGCCAAGTCCTACATCCTCTACCGACAGAAGAGAGCAGAGATACGAAAGGAGAAGCAGCGGATACTCGAGAAAGAAGAAATTGATGAAGTGGACAAACGCTTCGACCTGAACGCGCTTCGAGTCCTGAAGGCAAGGTACCTCAGGAAAGATATCGACGGCAAACTGATCGAGACACCAAAGGAACTTTTTGCCAGAGTGGCGATTCACGCTTGCCTGCCCAGTCTTCTATACGACGGAAACGCCTACGATCTCTCGAGCAAGACCCCTGAACATCCCGCTGAGGACTTCGATCCTGTGGCGAATGAGGGCAAGCTGTCAATAGGAAAGTACACACTCAACAGGTTCCATCTCGAAGCGCTGAAACGAATGTATGACCGTTTCAACAGCGAAGGACGAGCCAAGGTTCGTTGGAGCGAATTCCTCGCCCTTCTGCGTGAGGGAAAACTGAACCACTACGAGAGCCTCGTGACCACCTTCAATGATCTGATGGTTTCTAAGCGTTTCATGCCGAACACGCCGGCTATTGCCAACTTTGGAAACGTGCTTGGAATGGGGTCCGCGTGCTTTGTGCTCGATGTTGAGGACTCCATCGAGAGCATCATGGATGCTCTCAAGAAGACCGCTATTGTTTTCAAAGCGGGAGGCGGAATGGGGTACAACTTCTCGAAACTGAGACCTGAGGGTGACTTTGTCAGCTCTACTTCAGGGATCGCCTCTGGCCCGATAAGTTTCATGACACTGTTTGATACGATGACCGAGGTGATCAAGCAGGGCGGCATACGACGCGGCGCCAACATGGGAATACTCAACAGCAATCACCCTGACATCGAGAAGTTCATCACCGCCAAGAAGGGCAACAGAGCCTTGAGAAACTTCAACCTGTCAGTCCTGATAATGCCCGATTTCTGGGAATACTACGAGAAGGACAAACCGTACCCACTGGTGAATCCTCGAACGAAAGAGGTTGTGCGCACAACCAATGCTAGAAGACTCTTCGATATGATAGTCTTTCAAGCTTGGGAGAGCGCTGAACCAGGTGTCATATTCTACGATCACGTCAACAAGTACAACCCGTTCTTCAAATCACTCGGGCCCATAGTCACGACGAACCCGTGTGGAGAGGTGCTTCTCTACCCCAACGAGTCCTGCAACCTGGGAAGCATAAACGTCTGGGCCTTCGTGAAGGAACAACCAGAGGGACGAGTTCAACTTGACTGGGAAGCGCTCAGGCAGACAGTTGAGATGGCAACACGGCTACTCGACAATGTCATTGATGTCAACAAGTTCCCGTTGAAAGAGATCGAAGAGATGACGCTTTCAACCAGGAAGATTGGCCTAGGCGTGATGGGACTTGGCGACCTCCTCTACGAACTCCGAATACAATACAGCAGCGAAGAAGCGAGAGGATTCATGGAACAACTGATGGAGTTCATCAACTACCATTCCAAGCTGGCATCAATGCAACTTGCGAAAGAGAGAGGACCATTCCCATACTATGATCGGAGCTTTTACCCAGAAGGAAGACTCCCATTCAAGGGATTCGATCAGAAAGACCACTGGAAAGTCCCATGGGATAAGGTAGTACAAGAGATCAAGAAGTCTGGTCTAAGGAATAGCTACACGACAGTCATCGCCCCAACCGGAAGCATCTCCATGATCGCGGGCTGCAGTAGCGGAATCGAACCAGTGTACAGTCTAGTCTACGAGAAGAACGTGAAAGTGGGAAGCTTCTACTACGTTGATCCGGTCTTTGAGAGGGTAATGACTGGACACGGGCTGTATGATGAGGAACTCATACGAGACGTAAGCGACGCCAACGGAACAGTCCAGAGCATCCAGTATATCCCAGGAGACATCAAGCGCGTCTTCGTCACGGCTTTGGACATCGCCCCCGATGCTCACGTTCGAGCATTGGCCGCGTTCCAGAAGTGGGTGGACTCGTCGATCTCGAAGACGAACAACTTCC
>CAZJVZ010000054.1:0-8553 GCA_964549795.1 uncultured Candidatus Bathyarchaeia archaeon
TCTCAATCAAACACTAGACACAACTAGAACGGGGCTTGCGCTCGCGGAGCGATACTCGCTCGGAGGAAGAGATGCGCTGATACTCGCAAACTACCTGTCATCGTCGGTTTCGCATCTGCAGACGTTCGACAAAGCGCTCTTGGCGCTCGAGAGAGTTGTCTACGGACGTCGTGAGCTGAAGATACGGTCCCCCTGAGCTTGCATTCCGGGAGCCTTCACGCCGTCGGCGGGTCTTCTTGTCTCATTAACTCCGTTGGCGCTGAAACGGAAAGTTACATACAGTCGTTTTCAGTGCAACTTCTCTGTCGCTTGGTCTGACTTCTACCGATGCGTCTCTTTGATGACATGATCAATAGGGCGGCCATTGAGATTGCAGCGGTGAATGCAAGATTCGTGAACTCTGGTGTAGCCGTGCCTGACACTGTGAGAGTCACGTCCTTGAATACGTGCACGCCGGGCCTACTGAAGACGGTGTCGAAGTTGTACGGCTCCCAGAACTGTTCCTCTCCGATTGTTGTGACGAAGAACTCGTACGAGCCCTCCGAGAGCCACAGCCTATAGCTTCCGGTCGCTGACGAGGCCCAGTGACTGCCCGGAGATGTTTCGATCACTTGAGCCCATGCGAGAGGTCGCTGATCGCCGTACATGTCGATCCAGGACACCGTGCCGACCAAGCTTGGTTGCTCCTCAAGCGTAACGCGAACGATGGCTGCACCTCCCCAAGGCGCCTCAATGCCGGTAACCTCGGCCGTCTGCGCGTATGCTCTGAAATCGCTCAGTCCCGCGTCAATCGGATCGGACGAAGTGTAGTCATCATCCGTTCCGAATATTCCGTCAGGCCCGGCGGGATCGAACACACCATTCGGACCGTACGGGTCGAAGGCCCACACGCGAATCGTGAATGTGCCTGCGCCATCGAGCTCAAGAGCGTCCCTGCTGCCGCGAATTCCCGAGTCTGCTTGGGCAGCTCCGTTTGTTGTGTCCCAACCGTTCGCCCAAAGCCCATCCATCCGGCTGTCTGGGCCTCCGTAGTATGAACTGAATCCGAAGACATCGAATGCGGCAATTGCGCCTGCGGGCACGGATAATCTGTTTGCGTCGCTTCGAATCATCGAAGGCCAGCGCGCCCAAGTGTCCGGTACTCCGACAGCTCCGGTTCCGCTCGGAATCGGTCGATGCACTTTGCTGCTGTAGATGTAGCTACTAGTAGCGGCCCTCTGTCCGTTGATGAATCCGAAGTTAGCGGGGTAGAGAGGATCTCCAACGTTTCCCGTGCTGGACGGAAACGTGTTGAGTGCCTCAAGCCTTGTAGCGTTTGGCAAGCCGAAGTCTGTGGCTTCGGCTGGTCCCAGAATCTGCATGAAATCGTTGGTCCTGCTGTAGTTCAGATAACCGCCGCCGCTCTGAACTCCCATCAGCGTGTAGTAGTTGGGTTGAGCTTGACCGTAAATCGATGCGCCCACAAGCTGGTCTTGCGAGTTGTAGACCTCGGCTCGCACGAAACCGCTGAAGTTCGTCGGCACGCTTTCGTGTTGGAAGTCTAGTTCGACGCGGATTTGCGTTCCCTGAACAAGATCCATCTGGAGGTCATTCTTTGCAACGTCGGATTGAATGTTGACTGAATAATCATATCGTTGGATGTAGCCGAGCGTAGATGCGAATATCGAGTACTTTCCTTCCTCAATTCGTGTCGGGTAGAGGCCACTGAGCGCGCTGACGTTTCCCGGGTCGATTCCTGTAAATCGTACATATAGCACTCCGTGCCTCCCGGCAGGGTTAACGTTGTCGTTGTCATATGGGCTCACGCCGAACGAATTCCCCGGCAACGCGGGCACTCCCGGTATCGTCCATCCTATAGTGCCGTTTGTTGTTCCGGCGTCTTGGATCAAGCCGTAGAAGGACGGATCAAGAGTCGCCACCATGTTTCCAAGTTCATCAACAATCAACAGGCGGATCCCCGCCCCTGGAAAAGTCCACGGAACAACCTGTGGCGGTGCTTGGATCTGGATGGATCTCAGAGCAAACTCAATGGAGCAAGCCTTGAGGTGAAATGAGACTTCAACCCCGCCTCCCAAGGGCGGGAGAACTTGGATTTCTTCTTCCTCGACCAAGTACCAGCCCGTACCGTTGATGCGCTTCCACGGAGTTCCCATGTCGGCCATGTAGACTTCGAGCGTATAGTCGACCGGCTCAAGCCCATAGTCCTGATATGCTGTTGACGCTACGGACTGTGTTCCCGTGAATCCGCCGTAACTATACGCGGCATTGAATCCCTCCAGAACGATCGAGGCCTCCAGAGCCCCGGCCTTGAAGATCGAAGCGGCGATTCCTTTGTCCAAGTTGTCGGTGCTCTTCGCAACGACGACGTACGTGCAATTTGAGACAGGCGCATATTGGCTGTCGCGGATTACAGCGGAGGCGTTGACCCAGCCGCTTCGTCTGAGATCAACTTGGAGTGAGTAGTTCTTCGCGTTAGTTGGTAGCGTGAATGTTCTCTGCCAATCATCAGCCTCCAGCATTATGTACCCTGTCACTTGGACTTCAACGGTGTATGGGCCCGTATCGATTCCTTCAACAAAATCCGCTGAATCGGCCGGGACATGACCATCGAGTCTCGCTGCTGGTAATCCTCTGATGTCGGTGAGCGCCATGGAGTATGAATTATGCGAAGGAATGGTTGACGGCTTCAATACGAGCGGAGAATAGTTACGCTTTCCATCAATTGTGGCGATATTCCACGGCGGTCCGTATGGTGGGTTGATGTCATCCGAAGCCCAGTAGCCTACGGTCACCTCGTACTGATCGAGGAGCCTAACCAATATGTCCCTGTGATGACTTGTGTCATCGATCGGGAGGTACGGATTGTTTGTGCCGTAAGGCGGCTGCCAAAGATTCCCCCAAGGAATCAAGCCGTTCTGGCTCTTCGACCAGACTGTCAGGCTGATCTGGACTCCCTTCTCAAGCTCGAAGTCTTGTCTCAATGATTGTCCCGGGTCAACCGTGACGCGTGTTGATGTCTTTAGGAAACCGGACGCGGAAGCTGTGAGCTCGAAGGTTCCCGCCGGTAACCCGAAGAGCCAATATCGATAGTAGCTCCCGCGAGTGTCAACCGTATCAAGATCCTCTGGACCAAAATAGCTGACAGCCTCTGCATACTTGCCTTCACCGGTCGCGCCTACTGCTGTTACTCTCCCGGAGGCGTTGGTGGGTGGAAATAGTCCCTTGAGCAAAACGAGTCCGGTGACGTACGCCGGCTGGAGGCTCGATTTGACGATCACGATCGGGAAGTTGCCATCTCCAATAGTGCTTCCGTCGACGTAGATCTTGAAATGGTAGAGGCCAGCTGTGAACGGAGCCCGCACTTGAAAGAGTCGAATATGATGGAGACCGGGGAGGATCGTTAACGAGGGAGTGGGAGAGGTGAGGGATGGGATTCGGCCGATCTCGATACGATTCGAACCCGGTGCGATAGGATCATCATTCGCGAGCGTGGCAACAGAGATGAATGAATAGTCATCTGTGATATCGGTCCATATGGAGTAGATCTTGTCTGATGTTGTAGCGTCGCCGTATCCGCTCGAAACGTAAGCGAATGTAAAGTTCGACGGCAAATAGATACGGATGTCAGAGACGTTCGCCACTGTCCAAATGTCAAACTGGAAGTCCCCGATGCTATCGGACATGCTTGCGAGGATCGCATAGTCTTGGTACCGGTCGATTATCTGTCGCTGCTGAGACATTCCCCCCTGCGTACCTCGGAGCGTGTCAAGCGTGTGACTCCATGCGACGGTTGAATTGGACTTGAACTCGTCTCGGACTCCGGGCCGAAGGAAAATCCCGCAAAGTTTCCCGGTCTTATCTGAGTGACATTGGCCATTTGCGTGTACGGTTGACGGCGTTGCCTGCATCAGACCCGAGATGAAGAGGAGCAACAGAAGGCCTGCTGACGCAGACCCGAGTTTCATCCGTTGTCTCTTCATCTTCTGCGCCTGCTCACCGAGCCTCGTTCATCGAAATGAATGTTGCTGGTTTGCCAGCTTGGTTCTATTTGAGGGTTCTCTGATCCCCAATTTCTGACTGTGTACAATCTTGAATGGAGATCCCTACGTGCGAGTGCCATGCGTCGCATCGTTGCCAAGCCGGCAAGGACCGTTGACTAAGCGGTTACGGATGGTCTGAGCAGCGCGAATGCTGAGAGTGCCAATATTGCGAGACCTGAAAGGTGCGCGATCGTGCACAGCGGGCAAACGGAGCCAAGCAGAAAGATCTCGGTGTAAACGAAGGCGACGACTCCAGCGGCTCCAAGCATCGACCACGCTAACACGATTCGAATAAGTCGCTCGTTTCTCCAAGCCACCACCAGCAAGCCGGTTGCGATGATGAACCAGATCAGACCGAGCAACGCGACTGACACACCGTAGATGTGCGAATACTCGCTCCAGAGTACCTCATTACATGAAAAAAAGCCAAAGTCACCGACGGGGCAACTGGACGGAGGATTGAAGGACAGAAAGGTCAGATAGGCCGAGACCAACAGCCCGACCAAGGCACATGCTCCCATCGCATAGAAGAGAATGCTCCGTTTCATTGCTCCTCTGCCTACGACTACCTTGATCCGTAACACTTCCGGTCGGCTAGATCACGCGTCTCGATATATCCATTGAGGTTTCAGGCTCGGCCACTTTGTCCGCTCCGATGTTGGAAGGGTGGTCTTCTAGGGTTTTGCAGTATTGCAGTGCTAATGACCTTGAACGTGACCGAGCCAGAAGAAAGCCATGTATAAGCGTAGTTGGGTTTCATCTTCAACGCTTCAGGAATGATTTTGGGGCTTGGGTTCGAACTGAACCGTCAACTCCGAGGGGCAGCTCTTGTCGACCCCTTGCTGACTGTCTTCGGCAGCGCGCGTTTTCTCTATCATCCAATCAGGTTGTTGGGTTTGTGAGCCTCACGGTCTTGTCGGCTCCCTCTCTCTGACGGACCACGTACCGGTGGAGTTCCAGCTTCGCCAGCAGCCTGCTCACTGTGTACGGTTCGATGCCAAGCAACTCACCGAGTTGACTCTGCCTCGTCGGACCCGATTCTTCGAGATGCATGAGTAGTCGGACGGCTTGGAGTCGAAGATCACTGTGCTTCGGAAATAGCTCCACAAGCTCAAGCTCCATGTCCTCCGCCAAACGCCCGGCTGTCACGGCCTTCTTCACGGTCGCTGTGTCGATCGATCTAGGAGGCTGAGATCCGGTTGACCAAAGATCAAGCGTTAGCGAGATGTATCGCAGGAACCGACGGAATATGCCGCGACTCATGCGAGCTAGCGTGATGAGGGCGTCATCAGTGAACGGCTTCGTCATCTTGAATTGTTTCATGTACGCTTCGACTAGCTGGCTGGGTCGTAGAGGTTTCACCTCTATCATACTCATTTTGTCGAAGAAGAAATGTCCGCTGAACATCTCCTTCTGAATAGCGATGACAAGGTTCGGCCCTGGCGTTGCGTCGGTTAGACGCAGCGAGTTCCAGAGCCAGTATATCTCCTCCAGATCCTTCGCCATCAAACGCCGATCCGTCTTGGAGTAGTCAGGCATATCAATGAAGATCGTATGCTTACTTCGAAGAAGATCGTGCCAGATATATTTGCGAATTCGCGCCATCTTTTTTCCGCCTACACGCTCCGCTCGCTCAATGGATAGTCCCTTCAATTTGCGTTCGTACTCCGACCGGAACTCAACTGATACTTCATGATCGTACTCCATCAGTGATCGGAAGAGATCGGAGCTTCTGCGCCACTTGAAAAGTATGGTCTGTGAATCCTGCGACTTCTCTCTCTTCCATTCTCGTAAGCCGGCGCTCAAAGCGAGCAAGGCGCTACTCTTCCCAACCCCTTGGAATCCCACTAGGCCAATCAAAGCTCCGTGAAGGGATTGCAGTTGATTTGACAGATGATCCACCTCCGGAGGCACAACGTAGCTGTCCCATACCCAGCGAGGATCTCGACTCTCTGAAGCAAGTAGACTCGCCCACGAGCGAATCTTAGGAATCGAATCCGGAACTCTTCGCCGATGCGCCAACAGAATGTACCCTACCCATGCCGATCGGACGAAGGAGGAACCAATGAACCTCGGGTGCCCACCCTCGGCTAGTGATGAGTGAAACTATGATTGCCTGGCAGTCGGAATCAACTGCATGACAATTCCAATTCTATGATGCCATGGGAGTGATCGATTCCATGTGCATGACAGGATGCTTGTCGATACGTAGTTCTCTCGGACGCTTGCTTCCTTACTCGGAAGAGATAAGTGTGTCATTGGTACAGTGTACCAAGGACGTATCTTGCGAAGGCTATCGGCAGTTGTGACGGACGAGGAATATGCACGCGTGGAACGTCTCGTTCGGGCGGGTGCAGCGAGGAGCGTCGCCAACCTCATCAGGCTCGCGGTCGGCGAGTACATGAGGAAGGCTGGAGCGAGGAAACTCATGAACCTGCGTGAGGTTCCCATATCGGAAGCTAGGCGAGCAGTGGAGCGATACTTGAAGACGCACTCGGGCGCCGTGTGGCCTGACGAGATGGCTGAGGACCTAGGGGTGGATTATCGAATCGTGCTTGCCGCCGTGCGTCAATTGTTGGAAGAGGGCAAGGCGGAGGAGGCCCTGCCAAAGGCAGAGGAGATACGTGCTTGACGATACTGAGCGGAGAGGGTGACGGATTGGTCGGCGAGCGGATAATCGCGTACGCCCGTAGAATTGAGATCACGCACATTCCTATCCCGAGAACTCATCGCCACAGAGGACAAGGCGCGAAGCTGGATGACGCTGAGTGCTACGTCGTCAGACCAGTAAGATGGGTGCACCAACGATAGAGCAGGTCCCGGATGTGCCCCTCGGGTTCGAAGAAGTTTAAAGGGCATTGTCGACGTGCATCTCAGATTCAACCTGAGCACAAGACCTACTCCAGTAGCTTGAGGAACTGTTGACGTGCGGTTTTCGCCTCAGCGAGGATCGAGCATTTTCATTTGATGAGCTTCAGTAACTCCTGCCTAGCCAACTTGGTTTGTCCAACTATATTCATGAGCGTCGACTTCTTTACCTTTTCACGAAGAGGTATGACAGTACGTCTGCCATCGATGTGTCTCAGGAAAACGTGACTGCCCTTCTGTCTGACATGGACGAAGCCTACCCTAGCTGAGGCTTTGATGATTTCTTTTCCCATAGAACCGGGAGTCGTTCAGACAATGATTGGTATCAGCTCGCCGCCTTCCTTCTTGGCTTCGGACTCGTACTCTTCGAGGACAAGTTCTAGGGCTTCCCTGAGGTTCTTGATGACCTCCTCCTCGGTCTTGCCTTGGCTGATGGCCTCTGGAAGCTCGACACATCTAGCTGCGTAGTAACCCGTTTCCTCATCCATCCTGAGAGGAACAGTGAAGGTGCCCTGACCTATTTCCAATCCGTTTCCTATATGGTGCAGGCGAGCATGTTCACACGTCGTTTGCCCGAAATTGGCGAGCTGGAATTCTTCTGGAAAGACAGTTGGGAAGTATCGGATAATCTACAAGATAGATGAAACCAAGAAAGAGATCGTCTTCTATAATGCCGATCTCATGATGGATCCAACGGCCCGTTTCGAGATGCTTTTCGCTGGACAGCAATTGGAATTGCGGGAGATGGGACAATTACCGCTGTGGATGAGACTTGAACTCACAAGCCTTGAAAGTCATCGCCCAGTTAGTCTCCACGGTTTCAGGACGATGCACCTAGCGGGCGTCATGCCTCGGCCTTCGATGACGATTTCCAGAGCTCTGTGACCGCCCGTGTATGGTACCACGCGTTCGGCCACTTTCTTTCGGCAGTAACAGACAATCTTCTTTCCGATGATCTCATTACAAGTTGACACGGGTTAGGCCTCGATGTGAATGCCTTCGGCTTCGATTGCACGACCCTCTCTCTCGAGCTTCCTGAGGGCTTCTAGAATGTCAAGGACAGAGTAGCCTAGATCCCTCGCAGCCTCATCAGGCCAGATGAGGCCATCATGTTTCTTCATGTAGTCGTGGAGCTCTTGCTTCAAGTCCTCCGTCGAAGTCTTGGCTGTGGAGTTTATCTCAGCGAGACGGCGCCTCATTGCGTCGCGAACGAAGTCACTGGAATTGATGTATAGACCGGACTTCACGAGTCGGCGGATCAATTCGTATTCGACCTTTGAAACCTTAGCCGCGACCTGGTTCGACAATCGGATTACCTAATATACACGGGTGTATCCGCCTCATAAATCACTTATGGCGCCGGCTACGACAGTCTTCACTGAAGGTTCAAGATAGGTCGAGGCTTTCTCTCGACTGGCTGCGAGGACCCTGAGGTTCGGGGCACACGGCAATCCGGAAAGTCGATGCGAGACAGCTGAGCGATTCGGCCATGCGCCGACAATTGATTCTCTCCACGACTGAAGTCGGGAGATTCATGCTTCCACCCCCTGATCCTCTTCTCTCGGGTGGAGATCTCGTTGTCGTGGTTAAACCCGCATCCATCCCAGTGTAGAAGCATAGGCCAAACCATTGGCCTGACAGCGTA
>CAZJVZ010000055.1:0-8528 GCA_964549795.1 uncultured Candidatus Bathyarchaeia archaeon
TGTTGAAGACCTCCTCTGCGATGCGTTTGTTCGTCGCCAAGGGGCCGTCAGGAATGTATCGTGGCATCCTGTCAAGGATTCCGTGCTTCGCGCAGAGTTCTCTCACCTTGAGTCCTATTCTGCCAGAGTATTCCGTGTCGAGAGGACTATACGCACCTGCGTAGAGCTTCTCGTACTTCTCAACCAGCTTGGGCTCATGCTTCTTCAGTGCCTCGATGAAGTATGTCGCTTGGGCGCCACTCATTGTGAGTCCTGCGGCCATCACAAATCTTCCTCCGTTCTGGGCCGTCTTCTTCACGACGGTCTCTAGGTTTGAGTCATCGTCACAGATGTATGGTAGAATAGGCATGAACGCAGTTCCCGTGAGTATTCCGGCATCAGCGATCTTTCTCATGGCTCGGAATCTTCCTTCGATTCTCGGCGCGTTTGGCTCGAAGATCTTGCCATATTCTTCGGAGTCGCCTCGGACTATGCTGAAGATCACGCACGCCCAGGAGCGCTCGTTGATCTTCGAGATCACGTCAAGGTCTTTCAGCACGAGTGGGGACTTCTCAAGAACAAGCGTCGGGAAGGCTAGTTCCGCGCAGACTTTCAGCATCTCACGCGAGAGTCGGTACTTCTCCTCAGCGGGCTGGTAGTCTCCGACATTGACAACGTCCTTCCGTGCACGCGAGAGTTCCTTTCGCAGCAGCTCAGGCGCGTTCGTCTTGACCTTGATGTACTGGGAGAAGGGATCGGAGAGGTGGCTCGCGGCTGGGTCGCGTGCGAGCATGTTGTACTTCTCGTCGCGCCAGTAGCAGTAGACGCATCCTCCTTGACAACCAATGTATGGGTGAGCACCATACTTTGTCCATAGCCAGCCGCCATCCACATGCTTGTGAGTATTGAGGATTCGTTTCGTCTCGTAGGGGACGAGCTTGACTTCGCTTCCGTTCGCTCCTTTCATACCACCCACCAAGCGGCTCTCAGAGCCGCACTCGCAGACTCGACATTCATTCCTTATGGAGCCACTTATCTTCTAATAGATGATGAGAGGAGTGTGTGAGGTCAAGTGGATCGCTCGCTAGGGCTCGTCACAGTACTTCTTGCAGCGTACGTGTTTCTATTTGTCCCGCTTGTTCCGATGCACTATGCTGGGCATTCCCCCATGGTGTCGTATGCTCCATGTGGTGCCACGCGTGTTGAAGCGGGTTTCTCAGGGCAAGGGTGCGACAACATCCTAGTCTCTGTTGCATGGTATCTGACACAGAAAGGGCGCTCCGCAGACATAGGAACGATGGTGAGTGTAGGACGACCCTGCGACTGCACATTCGAGCAGGACAACTGCTCATGTGGCTGATCCGGTTCCAGTTCGGATGAGCCGGCGACATTTCCGTCGCGAGCCCTGCGGGTCAGGCTGAGCATCTTGTCCCTTGCCTTAAAGGGACGCTTCCGTGGTTCATGGCCACGATTCATCTGGACTTGTCGAAGTCGCCTAGCAAGTGTTGCTTCGCGTGGGCAGGTAGGTACATTGTGGCTTTTCTGAGCATGAGTTTCGTCGGATGCGCTCGTTTTGCGTGCCTGTCCAAGAAAGCTGTCACGAGTCTTGGCTGATGCTTTCCGATCGTCTTCAGCCCCCAACCGACGCCCTTGATCGCGTCGCGGTTCCGTTCGCCGAGCATGGGAGCGAGCAACGCGAGGAGCTTTCGCAATTCGGCCGTTGCGGTAGGTCTCCTCTTTGCGAAGAAGTGAACTGCCACGCCGACTGCGCGGCGGATCCACCGGTTCTCATTATCCCTCAGTCCGGTCAAGTAGTCGTAGGCGACGGGAAAGTTGCAGACGAGGGCGCGGCCCCATACCCTTTGAGCGATCGAGTCGCACTTCGTCCAATGGTTTCCCATCACAATGTAGTCGGCGGTCTTACTCAGGCAGGTCGTCATGTTCGATTCTATGAGTTGCGCGAGCGCCGAACCCACAAGAACATAGTGTCCAACTGTTCCTCGTGAGATCATTCGGTCGAGTGCGTCCAGGAGGCGGGCGGACGGTAGGTTCGCTTGTCCGAGTCTTGCTCCCGCTCGGTCGAGGACAGGAAACTTCGTGCGTCCGGATGCGAGTGGTTCGAGAACGAGGCATGCCTCTTCAAGGTTGCATCTGCGTATGGCGGTCTCGGCCTCTGAGGCGGCGGCTTCTGCGTCTCGCATTGAGAGCGTCATTCGCTCAATCATCTCCTTGAACGAGTGAGATACGAGCTAGCGCTTGGCTCTGGCATCATTCTGTGTGCGTCGCTTGCGAAGCAAGTCAGGAGCCGGTGGAATCGAATAGGCTGCGTCTGTCGGGAAATTCGAGGCGGAGATCACTGCGAGACCACCGTCAGCTTTGCCTGCTTGACGCCTCTCCTTGTGCGCAGCCTCTCGGATAAGTCTCTGATTCTCGGTGCCTCTCCTCTTACAACAATGGCTTCAAGGCAGTCTCTCTTGGTGAGGTGGATGTGTGTCGACGAACATATGACTGACGAATACTCATGTTCAGTGTCGGTGAGGTAATCTTCGACTCCTCTGACCTCATGATCGTAGACCAGCACGATAACGCCCGTGCGTTCCCCTTTCTGTTCTCTCAGCCACCTGTGTTCAGTGACGAAGAATTCCACGGAATCCTGGATCGCCTTCGATCGGCTTGGATAGCCCACTTTCTTTACGATCTCATCGAGCTCGGTCAACAATCGTTCAGATAGAGTGACGCCTAGCCGAACAACTCCCACGAACCATTCATCTCTGACAGGATACACGTGGAATTGAAAGCTTTAAGTGCTGGTGTTACTCCTACGCCGAAAAGTGTTACCCCAATGACGCAAAGCACGACGCGCCTTGTCTCGGCGGTGGCTGCATGCGCCGCGTTCTGGGCAGTATTGAACGCATTGATCTCTCCCGTCTTCTGGCAACTGACACACATGCCATTCCTGTGCGACTTTCTCGCGTTCACTTCGCTGACTCTGGTTGTGTGGTGGACGAGAAAGCTCGGCTCAGCCATGATGACCGGCGTGATTGTTACGATCCTGACGTTCACAGTGCAACCGGGGTCCTTCCAAATGCTTGGTTTCGTGATCGCGTCGTTCGCGTTCGACCTGTTGACGCGAGCCGCCGGTTATGGTCGCTTGTTCGACAAGTCAGTTTCCGGCGCGGCATTCGTGATCGTGTTGTCGACTGTATGCGCAGCATTGGCAGGAGCACTGATCGGAGCATTCATGATGGGCCTCACGACCTTGCCTGCAGTTCTAACGTTCGCTGGGCTTCATGCCATTGGCGGCATCGCCGGCGGCGCAGTAGGAGTCGCGACACTCAGAGCCCTAACCGCAAGAAAGATCGCGCCCTACCAGCTGTAGGAGCGCCGCACAGTGGAGAGTGACGGCATGTCCCATGAGGCAACCCACAACGCCGCTTCTTCTGCGCGTCGATTGCAGAGTGGGACCCGCGATACCCGTCCACACACCGAAACTCGTATGAAAACGGGAAACCCCTCTCAGTCCACGTAGCGTCGATGGTGAAGCGTTATGGTTGAGGTTGACAAGCTCTTAGAATACAGTCTGGAAGCGAGGCATAGATACTTCGAAGCCCTTTCGAAACTACCTTGGAGCGAGTTTGTCAAGAATCGTGAGGCGAGCTGGCATTCGATAAGAAACATCTTCATCCACACCCTCCAGGCCATAGATTTCTGGATTCGTTTCCTGCAGAGCGACCTGCCGCGCGAGGATAGGAGATTCGATGATTACAGGATTTTCGAGGACGTTAGATCCTACATGGAATCCGTGGACGAGGGAATGCGGCGATACCTTGAATCCCTCACACCGGCGCAGCTGAGCGCTGAATACTCGTTGCCCGATGACTCGTCCGCCAAATTCACAGCTGAAGATGTTCTGATCCACATCTTCGAGGAGGAGCTGCATCACAGGGGAGAGATCATCTGCCTCCTGTGGCAGATGGACATTGAACCTCCCTCAATGGGCTGGAAAAGCCTCTAGAACCAGGTTCTGGCGTCGTGCCGCCTGAGGTGTTCTGATTCCAAGATACGGGCTAAGGCAAACCCTGCAAACGCCACACTGCTTGTCTTCAAAACGTTGAGGTCCCTACCGTTTTGTCTTCCAAGATAGGCCTTCAACGCTGACCGGATCAGGGATTGCCAAGCATTCGGAAGAGTCTTCAGCGCCCATTTGGCTGCTTGAAGTTTCGATAGAACCACCTTCTTGGTTTCGTAGCTGTGGATCAGTCGGCAGAGGTTCAACACGGCATAGGGCGTATGTTTGCGGAGAACTCTCCGAGCAAAGAGGAGCTCCAGATCTAGAGCTCTTTCGATCTCTGGCCAAGAAGATCTGGGGACGATGGCTTCCGGCTTCGGACCGTGGACGAGAACATATGCTCCTTGATGGAAGTGTTCGCGATGAAGAGCCCAAGCATCATCTCTCCCGCCATGGTGCAGTCTCCCTCTGGCAGAGTACATGAGACCCTTCGGAATGGCCCGACCTCTTGCCTTCGGCAGAGGAATGTAGAAGCCGTCAATCCGTATTCCGAGCGGGAACTCTCGTGCGTGGGTCCGATGCATCGCGTCGAGGGCTCTCTTTTGGCTCGCAGTGAGTGGACGCTTCAGAAACGCGTAGAAGTCTATGTCCCCTGCACGCGGCTCAAATCTTGGAAACGCGATTGCTCCGAACAGATAGATACTGACTAGATCCTGATCCAGAATGCTGAGTAGGTCGGCTCGAAATCTGATAACAAGCTGCCGTACATTCAATGCAAGAGAGGAAAGAGACTTGGCCATGACACCGTTCCTACTAGATTCTCCTTCCTGACGAACTGGCTGTTCGAACATGTCGATCCGCGCTGAGATTCGTTTTCCGGTGTATGAGTGTCGTGGAGCAGCCAGCCCACGCTCGAACTCTCATCGGACAAGTGGTTTTCGAGTGGGTGGCCATCCTCATACGGACGCACAAGGGAGAGGCCTGAGCGACGACGCGCGGACGGGCGGGGTTGCGCCAGTCTTATTTCGGTGATCATGGTGATTGTCACTTGAGTGATTGGATTGCCTTTCTGCCAGAAGTGCGGCACGGAGATACCTGCCGAAGGAGCGTTCTGTCCAAAGTGTGGTCATCAGGCGGCCGTTTCACCCGCGGCCGTCGAGAGGGGACGTGCGCGAGGAGAGAAGCATGAGAAGAGCGAGAAGAGTGAGAAAAGTGAGAAGCAAGAGAAGGGTGAGAAGGAGGAGAAGTCAGGCGACAAGACTGGGCCCCTAGTTGGCGGCCTCATCTTGGTATGGTTGGGCGTGTCGTTCTATCTTGTGCAGATACACTACTTCGACTGGAGCAACTGGTGGCCGTACTTCATCATCGGAATCGGCATCATCCTCATAATGCAAGCAGTTGTCCGATACTCGAGTTCAGGGTTCAAAGGTGCAGCGTTGGGTTCCCTGATCGGAGGCGCGGTCCTGTTGATCATCGGTCTCGCGGGCATGGTGGGGATGCGGGACTGGTGGCCGTTCGTCCTGATCGGAATAGGGGTCGCGGTGCTCGTCGGCGGCGTGACAGCAAGAATGCGCACGCCAAAGCCAGACGTGGCCAGAAGCTAGATGAACCATCGCGTGAAAGCCCGATACAACACGTGTTCCGCGATGGTGTAGGCCTTAGCGCGACCGAAGACCCTGAAGTACTGACCACCCAAGCATTCGACCATATCGCCTATGTCGTACCGGGGCAGGAGGCAGGAGGAGACGAGAAGTCTTCCCCACTCGCCTCTCTTCATCTCATACAGCATCTTCACTCTTCCTCTCGTCACGACTTCGAAGAGGTATGTGTCATAGTTGGGTGAAACATATGGGAGGTCATCTAGTTGCTGAGCGAAGACACCCTCAGTTGCAGTGTACATCTCAACCACAGGCGCTTCGCCATAGAAGTGTCGCAGAACAGGGGCGTACTTCCAGTGAATCTTTGGAACGCTGGTGCAGAAGAACGCCCCGATCCTCCAGAACTCCTTGGGTAGTCTGTGGTGTCTGCGCTTGGCGTACCTAGCGAAAGAAGTTATGATCGGCGCAACACCCATGCATACCCTGACGTCTTCGTCTTTGGCTGACTCGTAGGTTAACTCGAACCTTGCCTCCCAAGCTTTCTTCGTCAGGCCACCCCCAAGTGCATCAATCTCCTCCTGGCGGGGAACGAGGTTCGTGCCTGCGAAGGCGGGATTGAGCCTCGCGTACGTGCCCGAACTGAAACCATATGTTGCAGACTCGCTGCTGCTCGGCATCGAGCGCATGCGTGAAGGGAAGTTGAGGTTGAGCACTTTCCCCTGGAGGATCTCGAATCTTCCAGTTCTGAGAACATGGTTCGCCATTGCTCGTGCTCCGCAGGAAAAGATCTGACCCAAATGCTTGCTCGTGACAGGGAGAGTTTTCGGTGACCCGGTTGTTCCCCTTGTCATCACCCAGGTTGCCGGTGGTTCTGGGAGGAGTGCTCTGAAATCGCCTTGCGAGACCCTTGCTATGGTGGCTTCGAAGTCAGCGTAGGTGCTCGGCCGGAACACCTTTTGATATTCGTCAATGGTGAGAGAAGGGGTGGCGCGGCAGCTTCTACCGTATTCAGTTTTGCTGTAGTCCTCAAGAAGGCCTCGTAATGCTCTCCGCTGAGCTTCAGCTGGGTCATATAGTGCATCGTGCCAAGGCTTGACCGTAGCCTTGAGAGACTCAATGGCTGAAATGCTCGCAGACATCGGAGATCATCTGAGAAACAACTTGTAAGGCTATGAGATAGCTCGATCTACTTGGTGCGCACGCGCATTCAGATCCGCTCATCTTCAAAGGAGAAGACATCCTCGATCTTCGAGTTCAGCACCCTCGCGATCCTGTAGGCCAGTCTTAATGATGGGTTGTATTTTCCCTTCTCTAGGAAGAGTATGGTCTGCCTAGTGACATCAACTTTCTCGGCCAGAGCCTCTTGCGTAAGGTTACGCTTCTCCCTCAGTTCTTTGATCTTCGTCTTCATGCCGAAGACTCTCAGGCACTGAACCTGTCGTAGTAGACGAACGATGCGACGAACATTGTCAAGCCGCCAGCAAACAAGACTGCGACTGAGACTGCCAGCTGGAAAGCTTCTGCAGTTCGAAGAATCGCTATGTAGGAGAAGAGGAGTGCTGATGCGACCATAGTGAATAGGAACGCGTTCCTGCAGGCCCTGTTGACGTTCTGATCCACTCTCTCGTCGCTGCCTCTGCCCCACATCGAGCTCCAGAAGCCAAAGAAACCGAAGAATCCGAAGAATCCGGGGTTGTCGGTAATCAAACCCAACACGCCTAGGAAACCCAGGAATCCTAGGTAACCTATCAAATTCCTGTGCATCTCTTTCGTCATGTAAGCTATTTCTAACGTATGAAACATATAACATTTGCCGATGTCGGAGACGATCTGAGTGCAGAATCGGATCTACTTCCTGCTCAAGAGTCTCTTCCCTGACCATGCCGGGGTGGGAGTGATCTTGTGTGTGGGTCGCTTGGTGCGAGCGTCGTGACTTGAATCTTCGGCAGGGTTCATTCTGTTCGGGTTCTGGGATCTGTGCCCATATGGTTGGGATGGCGACCACGTTCTGACGCATGGTACATGACTGTTCCGTGTGCAGAACGCTAATATACCCAACGCCCATGCAACCGGACTACAAGGAAAGTGGAAGACATGACTACACAGAAGAGACGACTTGGAATTGCTCTTGTGCTCTTGACCGCATCAGTCCTCGCACTCTACCCAACCATGACACTCGAGAAGCCACAGCAAGGCTCCGCAATCGTGTCCATCAAAGCAGACGGGCAAGCATTCCCTAACGCGAAAGGCAAACCCAGCATCACCTCATCCGCCGCCACGTTGACACTGGACGGCTCGATTCTAAGCAAAGGAAACGGAGAACTCAAACTCGACGACCTCGTCGGCAGCCTACAGATCGGAATAGCGGCGTACACAATAACCAGCGGCGAAGGCGAAGTCAACAAGAAAGGCAAGATCGAGATCAACGCGAAGACAAGGGACGGAGACAAGAAGCTGGAACTCATCCTCCACGGCAGCACTGAAGGCGAGAACGTAGTCTTCGACAGCAAGGAAAGCAAACTGTCCTCACTCTACTTCCTCTCCCTCAAGGGCCAAGTATCCGTCACCGTACCCAACACAAGCACAACCAATACTGAGAACCCCAACGAAACCGTTACAGTAACAGTCACCGAAGGCGGCACAACCACGGAAACCGTAACCGAAATCCAAGAAAGCACCGTAACAGTGACGGAGTCGAGTAACCAAACAATAACCGAAACCGCAACGCAGACCATAACGGAGCCAGCGACTACCTCAACGATAACGGTCACCGAAACGAGCAACCAAACCCTAACAGAGACCACAACCCAAACCGTAACAGAGACTCTACCAAGCGTGACAGTGACCGAGACAGTAACCGTCACATTCTCCAATTCCACGGCAACAAGTACAAACTCGACCCAGACACTGCCTCAACTCTGAGAGCGGCAAGTTCCTTCCAC
>CAZJVZ010000056.1:0-8408 GCA_964549795.1 uncultured Candidatus Bathyarchaeia archaeon
CCATTGCGGTTCGCCGGTCTGGCCGCTCGTGAGGGTGGATTCAAGATCAAGCGGCCCCTTGATCCTCTCAGGCGGGATCTCGGTCTCCTCATACAAACTCGTTCACCGAATCGTCAGACATGATACCGTAAATCGTGGTCATTCTCCATGGGATTCAGAGGTCTTCTTCCTGTTGCGTGCGCTCGTTCCAGACCTTCCTATCCTTCTCCTCGCCCTCCGCCTTGATCAGGAGCGACCTCTTCGGGTCCCGAATCGGTATGATGAAGTACTCCACGACTGATCCGTCGTCGCGTTTCAGAGTCAACTTCGTCTTCTTATCCGCCAGCTTGAGTGTCTCAGGGTTCAGATACTTGCACATCACGAACGTTCCGCGAGAGTCAAGGGTTCTGACTTCCAGTTTGCCGGATCTTCCTTTCGCGAGGACTTGATCTGAGAAGCCCATTGAGATCAGGGAATGTCGGTCTTGTGGCTGCGCCGGTTAAGTCTTGCTGTTTCACAGCGCGCGTTTCCGGAAAGCAGCTATGAAGAATCCGGCATCATGCCTGTGGGGGTGAAAGCGCTGACAATGCCCCGTAGGCTTGTCCGCTATCGATATCGCGTGACAACCGAGCATCGGTGACTGTTCCTGAATGGATAGGTTACATTCGGTGTCGGCGTGGAGTGCGTTCTCCTCGCATTCCTGTAGGGTCAGTGTGCAGACGCTGTAGACGACGCTTCCTCTTGGCCTGACGATCCTGGAGGCCGCTTCAAGGAACTGTCTCTGGTATCTTGAGAGCGCTTCGATCTCACTTGTTGACGCGTACTCGTAGACCTTCGGCACTATGCCGAGCGCGCTGCACGGCGGGTCGACGAGGATCTTGTCAGGCTTGAGTGTGGGGAAGTCAGCGTCGAGGTACCGGCTGTCGTGTACGAAGTGAGTCACGTTCGAGCAACCCATTCTACGGCATGTCCCCACTGTCGTGTCGATCTTCGGTCTGTTCCGGTCGACTGCGAGGAGTCGGCCCTGGTTGTTCATCAGCTGGGAGATGTGCGTGAGCTTACCACCCGGCGAACATGTCAAATCCAAGACCACATCGGTTGGTTTCGGATCGAGCACCCTGCTCGTCAGAATGGCTGGAAGCGACTGCGGATAGATCAGACCCTCCTCGAATTCGCGCGTCTCGCGAAAGCTTGGAACCCTGTACTTCGACTCTCTCACTTCTATAGCGAGCCCTTTCCTGAAGGTGAGGATCTGAGTCTCATTCATCCTGGCGATTCCAGACGCGAGCACCTCACCCTCGTCATCGATCACGTTGACACTGTCATCGATTCGGAGGCGTGTGCAACGTGCGATGCCGGGCGCGTAGACGTTTGCGCCCTGTAGAACCGACTCGGCGGTGAACTTGTCAACCATCACCTTCTTCGGGCACGCTGGAACCTCGTTCGGTCCTTGGATCGGAACCGAGAGCGCCTCAGGGATCACTTCATGCTGTGACACTTCGAACCCGTGTTCAGCGAGCCTCGTCTTCACCTGCTCTGGAGTTGCCTTGAGTGTGTTCACTCGCACGTAGTAGCGAGCGCCCGGCGACTTCAGAGCTCGAACCACAGCCTCCAGTTCAGAACCGTAGACTCTGGAGAGTTCTCGGAGCGTGTCCACTGAGAACTTGGACCTCTCGCCGAGGCCTTTCAGATCGAGAGTCTCTTCAGAGGCGTGTTTCAGTGATCGCCCGCATCCTTCCTGATTCATGCATCTGCTAGAACGAAATCATGCGTGCCTTCTTCGTGGCCGCGTCCAGAATCGCGAAGGTGGACTTGCCTGTCAGGTAGCCGCAGATCTCGCCCGGGTTGATCACGAGTGTGCTTCCATGCTCGGCCAGACTGGCCTCATGCGTGTGCCCATGCACTACCACGTCGTAGCCGCCACATGTCGTCAACGATCGCAGCAGGTTGTCATCGTCTCCATGGATCAACGCAATCTTGCAGCCATCGGCTTTGGCTTCGGCGAATCGCCCCGTCACCTCATGCCCCGCCTTCGCGAACATCTCGCTCAGTTTCGCTCTCTCGGCGTCGTTGTTTCCGAAGACTCCGATCATCCGGACCTTGAGGGCGGAGTAGTATTTGGTCACGAACGGGGCGGAGTAGTCGCCGGCGTGGAGAACAAGCTCAACGGGTTCTGCGTTCAACCTGTCGATGACATCTCTGATTCTCGGCAGGTGGTCGTGTGAGTCCGCGATCAGTCCGACCTGCAATTCCGTATCATCAGTCGCACGTGACTGGGGATTCATCTGTTCCTGGGGTGCTAATCTCACATTCGGTCAACGCGTGCGGCGGCGTGCTAGTATCTGACGAGCTCCGCTGTCTTTCGAGACATCTTGAGGTGTGAGGATGCGTCTGAGAGGAGCGGCTCTTCGTGTCCAGGAAGCATGATTCGAACGTTCAAGTGTGAAAGCTTGTCAAGGGAGTCGATTAGTTTCCTCCAGTCTCCGGAGGGAAGGTCCGTTCTTCCGAAGAATCCGCCTGGGAAAGCTGTGTCCCCCGTTAGTATCAGTTCATCGTCGTGAAGGCAGACGCTCCCTTCCGTGTGACCGGGCGTATGAGTCACGCTGAAGTCTCTGTGACCTAACCTGACCACGTCGCCGTCGTTGAGGTAGCTCGGCGACTTGATACCAAGCGAGCCCAGTTCATCCGCGTCGTTTCTGTGAATGAACACTTGCGGCGAGCAGTGCTCGCATATTTCGGTGAGTCCTCCGATGTGGTCGATGTGTCCGTGCGTCAGGATGACTCTGGATACATTCTCGATCTTCAGGCCGAGCTGTGCGAGCGGTGGAGCCACCGAATTCGGCGCCATTCCAGAACCACTGTCGACAAGCGCGATGTCGCTGCATTCGGTAAAGGCGAAGATGTTCGAGCAGAGCCCGATCCCTTCAATGAAGTAGACATCTTTCAGTGTTGGATCATGGTTACCCAAGTTCTCTGGCATTTCGTCCCCTCATCTGTGTCTCTTGCCCACCAGAGTGATCGTGCGATAAAGACAAGAATAGCGGTCCTATTGCTCCTAGGCCACTTGCATGCTCACTCAGAAGGATGCCATCTTGGTCCAGAGTTTCCCTGAAGCCACGGTAGGCGCACTCATAGTCAACAGCAAAGGCGAGGTATTGCTCGTCAAGTCGTACAAGTGGGGAAGTAACTACACTGTGCCCGGCGGACACATCGAGCTCGGCGAACGGTCAGAGGATGCGATAAGACGTGAAGTCAAGGAAGAAGTTGGACTCGAAGTCGAGCCGGTCAGGATACTCCTCGTGCAAGAGGCAATCTTCCCCTCGAACTACATCAAACACGAACACTACATCTTCCTAGACTATCTCTGCCGCACCAAATCGTCAGCTGTGAAGCCGGATGGAAAGGAGATCCAACAGTACGTCTGGACGGACCCGAATGATGCGCTCCAGCTGGAGCTGGAATCGTTCACGAGGAATCTTGTCCAAGAATACCTGAAGACCTCATCACAAGGCATGGCCGCATCAGTGAGCTCGTGAAATCATCGCGATCCCGCTGCACGTAGGCCGATCTTCGATTCAATAGGCACTCTAAGCGTGCGGTGCGGACGGCGGGAACGAAAGCATAATAGCTTTGGCACCTGACGAGAACAGGATTGACAAACATGACTAAGCTTTGCCCTTCCTGCGGCCGACTACTTGATGATGCTGCCCGGTTCTGTGACAGATGCAGGCTAGCGCAGCCGCCGCCTCAGATGCAATCTCCATACTCGCAGCTTCCCCAAGCTCAAGCGTCTATGCAACCACCTCAATTGCAGCCAGCTCCCGCCCCAGCTCCTAGACCTCAACGCCGGGGCATCTTCGGACGAATGCGCCGACGTAGGGAACCTCTTCGACCGGCAGCTGTGCCTGTCACAATGGCTCCGCAGGGACCACCGTCAGAACCTGGAGGCGTGGCAGTTGCTGCGCCCTCGCCCCAGGACATGAAAGCCCCCAGAGGACGTCTGGGGTCTTTCGGCAGGAGACTGAGTAAAGCTGGGATCCTCGGAGGAATCGTGGCATTTGCGAGTCTGCTCATGCCTTGGTGGACAGCTACAGCCACCGTTCCGATTGTGGGCTTAGGCAATTCGACCGCAATCGACTTTCAGGTGTATCTCTACGCGAACTCGGCTAACGTGCTGGCCAATCCGCCGTCGCAGGTTGTCACTTTGGACCTCTGGTTCTGCCTGCCCACTCTGGCTCTTCTTGCGTTGGCAGGCGTTCTGGCGATTGTGGGTAGCGTGATGGTCGGCAAGGGAAGGTGGATGCTCCTGATTGGAGGCGTGTTTGCCCTCGTCTCGATAGTGCTATTCGCGGTAGGTCTGTGGACTGAGCTATCAAAGGCGGGCGCGGGACTCGACCTCATCAAGATAGCCGAGGAGAATTGGGGGACAATGTGGGCTCGTCTGTCCTTTGGATTCTGGGGCGGACTGATCGCGGCAGTAGTGATGCTCTCTGGCACGGTGAGAAGCATGATCAGGACAACTGCCCCTCGCACAGCCGCCGAGTCGCATGCTCCAGAAGCTGCGCTCCCGCCAGAGTAGACACATGACAACCAAGAGCTGCCCCTCCTAACACGGTTCCTCTTGATTGACTCCTTGTTCCACGAGGCGTAGACGGCTAGGCAACAACCGTTCTCCGATCTGGCCAGGCAAGGCAGAAGGCGCGGTCTACTACGCACCGATCTTGCGTTCGATCCCTTTCGCTATCTTGCGGTCGCCCAGGATTCGGATCTTGTTTCTACTATAGAGGTTGACAAGATTCTCCTCTACCCAGCTTTCTATTTCCCACTTCTTGATAATCGCCCTCACCAACTTGAAACGCAACGAGTCTTGGTTCTCTCGAATGAACCTGTTCAGACGTATAGCATTCAAGCGTGTGATGCCTTCGGGTTGCCTGAATGCGAGACGTAGAACGACTACAGCCTCGCGTGTCGGTGACCAAAACTCTAGGCCCCATTGCTTTCTTGGAACAACATGAGGCCGAAGTATGGATGGGGATCTGCCGTCCAAGACTCTGTCGAACAGTTCAACGAAGAAAGGTTTGCCGCCTACTCTCAGCTCTATTGCATAGGTTGTCATCTTTCCATGCTCGAGCGTCCTCGCTTGAGCGGACGTTGTCTTCTGCTCGACCCCTTTGATCTCAGAGAGCTTGTCAGCCAACCCTTCAACTTGACGATAGCTCACTTGACTGGATAGAAGGTCCAGATCTTTGCTCCGCAAAGGGTTCTTCATGTAGACGGACATCGCCTGTGATCCATACAATAGGAGGTCGCCAACTTTCTGTTCCCAGAAGAACCTGTGTGCAGCCTGAAATAGCTCGATCCATTCCTTCGGTGCTGCCCTAATTTCCTGCGGCCTCTTCAATCAGCCCGTCGCTCCGAGTTGCTTTCCTGCCGACATGACGATTTCGTAGTCGGTCAGGCCAATTATCATTTGGAGCCCAAGGTCGCCGACTCCTTTTTCATCCACGAGTTTCCAGAATCCAGTCTGGGTATACCGTCTTGCAACCTTCAAGAACTGTTCTCGAACCGCCATGAAAACTGAGGCAGCGACGTCGGTCTCTCTCGAAGACACAATCCTCAGAATCCGATTCAGCAAGAAGCGCAAACTCTCGCCCAGACGCTTTTCGTCTGCTCGTCTGAGCAGATAGGGAAGATCCAGAGCTCTCGTTGATATCATCGCGACTACGAACGAGACCCCGCCGGTCTTCGCGTTTGCGTCCGTGTACAACTCATGAATCAGGCAGTCCTCCAAAGACGCCATCGGTTTCGTATCGAGAACTCTGGAGCGCACAAGCCCCTCAAAATCCGTAAGTATTCGGAGCAACGCCGTCTCAGGGACTTCCCAATTCAGCCCATGCATTCGAAGTACTCCGAGTCCGACCCAAATCTCTGGCCTTCTCGATCTCACAGTGTATAGCTGCTGCGGGTTCACAGAGCCTACGTCGCGGGTTCGCATCTTCAAAACCTTGCCGCTAACGAGGAGGTCCAGATAGCGTCGTAGCGTCTTGTTCTCCTTGATGACACGCACACGCGCAGCTTCTCTCATTATGCTCCTGAATGAAGCTGCACGACCTAGGGCTTCAACTATGCGGGTGAGTTCTTCCGCCTTCTTGGGGTCTAAGGTGCTCGGCATGAGTAATGCCTGTAGGATTATGGATGCGACGGATGCATTGGAACAGGCCGTTTGGCATACCTATCAAGGATGGCGGCGGCCTTTACCTGCCTTATGATGAGGTAGGGTAGCATGTCCCTCAGTAATTGGAGGACGGTCTTCTGCTTGCATAACGTCCATACGAAGAGAGGGGTGTTGGATGGCGGGTTTGGCTTACTGCGTATGTGTCCGTCTCCGACAAGTTGCTCGGCCCTGTCCACGTATTTCTGAACCGTGTTGTTGACTTCTATTTTGACGTGTGGACAGCCTCGACATGGTTTGCGTGAGTCACATGTCTGTTCCGTGATACTGCCTTCGGAATCGATGGCACATGCCAGCCACGCCTTTTCCCATTCATGCAACCCAAGTCATCTCTGTAGGATAATGACTACACCCTGTAGGACTGTGGGCCAAGGCACTCTTAAAAATCTAATCCTACAGGGATAACTTAATGTTCTCTCCGCCTAGCCACCTCCTCTAGGATATCGCCTTTCTCTTCTTAGAGTAACTCTCGTATTCCTTCTTGTCGACTATGTCTCTCAGGTGTTGGACTACCTGCCAAATCTCGTGGTATGTGTTGTAGAGTGGTACCGGGGCGATTCTCACGATGTTCGGAGGCCTGAAGTCCGGGACCACACGGCGCGAGCGTAAGGCCTCACCTATCCTTAACCCTTCTGCGTGCTCGATTGCGACGTGGCCGCCTCTGCGGTCGTCTTCTCTGGGCGTTCCTATTGAGAACTCGTATGGCTTCTTGGCGAGGATTTCGTCAACCAGATACATCAGGTAGGAGGTCATCCTGAGGGACTTCTCTCGCACGGCATCCGTTCCAGCCTCTAGAATCACCTTCAGGCTGCCCTCCAAGGGAGCTGAGCTCAGGATCGATGGCGAGGATATCTGCCAGCCTCCCGCACTTCTCGCATGCTCGAAATCCAGTGACATGTCGAACTGCTTCTCCTTGACGTAGCCGAACCATCCAGCGAGTGCCGGTTCTTGGTCGAAATGCTTCCTGTTGACGTAGAGGAATGCGGTGCTTCCTGGTCCGCCGTTCATGTACTTGTAGCTACACCAAAGCGCAAAGTCCACGCCCCACTTGCCGAAATAGTGAGGGACCGAGCCCACGGAATGGCAGCAATCGAAACCTATGGTGATGCCTCTCCGATGCGCCTCTTCGGTCAGGTATTGCATGTCAAGGAGCTGGCCGCTCCGATACAGAACGGATGGGAGGAAGACCAGAGCGACCTCCTCATCCATCAGCTCGACGATCTTGCCCTCGTCCAAGAAGCGGCCGTCCACGCTCGGAGCAAGAACCAAGTCCTCGATGGGGTTCGCTCCTCGGAGCTTCAGAACACTCTTCAGAGCGTAGATGTCTGAGGGAAAATCGAGCTGATCGGCGACTATCCTCTTCCGGTGTCCACGAGGATGATAGAAAGTGTGGACAAGCTGGTGAATGTTGACAGTGGTTGTTCCGGATAGGACGACTTCTGCAGGATCAGCGCCGACAAGTGCTGCACACATTGTACCAAGCTGCTCGGCAAAGTAGAACCACGGCGGCTCTGATTTGAGCCATCCTTCCACGCCGAGCCTCTTCCACTCATCGAGTGCACGAAGGACTGAACTCTCAGATTCCCGGCACAAGAGCCCCAGCGAGTTCCCATCCATGTAGATGGTTCCGCTGGGAACATAGAACCTCTCCCGGAACCCGGCAAGGGAATCCTCTGAATCGAGCCTACGCGCGAAACTCTCAGTCGCCTCGAATCTGGACTCGTCTTTCATCTTGGCCTCACAAGATGAGCGGCGATCATTGAGATATCAGCTTTGGGCACCATGCGTGAGACTGTTTCAGCTTCGAAGACTGCGGACCAATAGTGAGCATCTCCTCGCTCGAAGGCAATTGACATTGGCCCAGCCTGCCTCATCCTCAGGAAGGAAGATTATCTTCAACAAGAATAACTGGTTGCATTCGACCAAGTTGCAGTTGATGAGCGATGCCCGCTAACAGAGCTAGCAAGCGAACGATTATTGTGCCGAGTGAGTGGTGGAAGGCCTTGCCCCGGATGGTCTACTCGGGGCTTCAGAAGCTCGAATCCAGCCAACCATGGTTCGAGGTGTACAAGATCGACCCCGCGGTCTACGCCTTCTACGAGCCCGGCCAGTTTGAGGAGGTCATGTCGTATCTGGTGGTCGGAGGGGAGAAGGCGGCTCTGATCGATACGGGATGCGGAATAGGCAACGTGAAGAC
>CAZJVZ010000057.1:0-8280 GCA_964549795.1 uncultured Candidatus Bathyarchaeia archaeon
GTATGGAGAAGGTGCAGCGGGCACAGTCGCCGAGACAGGAAAGCCACTGCTAATTGATGACTACCGCACTTGGAAGGGTCGAGCTGCTGCATACGAGGAAACGAAGCCCTTCGTCGCAGTTCTAGGCGTGCCCGTGATCTGGCAAGGACAAGTCATGGGAGTGATTGATGTCCTCGACGATAGACCCCAACACTTCACGAAGGCAGACCAGGAGCTTCTCACTCTCTTCGCCAATCATGCAGCAATTGCCATCGAGAACGCGCGACTGATGGAGCAGGAGAAGCAGCATGCCAAGGAGCTTGCACGCTACTCGACAGGCTTGGAGCAGCTTGTCGCGCAGAGGACTAGCGCTCTCCAGGCGAGCGAGAAGAAGTATCGCTCACTTGTTGAGAACATTCCTGATGTTACATGGACTACAGACTCCGAAGGCCATACACTATTCATCAGCCCGAACGTCGCAAGAGTCTACGGATACACCCCAGAGGAAATCTACGAAGCAGGGGCCGCTCTCTGGTTCCTGAGAATCCATCCTGACGATGCTCCGCGAGTGAAGGAAGCGTTTGAATCACTGTTCACAACAGGGAAGATCTACGATGTCGAGTACAGAATACGGCGAAAAGACGAAAACTGGATCTGGTTACACGACAGAGCAGTTGCAGCCTACGAAAAAGGTGGTGTGCAGTATGCGGACGGGGTGTTCTCGGACATCACCGAGCACAGACGAATGGAGGAGAAGCTACACAAGTCCGAGCGGCTCGCCGTCATCGGAGAACTGGCAGCTATGGTGGGACATGACCTGCGGAATCCGCTTCAAGGCATGGTCAGCACCGTCTACCTTGCGAAGAGAAAGCTGGAAAGCACACTTGAGTCCCACGGGGAAGACGCGGTGAAGCGCGATTTGGTCGACATGTTAGAGACGATTGAGAACGAGTCGCAGTACATGGACAAGATCGTCTCCGATCTGCAGAACTACGCCTCACCATTGAAGACAGAACCCAAACTAGTTGAATTGGAGCCGCTTGTCAAAGATACGCTGTCGAAGATACGCGTCCCGCAGAACGTCAAGGTCTCATTCAAGGTCAGTGAACCGTTGCCAGCAGTGATGATCGATCACGTCGTTATGAGGAGGGTCTTCTCGAACTTGATCATGAACGCCATTCAAGCCATGCCGGATGGAGGAGAACTGACAATAGACCTGTCGAGAACAGAGGAGCGCCTGCTCGTCAGCTTCAGAGACACGGGCGTAGGCATACCTGAGGAGAACATGGATAAGCTGTTCAATCCATTCTTCACCACAAAGGCTAAGGGACAAGGACTCGGACTGCCCGCCTGCAAGAGACTAGTGGAAGCACACGACGGCAGAATAACGGTCGAAAGCAAACTTGGAGAAGGTTCCACGTTCACGGTCAGGCTGCCGATTATCAAGTCATGATGGGGGTGACAGCTTGGACAAGAATAGTATCCTAGTAATCGACGATGACGAGGTCGTCCGGAATAACCTCAAGGCAATCCTCGAACTCGAAGGCTACGATGTGGATAGCGCAGCGACAGGAAAAGAGGCGGTGGACAAGTCGAATGCCAGCTTCTACAACCTCGCGTTGATTGACATCCGCCTCCCTGACATGGAAGGCACACAACTCCTCACCGCAATGCGAGACACCGTTCCCAAAATGGTGAAGATAGTCGTCACCGGTTACCCGTCGCTGCAGAACGCTAGGGACGCTGTCAACATGGGCGCGGACGGTTACATAGTCAAGCCAATAATGGATACAGACGAATTCCTCCAGAAGATCAAGGAACATTTGAAGAAACAGGAGGAAGCCCAACGCTTCGACGAGCAGAAGATGGTGGAGTACATTGAAACACGAGCAAGACAAGAGAAGGCCAAAGAGACAGGAACCTAGCGTGATACTGCTCTAATCTCACCCTCGTCGAGACGCATAGCAACAAATCATTAGGACCATGCCTATGCAGATGAGACACAATACTTGACCGCGTATCCTATTGAGTGGGCGAGGGAGAAGCGGGGACATGCAAGGGGAGAGCCAGCGAGATCGTGGGTTCAGATCCCACCCCCGACCGTTAAACCTCTGGTTCAACACGTAAGCTGTCTGACCTGATTCCGGGAACCACGCACAGCGACCCTTGGCACAAAGAGTCATGCGTCTTTGTCTGCTAGCTCAAGGTTCCCAGAGGAGACGTACATTGTCGAATTCTCTACGTGTTTGGAATACGAACCCATTCTAATGCTCTTCTCGAATCCTGGTCCATCTAGGACCCACGTGTGGTATTCTCCTTGTTCTCCGCCAACATCAAGCCCAGTCCGTTCAGCCAATTCACAGAGGCGCTCCAGTGAACCGTGAGAGAGCTCCGATCCAAGCCATTCCTCCGTGAACCAAGGCCTCTTAACGCAAGAGAAGACCGCCTTGAATCCAAGTGACAGCAACCTATTCAGAAGCTCGAGCCTGTCTTGGTGCCACAAAGGCCTAAGCAGGTCAACACCGCAATGTCCACTGCGATCTGCCATCCAATTCTGATCGTGACCAGCAACCTCGCCAATATCACCTGTCACGAGCGCATCGATTCTGCGTTCTTCCTTGACGGATGCGATCGCGTTCTCGTAGCTTCTCTCGAATGGCTCCTCAACAGCGACTACAACGTGTGGAAGAACCAAAGCCTGGGCCTGCAGCTTCATCAATGCTAGCGGATGAGCGACAAAACTCTCCCGACTCGGAGCGAAGGTAAGAAGGCAGTTGATCCTGCAACCCATCATCTCCGACTCGTAAAGCGCAAGAGAAGAATCTTTTCCGCCGGTCCACGAAACAGCCACATTCGACATGCGCCTCGAAATCTGCAACAGCGATTTTAGAGTATCGAAGAGCCAGTCCGGCAAGGATTCATCCTTCGTACGTGTTGCACTCTTGGTGCGCACAGATTGATCCAGACCCGAATTTGTGTGGTGCATCACGGCTGGTGCGAAACCGGAGATCTACGCACAGGCATGACGAGACTCCAAGCGAGGAGGGCTTCAGATCGCGCTTGAGGTCGGTTAATATGCCGCGGTCGGCCTGTTGTTCCCTGTGAGGAAAGAACGTGTTGTTCCGCGGCGGTGAGGGAGTCTGAAAAGTAGTCTGTGGGCGTTCCGACGTACACCTAAGTTATTGGCTGAGGAGATCAACCGCCGACGTGAGCAGGCTAATCGGTGACGTGATCCTTTTCGCGGCTGGCTTCTTCTTCCTTCTCTTGGCTCCTGACTTAGTTTGCGCGATCCCGCTCAGGTCATAGGGACCCCTATAAGTCGGCGCAACAATAGGAGCCTATGTCCGATCGAGTTTTCCTGTGCAATTGCCGAAAATGCGGCGCCAACTTCGCGTTCACCGGAACATATGAGAAATTCAACAACTTCATGGACTCAAAGAATTTCACCTGCTCCAGCGGGCACGAGGAGAAGACTTCACCACGCGCTTTCCTCCAGCTCATAGAGACGAGCGACCCCCAGCAAACGCAGGATTGGAAACCGGCGGAAGGCCGAAATTACATCAACGTTCTCGACTATCAGATGGCCCGAATCAACGGCATGCAGATAGATCACATCGGCTCAGGCGTCTACATTGACCGAAAGACCGGCAAGAAGTACGACTACGAGGAAGACGCGAAAGGAAACCGACACTATTTCGAAGTACCAGCGTAGCTCCGACTCGACACCCAACACATCAGACTAAGCATGATGCAGTAATCACTTTTCGGAAAAGCAGATATCAAGAAAAAGGGAAAACGGGAGGAAAACCTCCCAGGGTTCTATTGGACGACTTCGCCTGTTGCGAATCTTGGACCAACAGAGTTGATCTTGACCTTCACATGATCGCCAGGTTTGGTTTGTGGAACAAAGACTACGAAACCCTCAATCCGAGCTACTCCGTCACCGCGACGGCTGGTCTCTTTGATGTCCATCTCGTACTCCTTACCTTCCTCAACCGGCTTGTTGAAGGAACCTCCAAAGCTCATACGTTTCACCTCGTTCAGTTCGTTCAGCTAGTTCTTCGGGAGAAAACTTAGACGCCGACACGGATGGTTACGGTAGGACGCTTGGCTTCAGCCCGTACACCTAACTTGCACCCCAACAGTACACCGACACTAATAACTCCGCCTATTCCAACACAAAAGAACAAGCAAGTGCTACATGAAGTGCGACTCCAACCGAAGTGCTCTAATGTTTGTTCTCTCTCTAATCAGTCGCTTGAAGCGAGGGCTGCGATGCAAATCAAGAACGCTGAAGAGGCAAGAAGCGTGGCGAGGAAGTACTTCCTTGGCACAAGGACTTTCCACGGCAAGATCACTTCGTTGAGCATGGATCAAGAGACTCAAGGCCCGGATGACAAGGGTGCCTGGAAGGTTAAGGGAACATACCTTACGGAGACAGGCGTGAGAGCAGAGTTTGTAGCTACTGTGTCACCACGCGGAGAAGTACTCACAACAACCTCGACTTCAACCAAACCGCAGCCATCCTGGCGCTAGGTATCCTGAAGTATACACGTCAACATATGTTGAAAGCTAGCGGAGGAGAAAACAACTTGACGCATAAACTGAGTAGGAAAGATCACGCTACGCGAAGACGTCAGAAGAGAAAGCAGCACAATAGGAAGCGTACGAAATCAAGCAGAAACCCCAGCTGATAGAGACAGTCTTGACTAACACAGTCCTCATCCAGCGTCCGCTAGGTTGAACCTTCAGCAGAGAACTGACTGCCGGCACATTCTGCTAGATTCCTTCCGTGTTTCCCGAAGCTGTGAACACCTGCGGAGATTGACGCGTAGTCCGTTCGTCAGGTCGGATCCTGTTGACCGCTTTCGCGCTCGCGAGTTGTGTGCGTTGCTTTCAGGGCTTCGCAAAATTGAGGCGCGCTTCAAGAAAGGAGAGGATGAAAGAGAGACCGAGGGGTGGAGACCGTTCGACTGCGTATGCCGAGCCTCAGGCCACCCCGCGTCAGTGTCAGTTCTTCTGTAGGTTGCTGAACAGGTCTCTGCTCTTGTCCACGATTACGTTTCTGGTTTTGTCGTTTCCTATGACCGCGCCTAGAGCAAGTGCGACTCCCAGCATGACGGCGCTATAGGTTACGGCTTTCTTTGTTTCTCCATTCATTCTTTCATTTCCCTCCTGATGCAACTGATCAGGTACACTGGCGTACCGCAATAAGAACGTTACTGTCCTGAGCCTCTGACCCCCACGCATGCAATGCCAATCTCGGACAAGAAGAAACCCGCTGTTCCACAACAACTTGGCAACGCCCCCAGAAGAGCCCCCGCCTTGCCCCGTCACTGCTTGAGGTGCCGCTTGCGCGATCCCAAGCCCAGGCACTAGGGGTCAGACGAGAGCGCACAGACATGGGCACGGACATAGTCTCGGATGTTGTCAAGGTCGAGCAACACTTCAGGACTTCATGGTTGAAGTCGACTTTGCGACCTGTAATGAGGTGAAGAATCTGCGTTTGGCCCAAAGAGAGACATTCACGAGGCTGATTAGGACCGGGACCTCGAAGAGAGGTCCTATGACTGCGGCGAAAGCTTGACCTGAGTCTATTCCGAACACTCCAACTGCGACCGCTATGGCTAGCTCGAAGTTGTTGCTTGCAGCCGTGAAGGAGAGGGTTGCTGTTTCGGGATATGTGAATTTCAAAGCCCAAGACATCAGAAAGGAGACACCGAACATTATCAGGAAGTAGCTTACGAGCGGCATCGCGATTCTCACAACATCCCACGGTAGTGCCAGAATGTACTCGCCCTTCAGCGAGAACATGACTACGATTGTGAATAGTAGACCGATGAGAGCAGTGGGACTGAGCTTCTCCATGAAGATTCCGTCGTACCACTCCTTTCCCTTTCTTCGGATCAGTGTGAACCTGGTCACGATTCCAGCTATGAACGGAATTCCGAGAAACACGAACACGGTTCTTGCGATGTCCCAGATTGAGACGTTGACTATGACGCCTGATCCTTGGGAGACCCAAGATGATAGCAGCGTAACGAAGAACCAAGCGTACACCGAATAGAGCGCAACCTGAAAGATCGAGTTGAGCGCTACTACGAGCGCACAGTATTCGTTGTCGCCGCCTGCGAGCATGTTCCATATGAGAACCATGGCTATGCATCTTGCCAGACCGACGATGATTATTCCGACCCTGTATTCCGGCAGGTCAGGCAGGAACAGCCATGCTAGGCCGAACATCAAGAATGGTCCGACAAGCCAGTTCTGGATGATCGAAACGGTAAACATCTTCCATGCTTTCGTAACCTTCGAGAGTTCCTCATACTTCACTTTGGCCAGAGGTGGATACATCATCCACAGCAAGCCCACGGCAATGGGAAGTGACACGGTGTCTATTCTCAGCGCATCCAGGATCTTCGATATCTCTGGGAAAGCAGCTCCAGCGCCTACTCCGATCGCCATTGCTAGGAAGATCCAGAGAGTAAGGAAACGATTCAGAAGCGATAGCCGCTGAGGCGCATTCCCTGCCACGTCAGATGCCTCCTCTGACCAAGGCGGTGCCCTTCGCAAGCAGGGTCACAACTTTCGGGTCGGCGAGTCGGTAGAAGATCCATTTCCCTTCACGACGGGACGCGATCAGACCAGATCTTTCCAAGATTCCGAGATGGTGTGACGCGGTCGGTTGGGTCAAATCTAGCGCGGCCATGACTTCGCATGCGCAAAGCTCCTCTTTGCCAAGGAGTTTCAGAATTCTAAGTCGAGTAGTGTCTGCAAGTCCAAAGAAGCCTGCTTCCAATCGCCTGAGCGTCAGGTCATCGGTCTGTTTTGCCCTTTTCCTTAGCTGAGATACTCGTTCGCTAGGTCGACATGATCCCCGAAGCCCTGAATCGACTAGTCGCCTCAGCCTATCCTCGGTGAGTGTCACGCTCATCTGGCATCTTGGCGCAAGACTCAGATTCATCATCTTAAATCTATTGCTTTGAGAACTTGCATCCGATCTATCCGGATAGACCCTCACAAACGTACAGCAGATCCATCGGAGGAAAGATCACAGGGACGTAGCGTTCCTCAGGAGGGGTATATGTCAAACCTCCCACGATTGCGACTTCAAATCCACAGTTCTTGCATCTGTTGTTATCGCCGAGACGCCAATCGTTGATGCTGTATCCGAACCTTGCGACGACGATCTCTCCGCAGTTGGGGCAGTATGTGTTCTCCCTCTCGTGCCCTGGAGAATTCGCGATGTAGACGTACCGCAGTCCAGCCTTACTGGCGATGTCACAGTGCGCTTCCAAGATGTTAGAGAATGTTGGAGCGGCTTTGCCCATCTTGTGCGAAGGAAAGAACCTGACAAAGTGAATCGGAGTGTCGGCACCCATTTTCTCGACAATCCATCTGCTCAACGTCCTTGCGTGTCTAAGCGAATCGCCTCGTCCATCGAAGATTAGGTCGCTGATCTCGATGTGTACACCTGTTCTTCTCTTGAGATCCAGCAATGTCTCGAAAATCGGTTTCGGGCTTGGAACACCGGCATGTTTCCTGAGAAAGCCAGATGATGCATTCGCCTTCAACCCTACGGTGACGCAGTCTGCGAATTCAGATAGAGCATCAACGACTTCCGGCGTTCCGTATCCGTTCGTAACGAACACATTGAAGAGCCCTTCATGACGCGCAATGATCCCTGTGTCTCTTGCGAATTCTATGGAAACTAAGGGCTCGTTGTACGTGTAGGCGATGCCCTGGCATCCGTATTGCTTGGCAAGGCGGACGACATCGTCAGGACTCAGCTTCTTCCCGGGAATCTCATCAGTCTGGCTGACGCGAGGGTTTATGCAATAGTCGCAACGCCAATTGCATCCCGCGGATCCGATTGACAGAAGTTTAGAGCCAGGCCTATAGTGGTAGGCGGGTTTCTTCTCGATCGTGTCAACATGAGCGGCCACGATTCTCCCATAATTCCTCAGCAGGAGCGTCCCGTCCCTGTTTGCCCTCATTCTACAGAGGCCCGCATCGTCCCGTCTTATCGTGCAGCGTCGTGCACAAGCGACGCATCTATAACTCTGGGGCGCCAGCTGCTCGAACAGAATTCTCTTCTGCATCGTAGCCGATCTGGTCATGGTTGGTGAAAGACCAGCGTGGGTGAGAGTGAGCCTAGCCTTTCGGCCTCCTTTTTAAGGTGGCGTCCCTTCTTCCGAAGTCACCGAGAACCTGAGTCGGCGGCGTTTCTTCGATCGAGATGTGATCGCTGTGATATCGATCATCGGCGCAGGCAGAGTTGGCAGCGTCAGCGCCTTCAAC
>CAZJVZ010000058.1:0-8240 GCA_964549795.1 uncultured Candidatus Bathyarchaeia archaeon
GAGTTCTTCAGAAACCCCACGACATCGCAGTCGCTCAACGATGCTATTGAGTACATCAATGCCGCGATAGAGCTGTTCAGGAAGAAGCATCTGCCAATCATTTGCATTCAGCACGTGGACAAGAAGGAGGGGCTTGTACCGGGCAAGGATGGGTTCGAGTTGCCTCAGAACCTAAACATACTACAATCGGATCTTCATGTACACAAAACCTACGGGAATTCATTCAACAAGACACCACTTGCGGAGAAACTGCGGGAACTGGATATTGACACTGTAATCATTACCGGCTTCTGCGCAGAGTATTGTGTCTTATCTACCTGTCGAGGTGCGGAAGATCTCGATCTGACGCCAATTGTCCTGAGAGGGTCTCTGGCCAGTGATACTCGGGAGAATATCGCGTTCGTTGAGAGTATCAGTAACATAGTCTCCTATGGTAGTCTGGAAAAAGTACTTGAATAGAAGCGGCATTTGTGTTACTGCCGCTGGTTGCAGGTGCCTTGGTAGAACTTGCAGAAGCGTTCGGCGATAGACTTGATTGACTTGCAGAAGATCAGGAACGTTGCGATCTTCATCTTTGCAGACGTCGAGGAGTTGGATTTCGTGGGAGTCTACGAGGTGCTCTGCAAGAGCATAGGAATGGGGGAGGAAGGCGTCCTAGCGTTCGATAGGCCCCTTCATGTTGACATCATTGCTGAGGAATCACCAGTTCTCTGCAGAAATGGGCTGAAGGTTGTGCCCGACAAGGTCTCGTCGGATTTCGATTCATATGATCTCTTGATAATCCCCGGAGGGAATGGCATCACGTCTCTCATGAAGAACACGAGCCTCCTGGAAAAGATCCGTCAATTCGCACAGAATCATGTTGTCTGCTCGGTGTGTACGGGGTCTCTACTTCTTGGAGCGGCCGGTGTACTCGGGAAGAAGGCATTGACTCACCATGAACACGTGGCGGAGCTCAATGCGTACGCCGAAGCTGCCACAGGAAGAGTGCATGTGGATGGTAGGGTCATCACAAGTGCTGGCATATCCTCCTCCATTGACCTTGGCCTCAAACTGCTGGAAATGATTTACGACGATAAGACGGCCCGGAAGGTCGCGGACAGGCTGGAGCTCCCAGCACACTACAGCTTGCAGTCAAGTGTTGGCTGATCGTGACAAATCGACTTGGTCGGGACTCGGTTTCATTGAACACCACGCAGACTACCTGCGCTACTGGGAGCAGGTATCTTTCCGACAACTCCACCTACTCACCCGATTGAACAGGAACCTTGAAGGGAAGCTACTGGTGTGTTCGACTGTCAAAATGGGTTGTGAGCAACCGCAGTTCTTGAGGTGGAGAAAGTGACTGGAACCGTGCTGACGCCGAAGACATGGGGCGCTTACTGGGATCACTTCGGGCGGAGGCTGGTGGAGCTAGTAGGAGTCACCGAGGGTGCCGTTGTGCTGGATGTGGGATCTGGTGGAGGCGCATCGCTCTATCCAGCGGCTCGTATGGTCGGCGATCGAGGACAGATCCTAGGGATCGAGACGTGTCGCCACTGCCAGGGGAGAACCTCCTCAGAGATCAAGAGGTGTGGAATCAGCAACGCGAAAGTTCTGCTGATGGACGCGGGGAACATGGGATTCAGGGACAGCCACTTCGATGTCGTCATCGCAGGATTGATCGGTTGGGATGACTCCTACGATTTTGAGTCATGTGAGAGCAAGAAACGGGACATGAAACTGGAAGAGATTGTGCGTGTTCTCAAAGACGGGGGCAGACTGGGTTTCAGCGGCTGGATCTCGCAGGAAGACGGCGACTGGATGGAGGAGTTGGTGTGCAGATATCTTTCACGAGGCTCGTTCGGCGACGACAGCAGAGTGGCTATGCCGGACGCATTCAGCAAGGAGACATCGAAGGGGTGGCGGAAACTCCTCTCAAGCCTCGGACTGAAGAGAATCAGCGTCCTAGAGGAAACTGTGTCATTCAGTTACAAGAATGAAGAAGAATGGTGGAAGGAGATGCTTGACGCCGGTTGGAAGAATCACATCGAGCGCATCGAGAAGGCGGGTCTCATAGATCAGTTCAGAAACGACGCCTTCGCTTTGCTTGGAAAGCACAAAGAGAGCGACGGTATTCGCTTCAAGAGGGGCGTGGTATTCGCCGTGGGAACCAAACAGGCACAAACCGAGGATCAAGCATAGTCGATGCTCTGGCCTTGGGCCCAGTCTTCAGTACGGGACAAGAACGAACTGCGTGCGTGCTGAACGGCGCAACGGCGGCCTGCTCATGTCCGCCAAGGTAACTCAGGGGTCCGTGTTCTGTGGCACTACAGGATCATTGTGAGCAGTTTCCTGAGAGCGAGGATGCGCGGGTTCCTGCGGTACGCGCGTATGTTCAGGATTTCTTCGCCTTCCATGTCCGTTTCCGCCACCTCATCTCCGGTACATCAAGGTCGTCGTATTCGCTTGCCTCGTCGAAGTCGCTCCAGTTCTGCTCCTCATCCACTATCTCGTCAGCGCACTCCGACATGGCGTGATCAGCCCCCTCTCCCCAACCGACCCCACACTACCATTGTGTAACCGGGCATGGACAACGTCTGTAACTAATCGATCAGTTCTCGGTCATTGGCGTTTGCTTGAATCATCGTGACGATCACCCACCAAGGCTATCGGAACCTGGCACGCGGGAGACACGTCTCTGGCGTGTCCAGGAGACCCCCGACGCAGAGGCGCCTTTCTTCTCGTCGTTGTGCTCTATGAATGACGCACGCAGAGAGCTGCCCATCAACTCCAGAATCGAGGGGGGCCACGTCTTATGAAGTGGGCTTACCGAACAAGGGATCATGGGGGAGAAGACAGGAGATGAAGGTGGGCGTATGTGGAATTGCCTGTGAGAGGTGCCCCAGGATGGTTCAGGACAAGTGTCCGAGTGGAAAGCAAGGATGCAAGCCGAAGCAGAATCAATTCTGTAAGATATCTACCTGTGCATTCACCAGAGGCGTCGAATTGTGTTTTGCATGTTTCGAATTCCCCTGCGAAACAACGAAAGAAGGTCCAGTCGCCTACGGTTATTGCCAGTTCATCTCAGGCAAGGAGAGTTAGGGAAGAATCCCCTCGCAACCCTTTCTTCCTCTCACAATTGAATCCGGCTCACAGGAGTCGTGCAAGCGAAGCTAAAAGCTCGGGGAGGGCGCTGCATGATTGAGATGTCCACTATGCGAGGCGCGTCGAGGGTTGCCAAATACGTGGGAGGTTTGATCTGTACATTCGGTGGAGTGTATCTGGGAAACGCGTACGGGGCAGCCTACTGGCGTTTCGGGCCCTTCAACCTCGCTTGGGACACATTGTTCCGAGGAAGCGTCTTGGTCCTCATAGGATTCTTCTTGATTCGACTCAGCAAATAGGCACGATCGGAGAGCTGAGATAAGCGGTGACCGATCCGTCAGCGACGAATGCGACGATGACTAGAGACCGAATCTTTCTACCACGGCAGGCAAGTCGCTCAGCGTCGCCGTCCAGGTTCGGACTATTGGTTCTCTCTGTGGGCGCGTGAATGCTGCTATGGTCTCTGCTCTCGGAGCTGAACATCGACTAGACCGATGATGTTCTCAGCCACCTTCTTTATAGACTGTGTCGCGTCGACGAGCACCAGTTCTCCTACCTGCACAAGCTGCAGGTACTGTTCCCTGACTCTTCGTTGCAGTTCGAGGTTCTCAAGCACGCTCTTTCTTCTCTTGATTCTGCCCAAGCTGATTTCAGCCGGAATGTCCAGATATATGGCTAGGTCTGGTCTCTCCGCGAACCGATTGATCTCGCGAAGCCATTTCGAATCCACTCCTTGGGCACCTTGGTAGGCTAAGGAAGCATACATGTACCGGTCACATACGACAGTCCTGCCCCTTGCGAGCGCAGGGAGTACCTCAGATTTCAAGTGCAGATATCGATCAGCCGCAAAGAGAAGTGCTTCGATCTCAGGAGATATCTTCTCTTTCTCTAGGAAGGCTCGACGGATCAGCTTGCCTATCGCACCTTGGCTAGGCTCCGCCGTACCATGGGTCTTGTACCCTTTCCGCCTTAGCGTCGAGCACAGGATCCTTGCCTGCGTTGTCTTTCCCGCGCCGTCGCCACCTTCCAGTACAATGAAACGTCCCCGGTGATGATTCTGCACGATCTACTGTCCCCTCACTCGATTGAGTGCCTGCCGAGTCCTCCAGTTGCCTTTGTCATTATCCCAACGTTCTCAACGGGAACGTCAGGTTGGACCGCGTGCTGCGGACCCCTAACGAGTCCTACGCCGCTGCCGGAAGTCCTGATGGTATTTCGGATGTCCTCTTCTATCTCGTCTTCGTTGCCGAAGGGCAAGGTGTGCCGGATGTCCACGGTTCCTACCTGAACAAGCTTAAGGTACTTCTTCCTTATCTCGTGTGGGATTGTGCCGCATCGCGTATGGATCGGGTTTAGGCCTCCGACCTATCGCCTTCTCGACCCCTTGAGGTGTGCACCTCCGAAAGAACGTTGGAACGCCAGTCTGGCTCACCGCAAGCCGACGCCTCAAGCACCCAGTCTGTGGGCTTCATGACCTGCTCGCTCCCAGCGCCACCGTATTCCTAGACGTCAGAGCTGAAAGCGCCCTCATCAGCCTAGTGTATCTCACGACCTAGCCCTCGGGCAGAGGGCGCATGGCAAGAGGCAAGGTTATTCTTATCAGGCATCTGAATCTCAGTGAAGTCGAACAGTACTCAAGATCGCCCTTCATGGTGTCTGTGGATGGACAAGAAGGAGAAGACCGCTCATAGGTATTGGGGGTTCGTCAAGGATCCGATTCATGGCTATGTCAAGTTGTCTGAAACCGAGCGGAGAATACTGGACACAGGTCCGGTTCAGCGACTGAGGAGAATCCGGCAGCTATCCGGAGCCGAGTATGTGTACCCTGCCGCAACGCACACTCGCTTTGAACACGCGATTGGAGCGATGTACTTGGCTGGGGTTGTGGCTGAGAATCTTCCAGCCGACCTTGAAGAGGATGAGAAGAAGAGCTTGAGGGTCGCCGCACTTCTTCACGACGTGGGCCACGCTCCTTTCTCTCATCTCTTCGAGCCCATGCTGGTGAAGCATCTCGGAAAGACGCATGAAGACATGTCTACGCGGATCATACTTGAGTCAGAACTTGCCGAGACACTCGCGAGCGAGGGCCTGGACGCGAAGACGGTCAGCAAGCTTTGTGTCGGGAGACTTGAGAAATCGAAACGCGCGTTCCTCGATCAGATAATCCAGAGCTCCATCGATGTTGACAAGATGGACTTCGTGCTTCGGGATTCCTATCACACGGGAGCCGGGTACGGTGATGTCGACATCTTTCGCCTCATCTACACAATGGACGTTCTAAACGGGAATCTGGCAGTAGACGTGACGGCACTCTCCACTCTTGAGAGCTTCATACTCGCAAGGCTAGAGTCCTTTAGAACAATCTACTATCACAGAACGTCTCGTGCCGCCCAGCTAATGCTAATCAAGGCTCTCGAATGTGCAAAGGATGACTTCGAGATCACTCAGCTGCAATCCGTTGACGAGTACTTGGCACTCGACGATAGCGCCGTGTGGTCGATGCTCCTCAGGAACGACGGGGCAAAGGCGATCATCAATGATCTCAACAGGCGAAACCTGCTGAAGTGCGCATACGAGAAGACTTTCTTCGTGAAGGACGAGTTCCTTTCAAGCCTCTTCACAAAGGATACGGTTCGAATCCAGATGGAAGAGGAGATTGCTCAGAAAGCGAACGTCGACATCGCCAGCGTCAGCATTGACCTGCCCTCGCTCCCGTCCGTTCCATACCATTCGGCCGAGGAGCTGGAACCAATGGACATCCCAGTATTCTATAGAGGGTCGAACGACGAGAAAGTACCTCAGAAGATCTCAGAGGTCTCAAAGGTAGTCGATGTCTTGACGGCCTACATGAATATTATTCGGGTCTACACGACGGAACAGAATAGAGAGCAGGTTCGAAGAGCCGCCACCAGCGTGCTTGGAGAATCGCCGCTGTCGAGTCTCGTCTCCTACTAGCGAGCTGGCGCGGTCTTTCTAAGGTCGTCCAGGAGCTTCGCGTATATCCGGAGCGCCTCAGGTTCCTCGATTGCAGTATTCAGTGAAACAACCGCGATCTTCCCGAAGGATGCGGTCGCCCTTTCAGCGAGTGCTCTACTGGCCATCAGGTACTTGCCGCCGAGTAGTACTGATGATCGGCCAGCTTTCTCCTCTCCAATTCCCGGCATCGCCAACGCGACTGTCCCGAGTTTGCTCGTTCCCTCATAGAAGAAGGTGACAACGGCGTTCTCAAGCGTGAGCAAACTGGCATGGAAAGTGACGCTATCGCGCTTGAACTCTACGTCTCTGGATTCCAGCTGAGGCATCGAACTCTGGCCCTTCACTATCCGGCACGAAAGGCTCACATTTCAACGTGCGCATTTGTCCTATCAGGGCGTTTTCGGCTAAGCGAGAGTGCGTAGATCGTGCGAATCGCGGTGGTATCCGACATACACTCTAACTACGACGCTCTGCAGGCGGTCCTCTCGTCGATGGGCGATTATGATGCGCTATTCTGCTTGGGGGACCTCGTCGGATACGGCGCTCAGCCCAACGAGGTTATTGCAGAAATCAGATCCGTGGAGCCAGATGCAATGGTCATGGGGAACCATGACTATGCAGTCTCGACAGGGGACACGTCGGGATTCGTGCGTCATGCGGTGGAAGCCATTGAGTGGACACGCAGGCGGATCTCACCTGAGAACCTGCGCTACATCTCAAGCCTACGCTCAAGAAGCGATTTCGCAGCTGGTGGAGTCAGGATCGCTCTGGCTCACGGCAGTCCAAGAGATCCCTTGATGGAATATGTCTACCCGAGCGCTCCCGAGTTCATCTTGAGAAGCATGCTTGATGAATCAGGAGGAAGCGTTCTCCTGCTCGGTCACACTCACGTTCCGTTCGTCCAGGAGTTTGGCCCAAAACTGATCGCAAATCCCGGGAGCGTGGGCCAGCCTAGGGATGGGGATTCTCGAGCAAGCTACGCTGTACTCGATCTTTCAGCCGAAAAGAGGTTCCAGATATGCCGACTCGGCTACGATGTAGATGCGGCGGCAGGCAAGATAACCGCAAGCGGGCTTCCCAAGATGCTGGCAGATCGTCTCTACTCAGGATTCTGAAGACCCGCCTATTGGCACTCGTAGGGTAGACTCCAGAAGAGTCCTGAAGAATGATGCTCGATTGCCGAATTGAATGGGGCAAAAGCCTGAAAGGGCTCTTGGTCCAAGGAAGCCTCGCTCTGCCCGCGGGACAGGGTTCGCAAGAATTGCGCTGTCTGCGATGCGGGTAAGTGTCTATCCAGCATGCACGGAAGCAACTCTATGGAATACAAGTGGGTTGTACTCACAGTCACTGCTGTCGGCATGCTGATGTCGGGCATCAACATGCGAGTTGTCACAATAGGTCTGCCGACTATCGCAAGTGCCCTCAACGCCGATCTTGAGACGGTCCTGTGGGTGACACAGGCCTTCCAGTTCACAGTCACGATCGGGTTGCTCGTCGTCGGCAGGCTGACAGATATGTTCGGAAGGATCAGGATCTACAATCTAGGCTTCACCATCTTCACGATTGGGTCAGCTCTTTGCGCATTTTCGCAGAATGGAGAGCAGCTGATTGCCTTCAGGTTGATCCAAGGAGTGGGGTCGGCGATGCTTGTCGCAAACAGTATTGCGTTGATCACCGACGCAACGCCGCTGGCCCAACTCGGATTCGCGATAGGCATCAACCAAATCCTCTTCCGGGTCGGTTCGGTGTTGGGGCTGACGCTGGGCGGAGCGTTGATCCAGCTTGCAGGATGGCAGTCCGTGTTCTTGATGAACGTGCCAGTCGGCATCTTCGGAACCGCGTGGGCATATGTCAGGCTGAAGGAGGTTTCAAAGCGTGACGACCATGAGAGATTCGACGCGTGGGGCTTTCTCATATTCACGACAGCTCTGACCTCTCTGCTTCTCGCGGCAACATTCGGAACTATGAATCCTGCCTACCTCTCCTTGGCGGTTACGCTGGTCGTCATCAGCGTGATCCTGTTCGGCGTGTTCCTGCTCCAAGAGGGGAGAGTGAGCGCTCCGCTCCTCGATCTGAAACTCTTCTCAGACAGATTGTTCGCAGCGGGAAACGTGAGCTTGCTGCTCATGGCACTCTCGATGGGAGCCGTCACGTTGATTGCAAGTCTCTACCTGCAG
>CAZJVZ010000059.1:0-7916 GCA_964549795.1 uncultured Candidatus Bathyarchaeia archaeon
TTGGCCGCGTTCCAGAAGTGGGTGGACTCGTCGATCTCGAAGACGAACAACTTCCCCGCCGACGCCACAGTCGACGACATGAGAGAAAGCTACCTGCTCGCCTACAAGCTTGGATGCAAAGACGTGACCGTGTTCAGAGATACTTCGATAAAGGGACAAGTACTCGTTGCATCTGGGCGAGCGGAGAAGCGTGAACCGACTGAGGGCAAAGGAAGCATGGTGAAAGGAGTCAGCGGAGCACAGTCCTACGCAACTAGAAGTAGACAGCGTCTGCAGGTCTTGGCGATTGGTGCGCCAATAGCAAGCCCTGACTCTGAGAACTTCTTCCAAGGTAGAGGCCAGAATGGCGGCCGCGCAGATATCTGCCCGCAATGTTACGGCTTTGTCGTCTTCCAAGAGGGATGCTACATCTGCCCCGAATGCGGCTGGGGCGCTTGCAGCTAGAGCGACTTGTCAGTCATTTTGCTGGAATAGCATCCAGCCCGTTCATGTGGGGCCTGAGAGCCTCAGGAACCATTATCGAACCATCACTTTGCTGGAAGTTCTCCATGATCGCGAGCAGCGTCCTCTCTGTGGCAACGAAAGTGCTGTTCAGCGTGTGGACGTATTCTGTTGGATCGCTCGTCTTGTCTCTGTACCTCACGTTCGATCTCACGGCCTGATATGAAGTGCAGTTGCTGCAGGAGACCGCTTCCCTGTAGTTCCCTTGCCCTGGCAACCAGACCTCAAGATCGTACTTCTTCGCCGCAACTGTTCCCAGATCACCGCTGCAGACATTGACGACTCGATAAGGCAGCTTCAATGCCTGAAAGAGTTCTTCCGCGTTTGAGATGAGCTTTTCATGTTCATTCCACGAGTCCTCTGGCTTTGAGAATACGAACTGCTCCACCTTCTCGAACTGGTGCACTCTGAAGATGCCTTTTGTGTCTCTACCATGGGCTCCGGCCTCTTTTCTGAAACACGGGCTCACCCCGCCGTATCTGAGGGGCAACTTCTTTCCGTCGAGAATTTCATCGAAATGATATGCGTTGAGTGCATGTTCTGAGGTGGCGATGAGGTAGAGGTCTTCGCCCTCGATCTTGTAGATGGTTTCCTCAAAATCTGAGAGCGCAACCGCACCAGAGAGTACATCTCGTCTCAGAAGATAGGGCGGTTGCATGATCGTGTATCCTTTCCGGGCAATGAAATCGAGGGCGAAACTGATCAGCGCGTAGTTGAGCCTGACTAGTTCGTTCTTCAGATAGTAGAACCTGGCGCCTGCCACTTTCGCGGCTCTCTCTAGGTCGATCAGGTCGAGCTTGAACCCAAGATCGATGTGATCAAGAGGCTTGAACGGAAACTGCGGCGGCGTGCCCCACTTTCTGATTTCCACGTTGTCGCTCTCGTCCTTCCCTGTGGGCACACTGTCATGCATCACGTTCGGCAGCTGCATCAGGATCCTATCGATGACCTCGCGCGACTTGGCCGCTTTTTCCTCGTACTCTCGAATTCGTCCGGGGATTGATTCGGCCTCGCTTACACGCTGCGCTGCATCTTTTCCTTCTTTTCGGAGCTTCGCAATCTGCTCAGTCAGTTTGTTGCGCTGCTGCCTTAGAGCATTCGCTTCAGCCTGCAGTGATCTCCAGTTCTTGTCATTCTGCAGCAGCTCATCAACCCAGCTGATCTTCTCGACGGCTCCACGTCTCTTGAGGTCTGCCTTCACAACCTCCGGTTTTTCCCGTATGAGCTTCATCTCAAGCATGCATGCTTAGCCCCTAGGATTCTGTTTGCATCATCGTAAGGATGCGTGTAAAGTGAGCTTCTAGCCTCCTCTATGAAAGTCTTGCATCGGTGTGCGTCAATCCTAAGCGAGTTTCGCATTTGACCTCTGTGCGGTCGTGATCGCTCTTCTGACAATCCTAGTTGAGTTGCGTACCAGCTGTCTCAGCCTGTTGGGGGAGTGCCCTTCACAGTACACTCTGATCTTTCCCTCTGTTCCGGACTTCCTGACTAGTATCCAGCTGTCGTCGTCGAAATTCACTCTCACACCGTCAAGGGTTGAGACGTCTTTGAGTCCTCTCTCAGCCATCAGAGTCTTCGAGATGGCTGCCATCGCGGAATCCTTCAGCTCGTCTGGGCATTTGAAGAAGAACCTCTCTTGGGGACGGTCAGGTATTCCGCGGAACAGAGCGCTTGCAGTACCTTTTGATTGGCTGAGAGCTTGAACGAGCATGCATGCGGCATACATGGCGTCGCCCCAGAATCCCCAAGCAGGGTCTATGATCTTCCAGGGCTCGCAACATAGCCGGATGTTAGACCAGTTGTCTTGAGTGAGGAAGACGTGAGTCTTGCCGAGTCTTGTGCGCTCGACCCTTCCCCCAGATGATTCCACAACCTGGTCGATCCGAGATGAGGTGTCAACAGTCGTGATGATTCTTCCTGGTCCGTTTCTGGCGAGAGCCAGGCGAGCAAAGAAAGCCAGCACTGTGTCATTGTTCACATACCTTCCCTTTTCATCAATTACCGCCAGTCGGTCACCGTCGCCGTCGTGGGCAATCCCCAAGTCTGCTTTGAGCATGCTTACAAGGCGGCATGTCGTGACGAGGTTCACGGGGTTTGGTTCTGCCGGTCTTCCCGGGAAGAGCCCGTCCGGATGCGCATTTAGGGAGATGACTTCGCATCCTATCTTCGACAGGACTGGAGGTGTGAGATTGAATGTGGTGCCGTTTGCGCAGTCTACGACGACCTTCAGTTTTCGCCTGAACGGTTCCATTCGGCCCATGAGACGTTCAGTGTATGCACTGATCAGACCTAGCGCTTCGGTTGGAGTTCCTGTTTGATTCCAGGCAACATCTGTGAACTGACCTTGACGGATGAGGTCTTCGAGAATCGCCTCTTCAGCAGGAACGTACTCTCTACCCTCGTGTGTGTAGCATTTCATTCCGTTGTCTTCGGGGGGATTATGAGATGCGGTCACCATGATGCCGGCATTTGCGCCCAGCTTTGGAACGCCGAAGGCCAGAACAGGGGTTGGCAGCATTCCCGCATCGATTGCATGGATGCCTCCTCCCAACAGTCCTCCTAGTATTATTGTCCTCAGTTCGGGTGATGTCGTTCGATGATCTGACCCCACTACTACCTGACCTTGGTTCGCGAGCATGGTGTTCATGGCTCTCGCCAAGTCGAATGCAAGTCTCTCCGTCACCTTGTCACGGAAACTCCCTCGTATCCCAGCCGTGCCGAATAGCTTGGGACCAACAGGTTCTTGCAACTTTGCCACCCTTGGTCAACGATCAGAGACTGATTGCCACAGTCACCTTAGTTGCACGTGCTTACTCAAGCTTCTTGCGGAACACAGCAACTGCAAGCACGAGCATGACGACTGTGTATGTGGAGAGGAAGATGAGATCGTTGGTTACCACCTCAAGGCCTGCCCCTTTGACTATGACCGCTCTCAATGCATGGATCATGTATGTGAGCGGCAGAACATACGAGATCGGCTGAACCAGTGGCGACATTGCCTCGATTGGATAGAACGTTCCTGACAGAAAGATCATGATGTAGATCATGGGCATTACGGTCTGCACAGCCTGCATCTGGGTCTTCGATCCAGCGGAGATCAGCGTTCCTAGACTCAATGACGCCGTTAGAAACACTGTCAGAAACAACACGATCAACAGAACGCTGCCCCGAACTACGAGGTTGAATACGTAGACTGCAACGACTAGCATGGATGTCGCACTGAGAAAGCCGAACCCCATGTAGACAAACAACTTACCGAGCAGTATTTCGAGCCCGCTGACCGGCGTCGCAATAAGCTGCTCTATTGTCCCCCTCTCTCGTTCTCCGGCAATGGCCATCGAGATCAGAATCATGGGGAAGATCTGGAGAAAGATGCCGACTATGGCAGGAGCAATGAAGTCGATGTACCTGAGTGAGGGATTGTACAGTACCAAGCGCTCCACTTGGATGCGCAACTTCTCAGTGAAGCCGAGCGCTATCCCTTGCACCACCGGAGCAACAGCACCTGCTGAGACGGGGTCCGAACCGTCCACCATGACATATATGATCCCGTTGGATGACTTGACATCGTCATCGAATGTTGCAGGAATTACAATCGCAACCTTTGCAAATCCGTCTCGAATCAACGCCTCTGCTTGCGATTCATCATCCGTGTAGTATCTTATCCGGAGTGTCTCACTTGCTCTCAGTGAGTCAACTAGTGTTTGGCTGAACGGTCGCCCGTCTTTGTTGACAACAACTGTTGTGATGTGTCTCACTTCGCCGGTGAAGGCAAGTCCCACTATCGTCATCAGGAGCAGAGGCATCAGTAGGGTAAGTGCGAAGACCCGCCTGTTCCTGATCAGGTGAGTGAGTTCCTTCTTGGTCATCAGGAGGACTCTGTCTATTGCCGTGGTCTCTCACCTGTTTCCTGAACAAGCTTGATGAAGACGTCTTCCAAGCTAGGCCGTAATTGTCTTGCCTGGAGTACTTCGATCCCTCGTTCTTTGAGGAATGATGTGAGTCTTGGGATTGAGGAAGCGGCATCGTCAACGACTAGGCTGATTGTACCATCCGAGATGTTTGCGCCTCGCACAGAGTCTACATCCCTCAGCATCGATAGTGTCCTCTGCGCATCTGTCGTCACAAGTTCGATTTGCTCACCACCGATCGCCTTCCTCTTGAGCTCAATTGGCGAAGCCACTGCCACCAATCGACCATAGTTGATCAGAGCGAGCCTATCACAAAGCTCCGCTTCATCCATGTAGTGAGTGTTGATGAAAAACGTCACACCCAGTTTGTTGAGGTGCCTGAAGTATTCCCAGAAGACCCTGCGAAGCGGGGGGTCTATCCCCGCAGTGGGTTCATCCAGTATGAGAAGCTCGGGACCATGGATCAATGAGACAGCGAGTGACAGTCTACGTTTCATGCCTCCGGACAGTTGTCCCGCGAAATGGTCGCGGAATTCGTCCAGTCGTACCAGTTGCAGAATCTCGCTACCGCGTCTTCGTCTTTCGTCTGGCGGGACTCTGTAGATGCTCCCATAGAACTCCAAGTTCTCTTCTACCGTAAGGTCATCGTAGAGTCCGTACGATTGAGGCATGTATCCTATTCGCTGCTTGACCTCTTCGGGTTCCTTGGCGACATCGTAGCCCACTACGGTCGCACTGCCAGAAGTCGGCACCATTAGGCCACATAGGATTCTCACAGTGGTGGTCTTGCCTGCGCCGTTTGGGCCGAGGAAGCCGAAGATCTCACCTGCTTTCACGGAGAGGTTCATGTGATCTAGAGCGACCAAGGTGCCGAACCGCTTCGTGAGCTGGGTGGTCTGTACGACATCGGGCATCATGATCGACAGCCGTCCAACAGGCGATTGCTCGTCCGTTCACGGGTGAAATAGATAAGAATACGTCCTGTACTGTGGGGGCAGCCTCATTATGATATTTGATGATTCATATGACTTTGATTGAATTTCGGGGAAAGAAGCCTGAGGTTAGCACGCATGCATATGTCTCACCACGGGCGACTCTGATCGGACACGTCGAAATCGGCGAAGGAAGCAGCGTCTGGGAGAACGCCGTTCTGCGCGGAGACATGGGCAGAATATGTGTCGGAAAGCAAAGTAGCATCCAAGACAACTGCACACTTCATTGCGACGCCGGTGGAGAGTGCACAGTCGGCGACCATGTGACGATCGGACACAACGCGGTGATTCATGGTTCGAAAGTTCATGATAACGTGATTGTCGGGATGAACTCGACCATCCTAGAAAAAGCAGAGGTGGGCGCCAATTCGATAGTTGCTGCCGGTTCAGTAATCCTGCAGGGAGAGAAGACCCCCACAGCGGTTCTCTTGGCAGGAATACCAGCCAAAGTCGTTAGGAAACTAGATGATTCGGACATAGCTGTCATCAAGTATGCCGCCAAGGCATACACTGAGCTTGTGAGACTGTACAAGCAGGAGAAATGAAGGCAAAAGAATGTCCGATTTAGGTGTGGTTCCGTTCTCTGCAGAGTCGATGTGAAACCGGAAGAGACCACGACCACAGCTCTTCCAGCCGCGCTTTCCGGAGAATCGAATGTTCAACCCATTTGGCAGACACACGCATATGCACTAGATGCACCTGCGAGGAATCTCTACGACATGGTCGGAATGGGTATCAACGGATACTATCACCGTGCATCTGTTGATGATTGCTGTTGAAGCATGGATAGCGTCACGAGAGTCCAATGAATATCGACGCATCAAAGGGGGCTGAGACGAGAAAACCCAAGGTCAGTTGCGTTGCCCCCATCGAGGGGATAGGTTGTCCAGCGCAGTGGACAGATCCAGACTTCTGTCTGTGACGAATTCATGCCCGTTTCGTGAATCGCTCTCCTAACGCACGACCAGCACTGGGCAGGGTGCATTGTGCACGACTGTGTCGCAGACGCTTCCGACTGTGAGATTCCTGAGCAAGCTGTGTCCTTTCGCGCCGAGTACTACTAGGTCGGCCTTCTGCCGTTCGGCAGCCCCGATGATCTCATACGCCGGGTTTCCATAGCTGGTCTGAAGGATCGTCTCCACATTCACATTGTTCTTTCTGGCAACGTCCTTTCCTTTCTCAAGGATCACTGATCCGGCATCCTCCAGAGCTTTCCTGATCCGCTCTACATCTAGGGAGAATCCTGGACCGGCCGAAGCTGACCAAGCCTGAACCGGTGTCGGAAGAGCGACCACGTGGATCAGTGTCAGTTTCGAGCCTGTGCTTCTAGCCAAATCGCAGGCGTAGTTGATGTTTCTCTCCATGAAGTTGGACCCATCAATTGGCACCAGTATGTTCTTGGCCAAACCGCGTCACCATTTCAAGTGCGTCTTCGCTTTGACAACTGAGGTTTCTCTCAAGAGATAAGAGTATGCTCAGTCGCGGCCGACAGCGTGGAACCTGGATCGAAGAATCCCTCTGCACCCACAATGACCCTTGAGAATGATTCCTGCTTCGGCAGGACAAGAAGTCTATCTTGACCCTGCTGGTTTTCGCGCTGTCGCTGGTGGGCAGGCGTCCTGCGACCATATCATCAAGGATTCAATTGCAGGCTCATCCTACAGATCGGATACGTTGGCCCCATCGCGGGAAGAGGTTGTGGGGTACGTTTAAAAGGTCTAGGATTCTGCCGACGATGAAGTTTACCATGTCGTCAACTGACTTGGGCTTCGTGTAGAATGCAGGCATTGCAGGTAGAACGATGGCTCCTGCCTCTGAAACGCATTGAAGATTCCTAAGCTGGATTGTGCTCAGCGGAGTCTCTCGAGGTACCAAGATCAATGGCCTACGTTCCTTCAATGTCACGTCCGCAGCCCTCGTGATCGCGTTGCCAGAGAGACCGTGGGCAATATGAGCTGCTGTCTTCATGCTGCAGGGAACTACAATCATTCCAGCAGTCTTCAATGAGCCGCTTGAGGTTGGTGAGTCCAGATCATGTTCCGAGAACGTCTGAGTCGCCAGTGAGGCGAATCTCTCCAGATCCTCATTCTCCTGCTTGATTACTTTCTTCGCTTCGTCGCTTATCAGGAGAAGAGTCTCGTGCCCACTGCGCTTGAGTTCCTCAAGCAGTCGCCTTGCGTAGACCGACCCACTCGCTCCGGTCACCGCGACAACGAAAAGCATGAGACAGCCTTCCTTGGAATCCGACTGTCTTGTAGAATATGGCGTGCGCTATATGGCTTGACATTCGCAAGAGAAAAGGGAAGAAAGGAAAGGAAGAGGGAAGAGCTGGTCTAGTACTCTTCTCCGCCAGGAGGCATTCCTGGAGGCATGCCCGGAGGCCTGCCGCCTGGAGGGCCGGATGTGCCTTTTGATGAGACGACGTCGTCGATTCGCAAAATCATGCAAGCTGCTTCAGTTGCTGAGCGGATAACCTGCTGCTTGGTTCGTAGAGGTTCGACCACGTTCTGCT
>CAZJVZ010000060.1:0-7855 GCA_964549795.1 uncultured Candidatus Bathyarchaeia archaeon
CAAACTTGGCCGCGTCCTTGAGCTGTCCTTCGAACTTGAACTGTCCAAGCATGAACGCCTTCATCCCGTCAAGCTCGCCCGTCATCAATCGGTAGAAGACCTCCTCAGCTCCCTTCAGTGTGAGGTCTGGCTTCTCATGGAGGCCATCAGAGAGTACTATCTTCCCACTTGAGAAGGTGAGGTAGAACGGGCTCTCTCCGGTGATGTTGAACTGCACAACTCTGTCCCATCCACTGATCATTTGCTTCACATCACTCAGTTCGTTGGCACGTTCTGCGAAATGGTGCCAACCGTCCTTGACTCTCCCCAATTCTCTCACCAACAAGTCGCAGCGGGAATCCCTCGTCTGATTTAAGAATTCTCAGGAAAACGAGAGACAGGATGTCACGGTGGATGCAAGCGAATGCAAACATCCGGACGAGAGGACGGAATGGGATCAGTGGATTCGAGGAAGACCTATATCATGTCCCAGAACTGTCAAGCTCGAACAGAGTTTGACTGATAGCACCGTCTTCAACATAGGACTCCTACTTGTTGTTGCTGGATTTGCGATCGGAATAATGGCAGTCATCATTGCTGTTCTGAGATCTGCGAGAGGCTCCGAGTCGGTGCGCGGCGGAGGAGTCATCATGATAGGGCCGGTGCCGATAGTCTTCGGAACGGACAGTGGATCCGCTCGGATGCTGATCCTGCTCGCCATCATCTTGATGGCTGTAGCGTTGCTTTTCACGTTTCTTCCGATGATGTGGAGGTAGGAACATGTCCCAACGTTGCGATATCTGCGGAACCCAAGAAGCACGTTTCGTCTGCAGAAAATGTGGAAGGCGAGTATGCCTCCAAGACTTTCGACAGGGGCAGTGGCTCTGCGTGAGCTGCGGACCAAGCGCTCGCTCGGAGGAGGCAGAAGCTACGAGCGTGCCTTCGGTCGGACTCTCGTGGATCATCTTCGCCAGTTTCGCGATGGTGTTTGTCGGCATGATCCTGATGATGATCGCTTCCTTCTCGGAGGGTCGCGGCTCCGCGAGTGGAGGCGCGATAGTGCTGATAGGCCCAATCCCGGTAATCCTAGGAAGCGGGCCGGAATCAACCTGGATGATCCTGCTTGCCGCCGTGATCACTGTGATCGCGCTGGTAGCTTTCCTGCTTACCCGCAGAAGGATGCACGGATAGGAGACTACTCTTTTCGTACAGTCTCGAAGCCTATCACGTCGCCGGTTTCCGCGTCGATCTGGAAGCGAAATGACTTCCGTTCCTTCATGACGCCTGCTTTCCTCATCGTCAGGACGCCTTCGACCTCCCACACGTCTTTGCCCTTTCCGCCGACGAACCAGATCTTGCTGAACTTGAGTTGGATCGGCTTGCCCGGGTACTGCGACTCAAGATAGCGTCTGGCCGCAAACTCTGCTATGGTGGCGTCCTCAACCCGGACATCGTCACTCATTCGTCAACCATCCGTCGGTCTACCTATCGGAACTAGTTCATTTATGGTTTGCATCTATTTGCGCGTTGACCCTGGGATACTGCACGCTGGGTCAGTGCATGTTGGGCGCAATTCTAGGCTGCGAGTCTGGGCGGCCTATCCGAGTACTTTCTTTGCGTAGTATGAGAGAAGCGGGGTCTGCACTAGCAGCGAGAGGAGTATGACCCCGAATGTGACCGCCACGATCACGTTCTTGAACGGGAACTCCGGCAAAGCCAGGGCCAAAGCTGCAGATACGGCCCCCCGTATCCCACCCAGAGTGGTCACGTTCCGCCACGTTCTCGGAATCTTCCCGATCAGCTTGGATGCTGGCACGAGGACCACTTCGACGCTGATGTACCTCGCCAATAGCACGGCTGCAAAAGCCACCACTATCAACGGCGCATACTGCAACAGATACGGCACTTCGGCTGCAAGTCCGATGAATACGAACGCCACGGTGTTGGCGATGAACGCTGCAACATCCCAGAAACCAGTCACTAGATCGTTGCTCGGATCCCCGGGGCTCGTCTGCTGGTAGTATCTTGCCATGTACAGCCCCAGAACTGCCACTGCCACTATGCCGGAGAAGCCCAGCGTGGATGCGAGTATGAAGGATCCGTAGGCCTCGCTTATCGTGATCATCACATGTGCGTTCCTGTCGGTCAGCAGAGGCGCCAGTTTGGTCGCAAAGAACGCGATCACCAATCCAACAATTGCGCCTCCACCGAATTGAACCGCAACTCCGACCACATTGAAGATTGGGTTAAGTGTCAACGCGCTGACGGCCGAGAAGAGCACAAGAGTTGTCGCATCGTTGAGAAGCGCTTCGCCTTCTATGATTGTACCCAGTTCCTTGGGCGTCTTGACCTGCTTCAGTGTACTGATTACTGCGGCTGCATCTGTAGGCGCGATTATCACTCCAAAAGCAAGGGCCGCGAAGAATGAGAGGCCACTCAGTGAGGTAACGATGAGTGAGCACACAATTGCCGAGACGGCGACGCCCACCACTGCCAACAAGAGCACTGGCTTCTGGACTTTCTTGAAGACGCTGTAGTTCATGGTCAGTGCCGCTTGAAAGATGAGGGGCGGCAGAATGACGGAGATTATGAGCTCCCCAGTTGGCTGCGCCGGGGGTCTTCCAAGCAAATAATACGCTATTGATATCGCGAGTCCAGCTACGATAAGGAGTTTGGCATACGAGATACTGAACCTCTTCGAGAGTATGGAAATGACTGAACCTATCAGGAGTATCAGGAGCACTACGATTCCTAGATCCAACATGTGCATCGACCAGCAAGTGTCCGAATAGGTTCCCCCGTACTGTAGCCAAGGAAATATGATGCTTTGCCTTCCACACTCGCGAGCACAGCAGAGATCCTGCTCTGAGCAGGCCCGTTAGCAGGTCGCGGATAGGGTCCGGTCACCTTGTCACTTCTTCGGTGCGGGTCCCTGTTTTCCGCTCATTGAGTCAACAGAGATTCGCACGACGCCGACACTGCGTACTGCTTCGTCATTCCCTGCGAATCGGGCAAGAACAGATTCTGGGTCACGCTCGTGCTTCCTTGTGAGAAGTTCGAGTCCACGACGCTTCTCCGAAAGATCTGAGACAAAGTGCACGGTTCCTTCCATGATGAGTGACCGGTATGCATGGTCACATTCCCCGTGGATGTACCCTCGATCCTCTACGACCGTTGCACAGACGCGCGGGTTTGCCTGGAGTATCCTCATCTTGCGACCTTCCGTCGCGCAGTGGAACCAGAGATCACGAGCTTTGGGGTCCCAGGCAAAATCGACTGTGAAGAGGTATGGTTCGTTCTCGCGGCAGCAGGCGACCGTCATGATTCTCACGGATGAGAGGACCTCTTCCGTATCCTCTGGCTTGCTCAGCTCTTTGTCTGCGCGACGAAGATGATAGCGTTGCATCGGTGCACACCACGTCGAGGGAACTCAGAAGTGGATGGGTGGAACGTAGCTTATGAAACTCATACCCATCAGGATCAGAATCGCTTGGACCACGCATATGGCACCTATTATGACTGCGATCGGCGCAAATGAGAGAATCCCTCCGATGGCTCCGAGCAGATCTTCGGCGAACTTGAACAACAAGTAGAGAAGCAGCGTGGACGCGACGAAGATTATGATCAGCACAGTCGTCGAGACCTGATACGTGCCGTATGCGTAGTAGGACGCAAGGAGGCCGACAGCAAGGGCTACCAGCGCGGCCCAACGGATATTCTTGATGGGCCGAAGGAAGAGCATCAGTCCAGCAACTGCTAGAATGCCAAGCGTGAACGCATCATAGCTGCCGCTCGTGAACAGCAGGTACACGAGCACTAGTGCGACGATTCCAATGAGGAAGCCCAATGCGACGAGAGCATGAGAGATCGGCTTCAGGCGACCTCTGAAAAGTGGCGCGAGGCATGTGAACCCCGCAAGTAGAAGTATGATCGGGATATCCGAGAGAAGGAAACCAAGATCCACCCAGCTCACCTTCCCATGACCACGTTGGGTCGCAGCCCACGATGTGGTGCGCGGATGATACTAAGATGCGCCTTTGCGTGAACCTGCTTCGGGAGGGCTAGGTTCTGCCGGTTGCTCGCCCATCGCTTTGCGTACGGGGTGGTCGCTCTTGGCGAGGGCGCTCTCGTCAGAGTAGCCGATATGCTCCTGGTCTGTCTTCGTCACAAGGTAGCTCGGGACTGAGACGGTGCGTCCGCCGACTGAGACGTGACCGTGTGCTATCAGCTGTCGCGCCTGTGACGGAGAACCAGCGAGTCCATTTCGGAAGACCACGGTCTGCAGCCTCCGTTCAAGCAAGTCTCGGATGTCTAAGTCGAGTGTGTCGTCGATGGTGGCATTGTCTCCAGCCAACCCCATCCTTTTCAGCCGCAAGAGGAACTCCTGCTCTGACTTCTCCCGTTCCAGTCCTGACTTCGCAAGCAGAGCGCGCGCGATTCCTCGGATTTCCGAGAGCATCGTCTTGTAGCGCCAAAGCTCGTGCTTGTTTCTGAGGCCGTACTCGCCCAAGAGTCTAAGCTCGACGTCGAGTTGGTCGCGACGCCACGGATGACGGGGTGTCGCGTACTTCTTGTGCTGTCTTCTCGGATCGCCCAAATCGCATGCTTCCTATATGGTGGCTACTTCTTCTTGTCCTCTACTTTTCCTTCCCTTAGGGCAGCCCTCATGGCAGCCATTGCCTCTTTCTTCTTCACCCCGACCGCTCTGCCCTTCCGGCCGGTGCTCTTGGTACGTTGACCGCGAACCTTCAGTCCCAAAGAGTGCCGCGTGCCCTTCCACGTGCGAATCTCCTTCATGAAGTCAATATCAGCCTTCGTCCTCAAGGCCAAATCGGGGCCAATCATGTGACCGTCCCTTCCAGACTCGAGGTCCTTCCTCCGGTTGAAAAGCCTCGAAGGCAGACTATACTTGGCAGGATCGGCAACAACATCCTCCAGACGATCAACTTCCTCCTCCGTGAGGCCTCCGACACGCATCTCGGGCTTCAGCTCAGCAGCCTTCACAACGGCAGCCGCGAAGCTAGGCCCTATTCCACGGATCCTGGTTATTCCGTAGATGATCTTCTTGGAACCGTCAATGTCGGTACCTGCGACACGGACGATGTGTCTGAACTCTCTGGACATCGAGTGAACCGGCAAGCCGCTATCGCAGAACAAATCACCAATTAAACCTTGCTTACACCCATATCTGTGCCCCCAACGTACGTGAGAATGGGCTGCCTTGACAAATCCAGTCCTACTAGCATCAGGCATCGGCATGATGGCAGTCGGGATCCTGCCTATCCTCTACTGGCACAAGGCCAAGGGAGTCAAGCCGTCAGCCTTTGCCTTCGGAGGGGTTCTGTGGCTCGCCGCGATCATCCCGAAGGTCGTGATGGACGCCACTGTTACAGGGGCGATCAACGCGTGGGCATTCTCGACACTCGGATACCTTGGAACGATCATCTTCATCAGCCTCCTCCTTGGCCTGAGGACCGGAGCCTTCGAGTCAGGCTTCACCTACCTCACTTTCCTCAAGACCAGACTCGGGAGTGCAACATATGACGAAGCAGTTGGCTTCGGCTTGGCCTTCGGCGGAACCGAGGCCTTCGTGCTTGGCCTTGGCAGCTTCCTAAACATCCTAGCGTTCCTGCTGAATCCTGGCCTGATCGAACAGATCCCGATGGCGCAACGAGAGGCACTGATGGCTGCGCTCGACGGCCCCAGCGCCATCGTGTTTGCGCCCATAATTGAGCGAGCCTTCACGATCCTCGTACATCTATTCGCGACTGTCCTAGTCTACGTCGCCGTCGTGCGCCACGATCCACGCTTCTTCTGGGCCTCCTTCCTCTATCGCGTTGGAATCGATGGGATGGTTCCAGGATTCAGCATACTGATCACGAGTTCCTCCAACCCTCTCCTCACGACCTACCTGCTCGAGTTGGCGATTGCCGCATACGGTTCCCTGGGCCTACTGGGCGCACGCTCCCTTCGGAGAAGAATGCAGGAGAGTCCGAAGAACGAGACGCGATAGACTTCGTTCATGATCGCACTGATGGGCTGATGACGCATCTTGAAGACAAAAGCGAGAATGGCAGTTCATGCCTGCACCCTGCTGATCCCCTTCTTGGTTGTTTCAACCTCCAAGTCTGTGGTCTTGGCCGCCCTAAGCGCAGTGACACTCCTCTACGTTCTGTCAGAGGTACTACGACTCAGAAGGAGAGAACTCCCGTTGATCACATGGTTCACGCTGACGATGAGTAGCGACGCTGAGAGAGAGCATTTCATCAGTGCACCAGCATCCTTGTCGATTGGAGTGATTCTATCCCTTCTTCTCTTTCCCGAGAACATTGCATATGCTTCGATCGCGACGGCGGCCGTGGGCGACCTTGTGGCAGCCTACGTAGGCGAAAGATACGGTCGTACGCACATCGGGCGAAGAACTCTCGAAGGTTCCGCCGCGGGATTCGCCGCCTCTTTTCTTGTGGCCTCCCTATGGGTATCCCCCAGTCTGGCAATCGTGGGCTCAGCAGCAGGCATGCTATTCGAACTACTCGGGATACTTGATGACAATCTCACAATACCTATCGGCGCGGGCTCTGCCATGTTCATCGCTAGCATTCTCTAGGAAGCCGTCACCCATTCTGATTCAGAATCGCGGAATCTGTCGTCAAACTGATCCGGGCATGCTTGAAATACGCGGCTACAGTCAACGAGCTGGGAACGTGCACAGATTGAGCGGTGAACGTGTATGGATCTGATGACTGCCATCAAGACAAGGAGAAGTGTGAGAAGATACAAGCCGGACCCGATTGATGATCAGGCGATCATTGAATGCTTGGAGGCTGCCAGGTGGGCTCCCTCAGCGAACAACTCGCAGCCTTGGGAATTCATAGTCGTCAAAGACAAGGAGACCAGAAGGAAACTGGCAACCATACACACGTGGGGAGGGTTCATGGCTGAAAGCCCTGTCGTGGTAGTGTTCCTTGCTGACGTCGGGAGATCGCCTAGCGACTACCATGGAGATACCGCCGTGTCTGTCCAGAACTTCCTGTTGGCGGCACACTCACAAGGTCTCGGAACCTGCTGGATGGGAGTCATGCACAGCGAGTTCGAAGAACCGATCAGGAAACTGCTCGGAATCCCGGAGCAACTCGCTGTCCTCTGCACCGTGTCCGTAGGCTATCCGGATGAGAAACCCACCAGCACCCGGAGACCGCTCGGAGAGAAGAGTCACTGGGAGAGATATGGCGCGAAGAAGCGGATATCCTAACTTCCACTCGCCATCTTCGCTATCGAGCGTTCCTTTCCTCTCATCGCTGATGGGACCATCCCTAGTAGACATAGACCCGCAGAGACCAGCAGTGCCGTCCTTATGCCGTTGAGAAAGCCCAACTGTTCGGCGACACTGATTTCAGCAATTGTGCCGGAAAGCATGGCGGACGCCACTTGGTACGGAAGTTGAGTGACAAGAAGCGCGGCTACCAAGCTTATGCTGACAACGGCGCCCGTGTTGAAGATCGTTGACCTGACGGCAGAGGCAACGCCACGCCTCTCAGCAGGCACAGACCGCATCATGGAACTCATATTGGGAGCTGTGAAGAGCCCGAGCCCAACTCCTACTAGCGCGAGCAAGACTGCGATCTCCAAGTAGGAGGCCGTGACTGAGATCCCCGAGAACACTAGGAGAGTTACGCCGAGGATGCCCATGCCTGCCGTGGTCAAGACCCTCGACCCGTAACGATCCGAGAGTGCTCCACTCGTCGGCCCCACAGTCGCGAACGTCAGTTCCATCGGTATGAACATGAGTCCTGCATCGAGCGCACCGTATCCCCTGACGATCTGCAGGTAGAGACTTGCAATCAACGTGACGGCTCCCATCGAGAGTGCCATGAGC